>JADYYN010000122.1 GCA_020853635.1 Gemmatimonadaceae bacterium
ACCTCATCTTCGACGTGCGGACGATCGTGAGCTACCTGAGCCGCTACATCACGCTCGAGCCGGGCGATGTCATCTACACCGGCACGCCGCAGACGACGCGCGCGATGAAGCCCGGCGACGTCGTCGAAATCGAAGTCGAAGGGGTCGGCGTGCTGCGGAACCGGGTGGTCGCGGCGCCGTAGGTCCGTCGCCTCCCCCGCCGATCGAGCGTCATCCGCGCCGGGTACCTTCGCGGTGTGGACCGCGGTTCGCAGCGGAGTGGGAGTGAGAGGCGGAAGTCTTGTCGATCGCATCATAAGCGCTTATGATGCACCATGCCTCGGAAGATGACCACAGCCGACGCGGGACGCCTCGGCGGATTGCGGAGCAGGCGCGCGCTCAGTGCCGAGAGCGCGCGGGCCATGGTCTGCGTTCGTGAGGCCCGTAAGTTGTTCCGTGCCAACTACCTCACCTGCTTCTGGTGGGCCCGGCCCGACCTGGTCATCCGCATCGATGATGTCCCCTGGGTGGCCGACGGCCTGCGCAAGCACGGGGGCCGGGCCGAGTGGCGTGCGGCCGCCCGACTCGAGCAGATGCTGCGTCCGCCGTCCGCCTAGCCGACGGTAACGAGCCATGCCGCTGACCGGATTCCAGGCTCAGGTCCTCGCGCTGCTGGCCCCGAATCGTTCCGACGACTCGTATCTCGCCGGCGGCGCGGCGATGCACCTCGGCCCAGCCGGCGAGCGCTTCAGCAACGATCTCGACTTCTTCCACGCCACCGCCGATACGGCCAACGCGACCTTCCTCGCCGATGCCGCCGTGTTGCGCGACAACGGGTACGTGGTCAGCACCATCGCCGAGCATCGCGGGTTCGTCAGCGCCAAGGTGAGTCGCGACGGAGAGTCCACCATCCTCGACTGGTCGCATGAATCGTCGTGGCGCTTCCTCCCGCTCGTCACCATGCCGGGTGGCGGCGTCGTGCTCCACCCCATCGACCTCGCGATCAACAAGCTGGTCGCGCTGGCGAATCGCCGCGAACCACGTGACCTGGTCGACGCGATCTTCGCGGATGCGCACATCCTGCCATTCCCCGCCTTGGTGTGGGCCGTGGTCGAGAAGAACCCCGGACTCAATCCCTCGTCGTACCTCGAGCAATTCCGTCGTCGCACGCTCACGCCCGAGGATGCCGCGTACCTGCGGTTCACCGGCGACTACAGCGTCGAAGACGCGGCGCGGCATTTCCGACGCATGATCGCCGAGACGGACGCCTTCATCGCCGCCAACACTACGCGGGAGCCCGGTGCACTCCTGCAGGATCGGCGCACCGGAGCGCTCTTCCTTCCACGCTCGGAGGAGGACTGGGCCTGCGCCCGTGAGCATCGCGGCGCGTTGGGCGGCGTCATCGCACAGCCGGCGGACATGCGGATCGGCTAGCGGTCGGTTCCCAGCGCGCCCGGGAAACCCCTATCTTCTCGTCCGCGAGCATCATCGCACCATCCGGTCGCGCCTTCTCCCCCGCCATCAACGCCGCAAGGAATACCCGCGCATGATCCCGACAAGACTCCTGGCTGCGGCCGCCCTCAGCCTGCTCGCGGCCACCGCCGTGCAAGCTCAGCAGCCTCAGCAGGCCCCGCAGTACCCCACCAGCTGGGACCCGACGCTCATGGAGCGCCCCGACATCAAGTCGGCGATGCGCCTGATCGAGACGAACTTCCCGCAGCAGGTGGAAGAGTGGGTGCGCCTCACCGAGCTGCCAGGCAAGTCAGGCATGGAACAGGCACGCGGGGCATTCGTGAAGGCGGAGTTCGAGAAGCAGGGGCTCACGCCCACCGTCGACTCCATCGGCAACATCATCGCCGTCCGCAAGGGCACCGGTGGTGGACCCACCATCGTCATCATGGCCCACATGGACGTGGTGTTCCCCAACGAGACGCCCAAGAAGGTGCGCCGCTCCGGCGACACCCTGTTCGCGCCGGGCGTGGGCGACAACACGGCGTCCGTGGCCAACATGCTGGCCGCGCTGCGCACCATGAACGCCACCGGCTTCACCAGCAAGGGCGACATCATCTTCGTCGGCACCACACAGGAAGAGGTGGGACTCAAGGGCGCGGAGTACTGGCTCCGCACCAATCCCCGCCCCGACCTGCTCATCGTGCCGGATGGTGCGTACGGCAGCGTGGCCTACGGCGCGCTCGGCATCTATTGGACGAAGTACGTCTTCACGAGCCCCGGCGCCCACACCCTCACGTCGCGTGGCCGCCCCACGCCGGTGAAGGCCGTCGCGGCCGCCATCAACCGACTGTACGCGCTGGAGTTCCCGCCACTCCTCAATGGCGCCGTGATGAACATCGGCCAGGTGCACGGCGGGGACATCTACAACTCCGTCCCGCAGGAGCTCTACTTCACGGTGGACCTGCGCAGCAGCGATCCCGTGCTGCTCGACTCCCTCGATCGCACCATCACCCGCGTCACGCAGGAGGTGGCAAAGGAGTTCCAGGTGGGATTGCGGGTGGAGGTCGACCAGAAGAACCAGGCGGGCGGCACCGAGCAGCAGCTCGCGGGCGCGCGCGCGCATCCGCTGGTGCAGACGGCGGTCGACATCAACCGCGCGCTGGGCATGAGCGCCGGCATGCCGGGCGCGATGGAAGCGGTCGCAAGCGGTGCCACCGATGCGAACCCGGGCGTGGTCCGCGGGATCCCCAGCATCGCCATCGGTGGATCGAAGGCCAGCGGCGCGCATCAACTCACCGAGTTCGCGATCGCGTCCAGCGCGTTGCCGAGCACCAAGCTGCTCTACCTTTTGACGGCGACGTTCGCTGATGGCGTCAGGGTGGTGCCGGCCGTGAGGTTCGTGCCGTAGGCGATCCAACGCACCGCGTCGGCGTTCGCGGCGCTGGCGTTGAAGCGTGGCTGAATCCCGACGGGCGTCTTCGGCTATGACGAACTCGATGGGATAGCGCCGGAGGGGTGAACGCGGATTGGTGACCCACGTCATTGCTTTGCCCTCGCGGCGGCTGCAACATCATGCTCACCTGACCGCGAGCCAAGTGCGCCACGGCGGGGCCCACCACCACGAGGAACGCATGGCACCGAAGAAGAAGGCCGCACCGAAGGTGAAGTCGCTTCCGACCAAGGCCGCGAAGGACGTGAAGGGCGG
>JADYYN010000123.1 GCA_020853635.1 Gemmatimonadaceae bacterium
ATAGCGTCCGGGATTCTTGCGATAGTGATTGCTCCAGATCGCGATTGTCTTCCAAAACCTGTCATCGCGAATCGAGAGTGGTCGCGTGCCGGTTCGGGAGTGCTTGAGCTGAAAGAGCGTCTCTCCGAGTCCCGACTTCACAACATCATCGTGTGATTCGACAGAGACGGTCTCGTCATCCAGAGCATCCATCAGAACCAAGAGCGCGAACATGCCTTGGAACGCGTAACCGAGGAAGGCATCGGTCGCGTCTGCCGGATTTCGAGCCTCTTCCTTGACACCGATCGCAGGCAAGGTCATCGAGGGCGCACGAGGTCGGGGGTGGGCCGGATCAAAGGCCGCGGTGGGAGTCATCGCCTCGGCCTCGACGGTCTGTCGGCCTCAAATATTGGGCCCGGACCACTGGCCGTCGATACCTGCCTCGCTGCCAGCCAGCTCCCGGCTGGGCGCCCGCATCCTCACCCTCGCGGTCGTCGGCCGCGCCAGAGTAGCCGCCCCACGCCACTCACCAGCCCTCCCCGAAGGGTCGTCCGACGTCGACAGAGGCCTTCTGGCAGGTCGTGACCGCAACCTGCGGACTGCTGGGCACGCATCGGCAGCTGGAAGGGGCAACGCCGTGCGCTGCTACTTGTCGCGTTCACGGCCTTCGTCGCCGGGCATCGTCGCCGGCCCATTCGTGCACCCGTGTTCTTCGCGATCGTCGCCGGACCATTCCGCAACCCCGCGGACTCTGACCTTTAGCGCCGCGCGTCCGGACGATCTTCATCGTACCAGGGCGTCCCACGCTCGGTACCGCCGCGCCCGGCGTCTGAAGCCTCTCGCACACAGGGTGCTCCTACTCCATCTTCAACGACCGTGCCGGATCAATCCTCGTCGCCCACCGCGCCGGTATCCAGCACGTCATCACTCCCACCCGAGCAGCAACACAGCCCTCGCTCGAATCATGCCTCTCCGTGCGCTCATCGACAACTGCGACGTCTACGGCCCAGACCTGAACGCGCAGGACTGGCGCGCACTGCAGCAACGCCTACGCCACGATCGCCCAGCGGGGCGCCTGCCGTGTTGCGCAGCGCACGCGGTGGCCAAGACGAGCAAGCTTGGAACCCAGTTCTTCGCCCACTATCGCAAGCATGAGTGCGATGCGGCGCTTGAGTCAGCCGCACATCTTGAGGCGAAGCGTGCCGTGTACGAGGGGTGCATTCAGGCGGGGTGGGCCGCATGCACGGAAGCGGTTGGTCCGGACGGCGCGTGGCGAGCAGACGTTCTGGCGAATCGTGATGGCCAGCAGATTGCGTTCGAAGTCCAGCTCAGCCGACAGAACGCGCAGAAAACGAAAGAGCGTCATGCGTTGTATGCCGCACATGGAGTGCAGTGCTACTGGTTCTTTCGGCGCGTTCCGTTCTCGACTCCAGACCGTTCGATCCCGGCAGTCGCGCTCCTCACGTCCGATGATGGCTCGAACCCGGAGATTGCGCTCGGCCCACGCAAGACCGCGTTGCGGGTCTTCGTGAGCTCCATCCTTTCCGGTCGCATCAGGTACGCTCCTGTGCTCCGTGTTGATCGCCCGCAGTACGATCTAGTCATTCGACGCACGCCTTGCGATCACTGCGCTCAGGAAGTGCTCTTTGCGAGCAAGGACTCGCCTCCAGACACAGCGGTGTGCGGCCTCAAGCTCGCGGACACGGGATGGAGCAGCGGAAGTCGGGATGCCCCAACTAACGGCTTTCAGTCGGCCAGAGGCATGTATTCGGAGCACTTGCCGTCACGGGTGAGTGAATCCCTTTCTCCGAATCGATTTCTGCTAGAGTCCCCGCCCGGTAAGCCGTTCATGACCGCCGTGGGCCGAAGTGGCTTCTGCCCTTCTTGCCACAAGGTCGTGGCAATCACCGAATCGAGTGATCAGTTGCCGATCGAGCTCGGGTTTCCGCGTGTCGGACACACCGATCCATACGCCTTGGATCTTCCTCATTGGTGCCGGGGCCGTTCGGGCACCTTCTGCACACCTCGCACAGAGAATCACCGGCGGCCCGCGGCACCCTGATCTCATCGAGTTCTGTCGACAGCCGGACCGTCCTTGGCAGCGTGCACAGTCAAGCTGACTCCTCGCCACCCTCAGCGCAGTTGCACCCGCTTCGCCTGCCGCCAAGCCGCCAGCATCGCATCGTCCCCGTGATACGTCGCCCGCATCAGCGCGTCGAGCCGCCCGAGCGCGAGCCGGCCGCGCCTGAGCGCGACCTCGATCCCCGCCGTCGCCGTGCGGCCGGTGATCGACGCCTTGGCACGCCTCGGCTGGCTGGCCACGAGCGCGTCACGCGCCTCCTTGAATCGCGCGAGCCAATCCGGCGGCATCCCCTCCGCGATCAGCAGGTCGCTCAACGGCGCGGCCTGCACCATCATCGCATCCGAGATGACGATCGCGCGCACCACCGTCACGCGCCCACGCGGCATTCGGAACATCGTCGGCAACGCCGGGTCCTTTTCCGGCTCCATCTGCGACCGCGTGATCGTCACGATCGGTGCCATGTGGTCAACGAGGAGTCGACTGATCAGGTCCTTCTGCCGCGCAGCCTCCGCGCGGGTCCGCGCCGGCGCCGAGTACTGGTTCGCCGCGAACCCACGGAGGGTGGCGATCGCTTCGTCCAGCTTGCCCAGCGCGTGGCCGAAACTCAACGTGCCCCGCGGCACCAGTTCGGTGAGGAACACGCGCACGCGCACCAAGGAATCGAACGACCTCCACTGCCTCGCTCGCATCGTCGCACCTCGTGAGAGGCGTAAAGGATGCGCGCACGCGCTGGCACTTCGCTAGTCGCGCGTCTTCGGTGGTACGGCGGCGCGGGCGGTCCGTGCGACGAGAGTGTCCGGTGGTACGCGGGAGCGGGAAGCCCCCGCGACCGGCCTGTCCGGTGGTCCGCCGGCGCGGACGGTCCGCTCGACCAGTCTGTCCGGCGGTACGCCGGAACGGACAGTCCGCCCGACCAGGCTGTCCGGCGGTACGCCCGCGCGGACAGTCCGCTCGACTCGCCTGCACGCTGGTCCGCCGACGCGGAAGGTCCGCGCGATCAGGCCGTCCGGTGGTCCGCCGCCGCGGGCAGTCCGCCTGACCAGGCCGTTCAGTGGTCCGCCGCCACGGACAGTCCGCGCGTTTCGCCCCGCCGGCGGTCCGCCGATGCGGGCAGTCCGCGCGACCAGACTGCCCGGCGGTCCGCCCACGCGGACGGTCCGTACGAAGAGGCTGTTCGGCGGTACGCCCGAACGGGAAGTGCCCCCGTCCTCACTGCTCGTTGGTCCGTCAGCGCGGGCAGTCCGCGCGATCTCGCCGTCCTACTCCACCTTCAGCGACCGCACCGGATCGATCCGCGTTGCCCACCGCGCCGGGATCCAACACGCGATCACGCCCACGCCGAGCAGCAGCACCGCCACACTCGCGATCGTCCGCACGTCCGTCGCCTCCACTCCATAGAGTAGCGACTCCAGCGCACGCGATGCGGCGATTGTCGCAACGAGGCCGACCGCGAGCCCGACCACCACACTCACGACTCCGCGCCCCAGCACGAGCTTCGCGATGTCGCTCGCAGTCGCCCCGAGCGCCAGCCGAATCCCGATCTCCCGCGTCCGCTGCCGCGCACTCTGCGCCGCCACCGCGTAGACGCCCACCGCCGCGAGCAACAACGCGAGCCCCCCGAACGCAGTGAACAGCCCGAGCACCGAGTCCTCCCGCGCCATCGAAGCAAGCCGCACCTCGTCCAACGTCCGCAGCTTGGCGATCGGAATCGCCGCATCGATCTCCCGCAACGTCGCCCGCACCGACGCCACCACACTCATCGGCTCCACGCTCGTCCGCATCACGACCCAGATAGTCCGCCCCCAGTCCTGACTCCGACTCTCGAACACCTCCGGCTCCGGCGCCTGCCCCGGACTCACCTGATGCTGATCGCCGACCACGCCGACGATCTCATACCAGTTCGACTGCGGCGTCGGCTCCCGGTCATACGCGATCCGCTTCCCGATCGGATCCTCATCGGCGAAGAAGGTGCGGGCGAACGTCTCGTTGACCACCACCGCGAACGGCGCATCCCCACGATCACGCGGCTCGAGCAACCGCCCGCGACGCAGCGGCACGCCGAGCGCCTCGAAGTACCCTTGGTCCGCACGCCGATGCATGATCTGGCTCCCCACCCGCTCGGCCGGCCACCCCTCGGCCTTGAACTGGCTCGACCAACTCGTGCCCGCGAGCGGGAGCTGCCCGACGATGCCGGTGCGCTCCACTCCAGGAGTCGCCTCGAGCGCCGCGGTGAACCGGTCCTGGAACGCGAGCACCGCATCACGATCCTGATAGCGCGCGCTCGGCGTGGTCACCTGGAGCGCGAGCACGTGGTCGCTGCGGAAGCCGACATCGACCTCGCGAAGTCCCATCGCCGTTCGCGCCATGAGGCCGGCCCCGGCCACGAGCATCACCGCGAGCGCGACCTCGAGCGCGACGAGACCGGTGACGAGCCGTGCCGACCGACGGCCACCCGCCGCACCACGCTCTGAGCTCCTGAGATCGGCACCGCGTGCCTGACGCAGCGCGAGCATCACCGGCGCCGCGCCGAAGAGCAGCGCGCAGAACACCGTCACGCCGAGCACGAAGAGCACCACGCGCACATCCATCCCAACCTGCGTCGCCGCCGGCACGCCGTAGCCGGTGAGACCGAGCACGCGCAGCGCGCCCCATCCGGTCGCCGCGCCGAGCACGCCGCCGATCACCGCGAGCAGGCCGTGTTCCACTGTCAGCATCGCGACCAATCGCCCGCGCCCCGCGCCAAGCGC
>JADYYN010000124.1 GCA_020853635.1 Gemmatimonadaceae bacterium
CGCCCCCGCCCCTCTCTCGTTCTCAGCTCAAGCTTCTGTCTTAGTGGGAACTGCCACAGCATCGCTATCTGACACTGTCGTTGCAGTTCCCCCAAGAAGTTGCATTCGCCGTTGCAGTTCCCTGTGTTCCCCGTGTCCCCTGAGCCCCTGTGGTGAACGCCGTTGCAGTGCTCAGCAGTCCTCTGTGCCCTCTGTGCCCTCTGTGGTGAAAAGCAGTTCCACCCTCACCGCGACCGCAAAGAAGACACCCCACCCTTCACCGCATCAACAGTCACAGTGAACGGCCCCGCCCCCTGCACGATCCACTTCACCCGCACCGCCGAGTTCCCGGGGATGTTCCGCACTCGGATCGTCGCGGGATCGCGCTTCTGCTCGGTCGCGTCACCGGTGAGCGGGTTATCGATGATGAACCCGGCCACCACGCGCCCGCCGGTCACCGTGATGAGATTCGGACGCGTGATGCTGTTCTCCACGTCCTGCTGCGTGTGCGTCGGCGCCAATCGCGTGTTGAGCACCACCGCGGTCACCTCGGTCAATCCGCCACCGAGCGAACGTGTCGTCACCGAATCGACCTTCACCAACGGCATCTGCATCGTCTGGAACAACGTGAACATCATGTTGCGATGTCCGTCGCTCTGCAGCAGGAAGCCCGGCTCCACGCGTCCGAAGTTCTTCTTGGTGCCGCCGACCTCCACCTTCCCGTACTGCGGGTGGTCGACCTCGGTCCACTCCACGGTCGCCTCGCCCAACAGCAGCAGCCGATCGAACCGCGACTGTGTGGTCTGATACCGACGGTTCTGCGCGTTGCCGCCGCCCGGCCCGCCGCCACCGCCCTGCTCCTGACGGTTGAAGTACAGGAACGGCGTGAACAACTCGTTGGAGAACGTGAGGATGCCCTTGGCGCCGTAGAACCAATCGAGCTCGCCGCCCCACACGATGTAGAGGTCCTTCCACACGATCATGTAGCGATAGCCCGGGAGGATCTCCTCGCCGGCGCGACCGATCACGTCGTACACCTGCACATCCTGCGGACGGTACTCGTCCTGCGGCACGCCGGGGCCACGCAGCAGCATGCCACCCGAGTTGTGATAGCTCTGCGCACCCGCGATGTTCGGATGTGCGGTCACGAACTTGATGATGTTCTGCGTCTCCACCAACGACGTCGGATACGGATCGGAGCCGCCCTGCACGTACTGCGGCATCCAGCGCCACGGCCAGTTGCGGTTCGGATCGTAGCCGCCGTCCGAGTCCTCGTTCACGAAGCCGTCGCCGTCGTTGTCGAAGCCTTCCTGACCGAGCAGGTCGTACTCGCCCTGCTCGCCCGGCAGCACCGGGATCAGCAGACGCGGATCCTCGGGCGACGCCTTGAAGCGACCGTTCACGTTCTTGCGGCGCATCTGCGTGATGTGCCCGTCGCCGTTCAGGTCGTCGAGGTTGTCCTCGTCGATCCGGCCGTCGCCGTCGTTGTCGCGCGGCGAGAGACCCGTGCGCGGCGAACTCGCCGTGTTCGGCTTGTGCATGAAGTGATCGCGCGCGTCGGGATTGATTGTCGGCACGATGTAGAGCGTGTAGTTGTCGAGCAGCGAATCCACTGCCGGCACGCGCTCCGCCATCTCCGCCAGGTACCACGCGGTGTACAACGAGAACTCCGAGCCCTGGATCTCGTTGGAGTGGATGTTGCCATCGATCCACATCGCCGGCTTCTTGTCGGCGTCACCCTTCTTGAAGTTGGTGACCGTCAGCAGGAACATGTCGCGACCCTGCGTGCTCTTGCCGATGGTGCCGATCTTCACGCGCTCAGGATGCGCCGCCGCGAGGCGACGGCCGATCTCGTGCAAGCCGGCGTGATCGTAGAAGCGGTCCCAGTGCACCGACACCTTGGGGTTCGGCGGAGAGCCGAGTGCGGCGAGTGCGCCGGCCACCGGCACCTGCGTGGCGCGCGGCGTCGGCGGGTTGGTCGGCATGCCCTGCGCGTGCACGAGTGCGGGCACGGCAACGAGCGCCGCCACCGCGGCCGAACCGAGTACATGAGTGAAGCGTCGCGCGACCGCGGCGACGTGCATCGGACGAATCGTCGTCATCGCCGATTACCTCGCGCGAAGTGTGATGGTCTCGGTCACCGCACCGCTGTTCGGTGCGCCGACGCTGAGGGTGAGCGTCGCGCCGGCATCACCGACGACGACCCACTCGAACTGTCGTGAGGCGCCCGACCCGCGGAGCGACTCGATGTACTGCTGCTTGCGCCCGCTGCTCAACGTGACGCCATTGGGCATGCTGAGCTCGACCTTCACGCGACGCGGCAAACGCGATCGCACACCGAGCGCGGAGTTGGTCGGCAGATAACTCGTGTTCACCACATCCACCGTGACACGCCACACACGCGGTCCCACACTCGTCACCGACACCGGGCCGGCGAGCTGCGTCCTGGGCAGCATCTTGGTGAGGTCGAGCACCCAGCCCGCCTGCTGTGCGCCGAGCGAGTCGAGCGTCGACGCCTTCGGATTCAGTCGTGCGAACGGCGCGAAGCCGCCCACTTCCACCGGCTTGCCGTCGATGGTGTAACCCGCGACTTCCTTCCACTCGACGAAACCCATCGGATCGTTCGCCTTGAGCCAGCGATACTCGTTGCGTTCGGTCGCGAGCGGATCAGGCGTCGGTGCGCGACGCCCTGCGCCACTGTCCGCCGGCGCACGACCCGGCCACCACACGCGCGAGCCGAAGGCGAAGCGACCCATGTGATAGTAGGCCCACGAGAGTGGGTCGCCGTTCTCCGGCGCGCTCACAGGATCAGCGCCCGTCACCGGACGCGGCGCCTTCTTGCCAACCTCGGCATACCACGTCGCGTCCTCAGGGAGGATGGACGTGTACGGACCACCCGCCGACGTACCCTGCGGCGAGCCACCGATGCCCGGCGTGCGACGCCCTTCCCACGGCTTGATGAGGTTGTCCTGCATGCCGAGCACATACACCGCCGCGAGATTCGTCCGCGCGGTCACGAACTCGGCCACGGCGCGCGTCTCGGCGGCGGAGAACTGGTGCTCGCCCGAGCCGGCAGCGAAGAACTGATAGTTGTTCGCGAAGTTGATCGAGAGGTCCGTGCCGCCGGGGCCGTCTTCGTTGTACTGGCCGTCGCCGTCGTCGTCCTTGCCCTCGACGTAGATCTTGTAGAGCCCCTGCTCGCCCTTGAGTGCATCGGCGCGACGCATGAGCGCCGGATCGACCGCGTCGGGGATCCACTCGCCACCGCCGCCCGGGCCGGTGCGCACGCGCATCATCGTGATGAGTCCGTCGCCGTTGAGATCGTCAGCGGCGTCTTCATCCGTCGCGTGATCGCGATCGTCGTCGGACTTCTCGTCATTCCCGCGGCGCTCATGCTTGAGCGGCGCGAAGAACGCCTCGGCCGCATCGGGATTGAGCCGCGGCACCACGTAGATCGTGTAGTCGGCGAGCAACGCCTTGGTCGCGGCATCGCGCGCGGCGCGCGTGACCACTTCACGAGTCAAGCGAAGCGCGACCTCGCTTGAGGCGACCTGCGGACCGTAGGCACCGGCGAGCACGAGCAGCGCCGGCTTCTCGTCCGAGCCGCCGATGCGGACGACATGCACCGGTCGCCCGCCTGGCGAGGTCGCGAGGGTCGTGACCCGCACGAGCTGCGGATTCGCGCGACCGATGGAATCGATGGCTGCCGCGAGCCGCGCGGCCGTGTGATAGCCCGTCGAGCGCGATTGCGCTGAGAGCGGGAGTGTGAGTCCGGCGCCGAGGAGCAGGGCGCGGGGGACGAGACGAGTGAGTCGCATGAGGCCCTGGGTGTGGGGTGCGTTGCCCAATCTACGTCTCGAGCGGGGAGAGTGCTGTGGTTTCATCTGGGCCCCGGGACTGCTTTTCAACACAGAGGGCACAGAGAACCGCGGAGAACTGCAACTGCTGAACGGCTCAACACAGGGGACACAGGGGACACCGGGGACTGCAGGGTGTTGCTGAGGAATGGCAGAGGGGCGCCGCGACGAGCGTCGCAGCGCCCCTCGGTCTTTCTCAGCTCAACCGCCTTTCTGATTGGGAACCGCCACAGCATCGCTATCTGACACCGTCGTTGCAGTTCCCCCAAGAAGTTGTAGTCGCAGGTCCCTGTGTTCCCTGTGTCCCCTGAGCCCCTGTGGTGACCGCAGTTGCAGTGCTCCGCAGTTCTCTGTGCCCTCTGTGCCCTCTGTGGTGAAAAGCAGTTCCCCACCCAGCCACCAAACTCAGGAGACAACAGACCGAATGAGTATCCCGCGCTGCCCGAGCTCAGTCACATACCGCTCCCCAGGCATGCACTCATCCGGCGTATGCACCCCCGCCGACTTCACCGCACCCTCGGCCTGCAGCTGCCCGGTGATCGACAACGAGTACCCGGTCGTCCGCATCATCGCGCTGATCCCGTGCGCCGCATCGTAGCGGTCCACGAGTTCGAACGTGTGCGTCATCGGCTTGCCGCCCTTCATGCCCTTCACCACCACACGCAGCGCCACGAGGTCGGGGCTGTTCTTCTTCGTGAGACGCGGCTGCATCTGCGCGATCGCCAAGTCACGCGGCACCACCTTCGTGCCCTTCACGTCCACCGGCCCCAGCTCGAGCAAGCCGAGCTCGCGCACCGCTTCCATGATCTTCGCGTGGCCGGGGTACCGCAGCGTCTTGTACTCCATCGTCGGGATCTTCCCCTCGTAGCGATGCGCCATCGTGGAGAGACCGCCCGCCGTGTGGAACGCCTCGAGTTCGCCCACCGGCGCATCGAACTGCACCGGTTCGATCTCGCTCAGCGCCTTCACCGTCACGCGCTTGCCATCGCGCACCACCCACGAGAGCGTCGTGTAGTAGTCGAGCACACCTTCGATGGAATACACGATCTGGTACTTGAGCGGACCCTCGGGGTTCTGCGGCAATCCACCGACGAAGATCTTCACCGACTCCGTCGTGTCGAGCCGGTCGATGCCGAGTTGCGCGAGGATGTTCACCATGCCCGGCGCCAGCCCGCAGTCGGGCACGATTGTCACGCCCTTCGCCGCGGCCAATGCCTGCAGCGCCTTCTGCTGCTGCACGATCTCGGTATTGCCGCCCAGGTCGCAGAAGTGTGCACCGGCCGCGATCGCGGCCTCGGACATCGGCAGGTTGAAGTAGTACGGCAGCGCGCACATCACCGCCTTCGCGCCGGCCATCGCGGCCGCGACCGCCGACGCATCCTTCACGTCGAGCGTGATGAGCTTGAGCCGCTCGCCGCCCACGTATGGCTGAAGGAACGCAGGCAGATGCTCCACGTGCTTGTCGGCGAGACGCACTTCAGTGATCGACGGGTTCTGCAGCAGATCATATGCACACGCCGAACCCTGAAGGCCGGCACCAAGGACGAGCATCTTCATTAATCGCTCCAAACGGGGGGTGTCACGAATCCTGACAGCCCCTCAATTTACCTTGGACTCGTCCACTTTTTCACCCCTCGCATGCCGGATTCGCCGCACCGCATCACCACCGACGAGGGGATCACCGCGCTCCTCGAGCGCGTCCGGACGGTCGCCGTCCTCGGGATCAAGACGGCGGACTCACACGCCCCCGCCTTCTACGTCCCCGAATACGCCCAACGCGCCGGCCTGCGCATCATCCCGGTGCCGGTCTACTATCCCGACGCCACCGAGATCCTCGGCGAGCGGGTCTTCCGCAGCGTCAGCGCGATCGGCGAGCGCGTAGACCTGGTGGACGTGTTCCGCCGTGGGCAGGACATCCCGGCGCACCTCGACGACCTGCTCGCCGCGAAGCCGGGCGCGGTGTGGTTCCAGCTCGGCATTCGCAACGACCTGGTGGCTGAACGCCTCGCCGAGGCGGGCATCGATGTGGTGCAGGATCGCTGTCTCAAGGTGGAGCTGGCGAAGCGCGGGCGTTAAGCGCGGGCGTTGAGCGCCCCGCGCGACCAGTCAGCGCTCCACCACCACCGTCGCGAACTGCGGCTCGAATCGCCAGCGCGCACCCCGCAACAACGCACGGCCTTCGGCGCTCTCGATCATGACCGGCATGCGCCCCACACTCGGCACCAGCCACACGCCGGGGAAGCCGAGCGCCAATGGCACATGCGTGAGTCCGGGAGCGCTCGCGGGCGTGCGCAGCGTCGCATCGGCAGCAGGCACGTGCAGCGTACCCGTGCGTTCATCGAACTGTACGCGCCAGGCCCAGAGCACGTCGATCCCGATGCGCATTTCGTCGGCAGGCAGTGACGCATCAACGCGCGCCGCGAGTCCGGTGACACGACGCGGGCCGATCCACAACTCCGGGATCAGCAGCGGCGCGCCATCGCGCGTGACACCGAATCGCTGAGACAGGAGCACGGGATCGTCCGCGCGCGCGAGTGTGATACCCTCCACACGCGGGTCGATCACGGCTCGCATCGTCCCGCCAGTCCCGCGCACGGTGAAGCTGCCGAGCGTGCGGCCGTCCTCAGCGAACGTGAACGGCACCGTGGCGCCGACCGTGAGCGCTGAGTCCGTCGCGCGCGCCGAAGCGCCGCGCGCATTGAGTCGCGCGATCTCGCGATCGCGTTCGTGTGCCGGCAGCCGCAGCCCGACGATGCGCCGACGATCGACCTCGGGCCGGTACAACGCGATGGTCATGAGCGCCTGCGCGATGCTCGCGGTGTCCGCGCCGAACCGCAGCGCCTCCTCGAACAGCACCTCGGCGATGGTGAAGCGACCGCGCGATGCGAGATAGCGCCCCAACGCGCCGCGCGCCGCGGGATCACGCGGTTTGCGCGCGACATCGGCGTAGAGCTGTTCTTCCATGGCGCGGAGCCGCCCCTGGGCGAACAACGACTCTGCGCGCGGAGGTGGTGCAGGCTCGGGCTTTGGCGGGCGGGCGGACGGCAACTGCGCCGCCACCGACGCCGCGCTCGCACCCGTGAGCAGCAGCGCGAGCCCAACTCGCGCGACAGCACGAAGTCTCACGGCGTGCGGATCTCGGCCAGCAGTTCCACGGTGGGATCAACGCGCATCGACGTCGGCGTGCGCTCGAAGGTCTCGCGCAATGTGATCTCCGCTATCGCCCGTGCGGGGACGTTCACGAACGCCACGCGAGTCGAGCCGTCGTCCATGGTGAACTCCAACACGAGCGGGAACCGGTAGGGCGCGAATCGTGTGCCCTGCTCGACGATCACCTTTACCTGCCGACGCGCGGCATCGTACGCGTACCGCACCGTAAGCTCCGCGAAGCCGGGCCGCCGCAACCACTGATCGAAGAACCACGACAGATCGCGCCCGACCTCACGCTCCATCACCGCGCGCAGATCCTCAGTGCGGGCGTTGCCGTGCACGCGCGGCGTCCAGTACGCCCGCACCCCGCGGAAGAACGCCGAGTCACCGACCTCGCGCCGCAGCATGTGCAGCACGAATCCGCCCTTCTGGTAGCTGTTGGCGTTGAGCAGCGCGAGGAGGTCCGTCTGCGTGCTGTCGATCACCGGACGTTCGGTCACGACCTTCGCCCCGAGGATCGTCCGGCGGATTCCCTCGCGTTCGGCGCGAAAGGCGGAGTCGCCGAACGCCTTCTCCGTATAGAGCGCGGCGAAGTAGGTCGCGAAGCCCTCGGAGAGCCAGAGCTGGCCCCACTCCGCTTCGGTAACCGCATTGCCGAACCACTGATGTGCGACCTCGTGTGCGATGAGGCCCACACTCACACCGGCGGGCGTGCGGAACAGTGCGTCGTTGTAGAAGATCGCACCGGCGTTCTCCATACCGCCGAACCGTGTGGAGCTCTGCAGATGCGCGAGTTGTTCGTACGGGAACGGCCCCACGAGTCGCGAGAAGAACGCGACGATGGAGTCGGCTTGTGCGAAGTTGCCGGGCATCGCCGCCGCCTGTTCCGGCGCGGTGTACACGCGCTGCGGCACACAGCGTCCCACGCTCGCGAGGCCGCAGGCCGTCTGTCCGAGCTCGGTCACCGTCAACGGCGCGGCCGCGATCACCATGAGATACGTCGGAATAGGCGACGCCGTCGCCCACGTGGTCCGCGTGCGCCCACCCTGTGGGACCTGCGCGCGCTGCGTGCCGTTGGCGACCACCGTGCGCGCTGACGGCGCATCGACCACGAACTCCACCAGCGCCTTGTCACTCGGGTGATCCACACTGGCCAACCAATGCCGCGCACGGTTGGGCCAGTTGTCTCCGAAGGCGCGCCAGCGGCCCGCAGTGTCCGTGCTGATGACGAGTCCGTCCGTCGGCGCCCCGTCGTACCGCACGGTCACGCAGAGCGAGTCGAGCGGCTCCATCGCGCGTGGATCGTTCGCCGCGCGCGCCGACTTCGTGAACGCCGGTAGCGGGACAGTGATCACACCACGCTCGTGCGTTGCCGCCACGGCCGTCGCCTTGTTGTCACAGCCGAGCGTCGCGCCGCGGAGCGCCATCGGCGCGAGCAGGTCGAGTCGCAGCGCGTCGACGGTGCGGGTGCGGGTGAACTGCACCTGCGCCTCTGCACGGATCACCTTGCCCGTATCGGGGAGGCTGAGTGCGAAACGATACCGGGAGACATCCACGCCCGCTTGCTGTGCCTCGACCGTCGTGGGGGCGATAGCGGCCCCGAGCGCGAGCAGCGCGACCGCGACTCCGCGGCGCATCACCCGACGGCGGCGCGCAGCGCCTGCGCGAACTCCGGTGCGGTCGCGTACCGGTCCTCGGGCGCGCGGGCCATCGCCTTGAGCAGCACAAGATCGACCGTCTCCGGCAACTCCGGACGACGATTGCGCGCCGGGATCGGATCGGAGCGCAGACGCGCGATCATCATCTCCTGCTGGTTCTTCCCCTCGAACGGCAGCTTGCTCGTCAGCATCTCGTACGTCATGAGCGCCAGCGAGTAGATGTCGGTGCGCGGATCGAGCGGCTTGCCACGCAACTGCTCCGGGCTCATGAACTCCGGCGTGCCGAGGATGATGCCAGTGGCGGTGAGCTTCTGCAGTTCACCGGCCGCCTTCCGTTCCTTCGCGAGCCCGAAGTCCATCACCACCGCGTACTCCGTCCCGTCGGGACGGCGGCAGATCATGATGTTCTCGGGCTTCAGGTCGCGATGGATGATGCCGAGCAGGTGCGCGACGTGCAGTCCGTCGGCGATCTCGTTGATGAACTTCGCCACATCGGTGAGCGTCGTCTTGCCCACGCGATAGTTGCGGTCGCTGAGGATCTCGCCCTCGACGTACGGCATCACCACGTAGACGAGAC
>JADYYN010000125.1 GCA_020853635.1 Gemmatimonadaceae bacterium
CAGCTCGAAGCGCGGCACATCGCCATGCTGCACGATGTCGGCGTTGATGCCGCCGCCGTCAGTCTCACCGCAGCAGATGTTGTAGTCCCACACACGCTCACGGAGCGTGCGCTCCTTCAGGTAGCGGTACGACAGGAAGTTCGCCGACCAGAGCAACGCGCTGATGAGGATCAGCGCGGCGAGACCATAGAGGAGGATGAGCATCGCACACGTTGCGACCGCCAGGCCACGGAGCGGTGACTACTCGGTAACGATCGTGCGAACACGGAAGGGTGTTCCCCACGGATCGCGCACCACGAGCTCGCTACCGCTGGCCGCGCGCGTCACCGCGACACCCTGCTGCGCCAACGCCTGCGCCACCGCATCCACGTCCTGCGCGCTCGGCAGCTCGATGGTCCACTCGAGCAGTTGCGCTTCATGCGGCTCGGCCGCGCGCGCGAGTGGTCCGGCCCAGGTGTTGGTGCCCAAGTGATGGTGGTACCCACCCGCACTCATGAACAACGCGCCGGGGTACCGTCGCACCACACGGTCGAACCCGAGTGCATCGGCGTAGAACGCACCGGCCCGATCGATATCGCCCACGTGCAGATGCACGTGCCCCATCACCGTGCCGGCGGGCATGCCACTCCAAGTGGTCACACCAGCCGACGCGACCACGGCCGCGATATCCACCGAATCGGTCGCCATCTTGAGTTCTCCCGCTTCCATCGTCCACGTGTCACGCGGGCGATCGGCATACACCTCGATCCCCAGCCCATCGGGATCGCTCAGGTAGAACGCTTCACTCACCAGATGATCGCCTGCACCCGCGCGCACGCCGAGCGCCGCGAGATGCTTCACGAACCGTCCGAGCGACGGACGATCCGGCAGCAGAATGGCGAAGTGGAACAGCCCCGTGCGTCCGCGCCCCGGATGCGGCAGCGCTCCGCGTTTCTCCACCAGCACCACCAGCACACGCGCATCACCCTGCGCCCCGAGCGACACCTCAGCGTCCGTGCGCGCCAGGAGGCGCATGCCGAGCACCTGCTCGTAGAACGCGAGCGACTGCGAGAGATCGGTGACCTGCAGTCGCACCGGTCCGAGTCGCAATGCATCCGGAAGTCGGAACGACATGCTCACTTGCCTCCGAGGGCTTTGCGCACAGCCGGAGCGACCACGGTGCCGTAGAGTTCGATCGCGCGCAGCATCTGCGCGTGCGGCATGGTGCCCACGCTGAACTGCAAGCCGAAACGCGTGTGCCCGAACAGCTCGTGTTCCCACAGGATTTTGTCGATCACCCGCTGCGGGTCGCCGACGAACAACGCGCCCGCGGCCGAGATCTCGGCGTCGAACTGCCGACGCGTCGGGGGCGGCCATCCGCGTTCACGACCGATCTTGCCCATCTGCGCCATGTACGGCGGGAACGCGGCATCCGCCGCCGCACCATCGCTGTCGGCGATGAAGCCGTGCGAGTTGATGCTCACCTGCAGCGCCTCGGCCTTGTGGCCCGCCTTGGCCCAAGCTTCACGATACAGATCGACGAACGGCTTGAAGCGCTCCGGAGAGCCGCCGATGATGGCGAGCGCCATCGGGAGTCCGAGCGTGGCGGCGCGCACCACCGACTGCGGCGTGCCACCCACTGCGATCCAGATGGGGATGGGCGTCTGCATCGGCCGCGGATAGATCGGCTGATCCTCGAGCGGTGCCCGATGGCGGCCCTTCCAGGTCACACGCTCCTCCGCGCGGATCTTAAGCAGCAGCTCGAGCTTCTCGCTGAACAGCGCGTCGTAGTCGTGGAGGTCGAAACCGAACAGCGGGAACGACTCGATGAACGACCCGCGTCCCGCCATGATCTCCGCGCGACCCTGACTGATCAGGTCCACCGTGGCGTACTCCTGAAAGACGCGCACGGGATCGTCCGAGCTGAGCACCGTGACCGCACTCGTGAGGCGGATCCGTTTGGTCCGCGCAGCGGCAGCGGCAAGGACCACTGCCGGCGTCGACACGAGATAGTCGGGCCGATGGTGCTCGCCGATGCCGTAGATGTCGAGCCCGACCTCGTCGGCGAGCACGACCTCTTCCATCAGGTTCTTCATGCGCTGCTCGGGCGCGAGCAGCGTGCCATTCACGTCCGGCGTGTTCTCGACGAACGTGTAGAGCCCCAGTTCCATGCCGTACCTCAGAGGATTCGCGCGCGGCGCAGCCGGAGGGAGTTCCCCACTACGCTCACCGAGCTGAAGGCCATCGCCGCACTGGCGATGACCGGACTCAACATCAACCCGAATGCCGGGTAAAGGATTCCCGCCGCCACCGGGATGCCGATGATGTTGTAGATGAAGGCCCAGAACAGGTTCTCCTTCATCGTCTTGATGGTGCGGCGCGAGAGGCCGATGGCCTGCGCCACACTCCGCAGGTCGCCGCGCATGAGCACGACGTCTGCCGCCTCCACTGCGATGTCGGTGCCGGTGCCGATCGCCATGCCCACGTCTGCCTGCGCGAGCGCCGGCGCGTCGTTGATCCCGTCGCCCACCATGGCGACGACCTTTCCCTCAGCCTGCAGTCGCTTGATCTCGGCGACTTTGCCATCGGGCAGCACGCCGGCCACCACGCGGACGATGCCCGCGGCGCGTGCGATCGACTCGGCGGTGCGCTGATTGTCACCGGTGAGCATCACCACCTGCAAGCCGAGCGCATGCAGCGACGCGATCGCCGCGCGCGAGGTGTCCTTGATGGGATCCGACACGGCGATCACGCCGGCGAACCGACCATCGAGCGCGACGTACATCGGTGTGCGTCCCTCGGTGGCCAGACGCTCGGCGTCGGCGGCCAATGACGAGATGTCGATCGCGTAGTCCGCCATGAGCGCGGGATTCCCCACGGCGATCGCCACGCCATCCACCACACCGGTCGCACCGCGCCCGGTCAGTGATGCGAACGACTCGGCGTCGCTCAGCGTGAGACCTCGCGCGTGTGCGGCCCGCACGATCGCGTCGGCGAGCGGGTGTTCGGACGCGCGCTCTAGCGACGCCACAAGGCGAAGGAGCTCGTCGGTGGTGCTCGTCTGGCCGCTCGGCGCGACATGTCCTGTTGCGTCGCTCGCCGCCAGCAGATCGGTCACCGTCGGTCGCCCTTCGGTCACCGTGCCCGTTTTGTCGAGCACGACCGTCTGCGCTTCACCCGCGCGCTGCAATGCCTCGCCGCCCTTGATGAGCACACCCAGCTCCGCACCGCGTCCGGTGGCGACCATCACCGCGGTCGGCACCGCGAGTCCCATCGCGCAGGGGCACGCGATGATCAGCACTGACACCGCTGCGGCGAATCCGCGCACGGCGGGCGCGTCATCCGCAAGCAGAAACCACGTCGCGAACGTGAGCACGGCGATCACAACCACCGTCGGGACGAAGATCGCCGAGATGCGATCGGCTAGTGCTTGGATCGGCGCTCGTGACCCTTGTGCGTCGCGCATCAGCTTCACGATCTGCGCGAGCACGGAGTCGCTGCCAAGCGTGGTCGCGCGCAGACGGAATGCGCCCGTACCATTGATAGTCCCGCCGATCACGCGGTCGCCGGTCTGCTTCGACACCGGCAGCGACTCGCCCGTTAGCATGCTCTCATCCACCGCACTCTCGCCCTGCAGCAGCACGCCGTCCACCGGGATGCGCTCGCCTGGCCGCACCACCACCACGTCGTCCGGGAGGAGATGCTCAAGCGCGAGATCACGCTCCTCACCGTTGCGTAGCACGCGTGCGGTCTTCGGTTGCAGCTGCACCAGCGCGCGCAGCGCGACCGCGGTGTTGCGCTTCGCGCGCGCTTCGAACGCGTTCCCGGTAAGGATGAACGCGATGATCAGAATGACGGCTTCGTAGTACACATCGGCCGGCACACCGCGCGAGGTGAAGAACTCCGGCGTGACGGTCGCGATCACTGAGTAGAGGAACGCCGACCCAGTGCCAATGGCGATCAGCGTGTTCATGTCCGCCGAGCCATGCCGCAGGGCGGACCACGCGCGCACATAGAAGTGCCGACCCGCCGAGAGCATGACGCCGCTGGTGACCACGAGCAGCAGCCACGGCGCCCACGGATAGTGATGCATCCACGGCATCGCGAGCATCGCCGCCGCGCCGATCGCGCCGCTCACGATGGCCTTGAGCCGCAGCTCCTTGAACTCCTCCGCCGTCGCCGCATCGCGCGCTTCCTGCTCCTCGAACGCGCTGCGGTCGTCCTGCGGCAGCTCGGCGCCGTAGCCCGTGTCGCGGATCGCGGCCACCAGCGCGTCCGGCGAGACCGTCGCCGGGTCGAACGTGACGGTGGCGTTGCCCATCATGAGGTTGACCGTCGCGTCGCTCACCCCGGCGTGTTTCTGCAGGGTGCGCTGCACGCGCGCCTGACACGCGGCGCACGTCATGCCGGTGACGGGAATGCGGGCGGTTTGGGCAGTTGCCATATTGGAGGCTATATACCCCCCTCCCCTATGTCAACCTCCCGGCAGGTATCCGCCGCGCCGCTAGTTTTCGTGCCGTGAGCTCCGCCCCTCTGTCCGCACGCGAACGCCTCGTGGTCTGGCGACGCGCCCGACCGCGCACGCCACCGCTCGAACGGCTCACGGTCCGCGCCCGCGGGCTCGACTTCGCCGTGTGGATGAGCCCGCCGGTGCCCGGCACCACGCCCATGCTCGCCATCAACGGCGGCATGATCTACAGCCACGACCTGCTCTGGCCCGCGTTCGCGCCGTTCGCGGCCGGTCGCCAGGTAATCCTCTACGATCAACGCGGGCGCGGTGAGTCGAGCCCACCGCCGGGCATCCGTGCCGCGCGTGTCGAACACGATGTGCTCGACATCGTCGCGCTGCGCGAGGCACTCGGCATCGGCGCGTGGGATCTCGTCGGGCACTCATGGGGCGGCGGGCTCGCGTTGCTCGCCGCCGCCGAGGATCACACACGGGTGCGGCGCGTGGTGACCTTTGACGCCGTGGGTGCAACATCGGGCTGGCTCGACACGTTGCACGAGCGCGCGCTGGCGCATCTCGTATCGCGCGAGGCGACCGTCGCACACGCCGCACTGGTGCAGCTCGATCCCCGCGCGCTGTTCGAACCCGATGCACAGCGCCACGGTGAGTACAGTCGCACCATGTATCCCGCGTGGTTCCACGACCAGGCGATGCTCGCGTTCGCACCGCCGCTCGCGCGAAGCGAGACTGGCGCGATGGTCGCCTCGCGATTGCGGCGCGACGGCTTCGACTGGCGCGACCGCTACGCCGCGGTGCGTGCACCGGTGCTGCTGATCCACGGGCGTGAGGATGCGCTGCCGATCGAAGAAGCGCACCGCAGTGCCGCGCTAATCCCGAACGCACGCGTAGTGGAGATCCCCGAGGCCGGCCACATGCCGTTCTTCGAGAATCCGGAGCCGAGCTTCACGGCGGCGATGGCGTTCCTCGACGCCGAGGAGCCCGCCGCGCGATGAACGCACGCCATCGCATTCTCCTGCTACTGCTTTTCGTGGCCGCGATCGTCGTCAACTGGCGCTTGCGTACCGACAGCGCGCGTGCGGCGACGGAGCAGGCGCGCGTCGCCGCCGTACAGGACAGCGCGTTCGCGGATTCGCTGCTCCGTGCGAGCGAGGACATGAACGCCAGCGTGACCGTGCGGCGCTCCGAGCTTCCCAAACCCGAGCGCGACAGCGCCGCGATCGCCGCGCTGCTCGCGACCGAGAGTGCCGGGACCTATCTCGACGAGATGCTCACCGTGCGCAACGGCGTCGTGAGCCGCTGGCCCGAGCGCCTGCGCGAGCCTCTGCTCGTGTGGATCCAGGATGCGGCGCTGCCGGACTATCGCACCAGCCATCCGATCCTCGTGCGCGAGGCGTTCCAGCGTTGGGCGAACACCGGCATCCCCATGGCCTTCGCCTTCACGCTCGACTCGAGTG
The DNA here is from genome assembly GCA_020853635.1 of Gemmatimonadaceae bacterium. Lineage (GTDB taxonomy): Bacteria > Gemmatimonadota > Gemmatimonadetes > Gemmatimonadales > Gemmatimonadaceae > Pseudogemmatithrix. Next base: position 5,902 of record JADYYN010000125.1, read on the forward strand.
CGGCGGAGATCCACATCACTTGGGTGGACCGTTACGAGAGTCGCACCAGCGGACGCACGCGCAGCGTGCGTGACCAGCACGGCTGGGTCCTCGGCGCGTCGATCGAACTCGCGCTGCGGCAGCCCAACGGTGATCTCCTGTCGGAAGAGGCACTGAGTGCGATCGCCAAACATGAGGTGGGACACCTGCTCGGGCTCGACCACTGCGCGAGCGAGCTGAACATCATGTCGGCGCAGGTGCGCGTGCGCGACTTGAGTGCGGCGGACGAGGCGACGATCCGGCTGTGGTGTCGACTGCCGCCGGGGCGGGCGCGGTAGGCGCTGCACCCCGGACGGGTCGTGCTAGTGCTGCGCCGGCCTGCTCGCTCTGTGCTAGCGCTGCGTGAGTCGCAGCGTGAGCGTCTTCTTGTCCTTCTTGCGCATGAGGGTCAGCTGCACATCCGGCGACTCGCTCGTGGCGACCAGTTGCACGAAGGCGCCCGGCGAGGTGACCGGTGTCTTGCCGACCATCGTGATGACGTCACCCGCCCGCAAGCCCGCCTGCGAGGCCGCACTGCCGGGCGCGACTTCGTTGACGAGCACACCCTGCTTCACGCCCAACGTCTCACGCCAGTCCTCGGTCAGCATGCGGAACTCCGCACCGCCGAAGAAGCGGCTCGCGCGCGTGTCCTCGGACGTCGGCGCGAAGACCATCACGCTGATCTCGCTCGATTGGGGTTGCTCGGGCCGCACACTCTCCGTGATCACCACTCGGCGCTGCGGACCTTCGAGGAAGAGGATGCCGGGGGCCGGCATGTTCATCGGCTCGAGAATGCGTTCGATCTCGCCGCAGGAATCACCGAATCCGTCGGGGCGGGGCGCGACCACCACGGTGCTCTCGCGAAGCTGCCCCTCACGGACATAGCGCACCACGAGGCTGCGTCCCGGCACGAGGAGCTGCCCCACGCCACTCCCGAGGGGCGGGACGCCACCGATGCTGAGCACCTGGTCGTCGCGACGCAGACCAGCGCGCTGCGCCGGCGAGCCCGCCTCAACGCTTTTCACGACCACGACCGCGTCGCGGATCTGTGTCCCTTCCCTCTGTCCCGACGCCTCGGTGTTGAGTCCGAGGTAGCCTTGCGGGCGCGGCCCAGCGCCGCCTACGCAACGCGTCTCCACGGCGCTCATCATCGCGATGCCGTCACGCGCGTGCAGTCGGAGCTCGTCTTCGAGTCGTCGGCGTGCCGGAAAATCGTCTGAGGCGAGGGCGCGGAGTTCCTTGAGCAACTTGAGCTCGCGCTCCTGCCACTCCTCCACGATCCGCTTCACCTCCTTCACATCGGAATTGAAGATGAGCATCACCAGCGAGTCCGCACGCGTGTTCGCACGCGAACGCGTCTCGCTCGCTCCCACCTGCACGCGCTGAGCCTGCGCGAGCGAGGCCGAGAGCCCGAGCACGAGACCGGCCGCCGCCACGCGGCTAAGGCGTCGCGAGATCACATGCCCCATCAGTAACGCTCCAGCCGGCGCGAGTCCGGCATCGTCGCCCCGATCTGCCGGAGCGTCGCCTCACGCGCACCGATCGTCGTGAGATAGTACTGGTTCAACATCGGGTCCTGCGGCGCCCGATACAGCGCCGCCCGCGTCGCCGCCGCGATCTCATCGAGTGCCGCCAACCGCGCCTGATACGAATCCTCGTTCATGCCGATGAACCGCGAGGAGGTGTCCTGCGCGGCGAGGAACGCCGCCGCACTCTGATACTGCTGTTGCGCGGACGTGAGCACGCGGAGTGCGTCATCGCTGCTTTCGAAGACGGGACGCGCCGCGGCCACCGCCGCCGGCGCAGCGCCGCCGTCGAACGAGATGCGCGTGGAGAATCGCCCCGCCGCCACACCCCCGGCGAGCAGCGCTAACCCAGCCGCCGCCCGCATCATCCACGTCATGCCGCTCGACCGACGCCGCTCGAACGGCAACACCGTTGCATCGCCACCACCACGCGGTGCGGTGAATGCACCAGACACCGCAGACACCGGACGATCGCCGCGCGAGACCGTCGTCGCCGGCACCGCATCAGCGATCAAACCTTCGGCTCGCAGCCGCGGCGCCAGCTGCGACCACGCGGTGAGCGGTTCGGTGGGGAGCGGCGCCATGGCACTCATGCGCACGAGCCGGCGATACGCCGTCAACTCGGCGCGGCAATCCCAGCAACCGGCGAGATGAGTGGCCTCGTCCGCCGTGGGGGTGTCGTCGGCGATCGCCGCGAGTCGGTCAGTCGAGAGATGCGACATCTGCACGTTCCTTCGCCGACGAGGAATGGTCCACGAGATGCGCGAGCAGTCGGCGAAGCTTCGCGCGGGCCTTGAAGAGTTGGGACTTGGAGCCCCCCGAGGTGATGCCGAGTTCGGTGGCGATCTCCTCGTGGGTGTAGCCCTCGACGTCGTGCAGCACGAACACCGCACGCGCGCCGGGAGAGAGTCGTTGCACAGCCTCGTCGATGCTCTGCGCGAGGAACGTGCGGTCGAGATCATCATCCACCGCGACGGTGTCGTCCTCGATCAGTGTCTCGATCTTGGCGATCCGTCGCACCGAGCGCAGCGCATTGAGCGTCCGATTGACCGCAATGCGATGCGCCCACGTGGAGAACTGCGAATCCCCGCGCCAGGAGGGCAGCGCGCGGAAGATCTGGATCCAGACCTCCTGCGCGATGTCGGCCGCCTGATCGGGATCCCCGACCAACCGGCGCACCACAGCATCGATGCGCGGCGCATGCTCGACCCAAAGGGCGCGCAGCGCCGCCTCATCGCCAGAAATGGCGCGGCGGATGGTGAGGGGGTCGGTGGCCATACCGGTGCAAAGGTTGTGTCACACGCAGCGGGGGGAAAGGTTGCCGATACTCCCCGTATCCCGAATCGTCCCCGCGGCGCAGGAAATGCGTCTCGTTTCGTGACAGTCCGCGTGACCGGGGAACGGTCTCGGTAGTCGCTCCGTAAAGGCAGGTGGGAGGTGTGAGGTGTGAGGTGTAAGGAAACGGCGCAACACTATCTCGCACAAACAGTTACCCCAACTCCGCCTTTCCCGCTTCGCGGGCCCCACCCCCCGCATCCCGCCCCTACCCCGCGCCCCGTACCGTCGGTCACCCCGCATCGCCGTTCCCCCGCATCGCCCAACGAATGAAGCTGATCGCGCTGATCTCTCTGTCCGCCGCAATAGTGGCAAGCAAAGGCCTCCCGACCACCGCCCCCAAAGCGGTCGGGATGTCAGCTGACCGCTTGGCGACAGTCGATCGTGTGGTCCGCCGCGGCATCACCGCCGGTGCGTATCCCGGCGCGTCCGTCGTGATCGGCCGAAAGGGCTTCGCAGTGCACCAAAAGGGCTACGGCAAACTCGGCTGGACCAGTGCAAGCGCGGCCGTCATCCCCGACGAATCGATTTACGATCTCGCCTCGCTCACCAAGGTCATCGCCACCACCACGGCCGCGATGATCCTCGTCGACGAAGGCAAACTCGATCTCGATGCGCCCGTGCAGCGGTATCTCCCCGAGTTCACCGGGGATATGAAGGACCAAGTCACCATCAAGCACCTGCTCACCCATCGCTCCGGACTCGCGCCGGGCCGTCAGCTCTGGAAGACCGCGCGCACCCCCGCCGAAGCGCGGCAGCAGGTGCTCGAGTCCAAGCTGCAACAGCGGCCCGGCGCGCTCTTCAACTACTCAGACCTTGGCCCCGACGTCCTTGGCTGGGTCGTCGAGCGCATCAGCGGCAAGCGCCTCGACGTCTTCACCGAGGAGCGCATCTTCGAGCCGCTCGGCATGGACGACACCGGGTTCCGACCGAGCCAGGCCCTCAAGTCACGCATCGCGCCCACCGAAGTGACCCCGCCGCGCGGCTATCCCGCGCACGGCGAAGTCGCCGATGAATCCGCCTTCACGCTCGGCGGCATCGCCGGGCACGCGGGGCTGTTCGGCACGGCCACCGATCTCGGCGTATTCGCTGAGATGATGTTGAACGGCGGCGAGTACAACGGCGTGCGCATCGTGAAGGAAGAGACCATCAAGCGCTTCACCACCGAGGTCGCCGATCATCGAGCGCTTGGATGGGAAGTGGCCGCCGGTGAACGTGGGGCCGGCGAGTATCTGAGCGACGCCGCCTATGGCCACGTGGGCTACACCGGCACCTCACTCTGGATCGACCCCGAGCGCGACATGTTCGTGGTGCTGCTCACCAATCGTGTGCACGCCGCGCGTGCGCGCCGGCCCGGGATCATCATCGCCGACGTGCGGCACGACCTCGCAGACGCCGCCGCGCTGGCGGTGACCGACGAACCCCTGCTGCGCCAGGTTGCGTGGCCGCGTACCTTCCGAGTGGATCAGGCCGCCGACTGGACGCGCGGCCGCACGCTTCCCAAGCGACCCACTACGAAGGCCAAGCGATAATGACCGAAGTGAATGAAGACCAGGTGAAGCTCGCGCTCCGCAAGGTGAAGGACCCCGAGCTCAACCTCAACATCCTCGACCTCGGCTTGATCTACGAGATCAAGGTCGACGGCAACGACGTCGCGATTGACATGAGTCTCACGTCGCCCGGTTGCCCCTCGGGCCCCGAGATCATGAGTGAGGCCGAGCAGCAGTTGAAGGCGCTGCCGGGCGTGGGCACGGTGACGATGAATCTCGTGTGGGCACCGATGTGGACGCCTGAGCGGATCGAACCGCGGGTGCGGGCGTACCTCGGGTTCTAGGCGCCGCGCGCACACGCCGCGTTCACGCGCCGTGTGCGCTCACTCCAAATACGGCGAGTCCTTACCCGCCCACGGCGTGAGCGCCTTCACGAACCCCTCGCCCAGTTCCGCGATCTGCCACTTCCGGAGCTCCGGGATCGCCTCGAGCGCCGCAACCTCGCGCGGAAGCAGTCGCGCCACCGTCTCCATGCGATCGCGCGAGCACAGCACACCCGGGTCGAGATCGAGTCGCACGGCCGCCGCGTCACGCACGGTCTTGAGCGCGCCGACCTTGTGATCGAAGTCCGGGTCGCGGTCCCAGCGTGCGGACTTGGGGAACCGCGGCAGATCGTTCTCCGGCACCGCCTGCCCGCGCGCGATCGCCTCGATGATCTCCTCACCCGATCGCTCGAGGATGCCGCGCGGCATGCCCTTGATCTTGCTCAGCGCATCCTTGCTCGTGGGCAACGCCCGCACCGCGTCGAACAACACCTCGTTCGAGACCACGCGGAAGGTCGCGCGGTCGAGCTTGAGTGCCGTCGCGTCGCGCCACACCACCAGCTCGCGGAAGATCGCGAGCTCGCGCCGCGTGAGATCGCGCGCGCCCTTCACCTTGAGGAAACCGTTGCCGGCATCGTCCGTGGCCCACGCGATCGCTTCGAGCCGCGCAAACTCCTCACGCGCCCACCCCAAGCGCCCCTTCTGCTCGAGCTCGTCCTTCAGCTGGTCGCGCAGCCCGAGCAGGTGCATGGTGTCCTGCGCGGCATAGTCGAGCATGTCCGCCGTGAGCGGGCGCATCGACCAGTCGGCGCGTTGATGCTTCTTGTCGAGCTTGAGCCCGAACCCGCGCTCGAGCAGTGCAGCCAATCCGAACGCCTTGATGCCGAGCAACTGCGCGGCGATACGCGTGTCGAACACGTTGCGGATCTGCCAGCCGTAGTCTTGCCGCAGCAATCGGAGATCGTAGTCCGCATCGTGGAACACGATCTCGATCTTCGGGTCTTCAAGGATCGCACCGAGGCCCTGCGGCTTGGTGATCGGCAGCGGATCGATGATCGCATGCGACTCGCGCGTGGAGAGCTGCAGCAGGTAGATGCGATCGATGAAGCGATGGAAACTCGCGCCTTCGGTGTCGAGTGCGAGGATCGCGGTCTTCCGGATCGACGCCAACCAAGGCTCGACCACCGCATCGGTGTCGAGGTACGTGGCGACGGGATTCGGAGGACGGGACACAGGGCGGGGACAGGGCGTGAGGGCGCTTCGGACCTCGCAATCTAGCCGAGTGGACCGCCGGTCTGCGCACCCCTTGCGACCCCCCCGCCGTACCGTTGATTCCGAGAGAGACCTGCCCCGACTCCACCCCGTCACCGCCCCGTGAGCCGCGAACCCTTCTCCAACCTCCCGCCCACCGTCCGACCGGTCTCCCAGTCGGACCTGGTCCGCGCCGCCTTGGTCGTCGTCGCGACCCTCGTCGGCCTCCAACTCCTGTGGTCGGCGCGGTTCCTGGTCCTCACGGCCTTCCTCGGCATCCTGTTCGGACTCTCGGCCGCCCAGGCGGTCGACTGGATGCAGACCAAGATCCGCATCACACGCCCCATCGCGGCCTCGCTCATCGTCTTCGGGTCCGTGACCATGCTCGTATTGGTCGCCCTCTGGACCGGCCCGACGCTCGCACGGCAGTCACAGGAACTGCGAACCAAGCTGCCGGAATCGGTGACCAAGCTCGAGGAGTGGCTCGCGGTGAACCAGCCGCGCGTGCTCGACCTGCTCGCCCCGCCCGACACACTGAGCGACAGCACCAAGGCCGCGCAGCAGGCGATCCCCATCCGCGAGGTCGCCGTCGACTCGGCCGGCAACATCGTGCTCGACTCGGCGCAGACCGCGGCCGTCGCGGCGGCGTCACGGGGTCGCCTGGTCGAGGCCATCACCAAGAAGACGCCCGTGATCTCGGGCTTCGCGTTCGGCGTCCTGCAATCGACCATCGCCGTGTTCGGAGCGACCGTGCTCATCATCTTCCTCGCGGTCTACATCGCGATGGATCCCGGCGTGTACCGACGCGGTGTGCTGCTGCTCATCCCCAACGAGCGGCGCGAGCGGGTCGGCGAGCTGCTGACCGCGCTCGGCGGGGCGCTCCGCACCTGGTTCGCGACGCAACTCATCGCGATGGTCGTGATCGGCACGGTCACCACCATCATCCTGCTCGCCATCGGGGTGCGTGGGGCGTTCCCGCTCGGTGTGCTCGCCGGCATCTTCGAGTTCATCCCCAACGTCGGCCCCACGCTCAGCGCGATCCCCGCGATCCTCATGGGCTTCGCCGATTCGCCGCGCATGGCGCTGACCGTCGTCGGCGTCTACTGGGTCATCCAGTTCCTCGAGAACAACCTCCTCATCCCGTACCTGATGAAGGAGCAGCTCGACCTCCCGCCGGCGCTCACGCTCGTCACGCAGGTCGTGATGGCCTACGTCTTCGGCTTCCTCGGGCTCTTCGTGGCCATCCCGCTGCTGGCGACCATCGTGGTGGGAGTGCGCATGTTGTGGGTGGAGGATGATCTCCCACCACTGCCCACGATCGAATGGCCGGCACTGCGCGCGTCCAAGGGCCTGCCGAAAGTCGTCGAACCCAACGACGTGTCCCCCCTATGATCCTCCAGGCGCCGCACGGCGTGGTGGGCTACGACGAATCGGGCGCCGGTGTGCCGCTGCTCTGGCTGCACGGCTATCCGCTCGACCGCACGCTCTGGGCGCCGCAACTCGCCCACACCATCCCAGGCATCAAGCAGATCGCGATCGACCTGCCCGGCTTCGGCGAGAGCGACCGACTCACCGCCTCACGCTTCAACTCCATCGCCGGCGGGCCGGTCCCGGGTGTGGCCGTCAACTCGCTCGATGCCTGGGCCGACTCGGTCGCCGTCACGCTCACCGCGATGGGCATCCCGCGCGTCATCCTCGGTGGTCTGTCGATGGGCGGGTATCTCGCGTTCGCGTTCTGGCGTCGGCATGCGGTGCGCGTTCGCGCATTGATCCTAGCCGACACACGCGCCGGCGCCGACAGTGCGGAGACCAAGGCGAAACGCACCGCCGCGCAGGCGCTCGTGCGTGCCGAGGGCTCGGCGGCCATCGCCAAGGCGCAGTTGCCGGGCATGTTCGGCAAGACCACCCGAGCGACCCATCCCGAACTCGACGCACCGATCGACGCGATGATGCGTCGACAGCACCCGGAGTCGATCGCGGACGCACTCGAGGCCCTTCGTGATCGCCCGGATTCGACACCGACGCTTGAAACCATCACGGTGCCCACACTCGTCGTGTGCGGCGAGGAGGACGTCCTCACGCCGATGTCGGAGTCCGAGCTCATGCAGCGCTGCATCCCCGGAAGTCGGCTCGCCCGCATCCCTGAAGCCGGTCATCTGAGTAACTTCGAGGCGCCTGCGGTGTTCAACCGCTTGCTCTCCGAGTTCCTGACGGCGACCATTCGCGCTAACCCAACCTGACCGGATTTCGACACTGAGTACCGCGACCTCCTCCAGCACCCCGAGCGCCGCCGAGCAGACCCCGGCCGCCCGCGTCGGTGCCGTGCTGTTCCGCAATCGCGGATGGCTCCCTGTCCCGTTCCTGCTCGTGCCGCTCTTGGCGCCGGGGACGATGTCGTTCCGCACCACGGTCGCGGGCCTCGTGCTGATGGTCCTCGGTGAGGCCTGGCGCATGTGGGGCGTCGCCACGGCAGGCACCGTCACGCGCCGCCGCTCGCGCGAAGTGCAGAAGCTCGTCTCGCACGGCCCGTTCGCCTGGAGCCGCAATCCGCTCTACGTCGGCAACTTCCTCATCTGGCTCGGCGTGATCACGCTCTCCGGGGTGTTGTGGTTCATCCCGGTCGCGATCGTGCTCTTCTCGGTGGAGTACTTCTACATCGTGCGGTACGAAGAAGGCGTGCTCGAGAGCATCTTCGGGAAGGAATACCTCGACTACAAGACGCGCACTCCGCGCTGGTTCCCGCGCCCGCCCGCCCACGGTCACGCCGGCGATTTCTACTGGGCCGAAGCGTGGCGCAGTGAGATCTCGACGTTCGGGCAGTATGCGATCATTCTCGGATTGTTCTGGGCGAAGGCGAAGTACGGCTTCGGGATGTGAGAGGGGAGATGTGAGAAGGGAGAAGGGGCGCTGATCGCATGGATCAGCGCCCCTTCTCACATCTCACGTCTCCCCTCTGCCGTTACCGCGTCGGCCGCCCCGGCTTCGGATCCTTCTGGAAGGCGTCCTTGTTGATCGCGATATACTGCTTGAGGTTCCCCGGCACGTCCTCCTCGGGGAAGATCGCGGTCACCGGGCACTCCGGTTCGCAGGCACCGCAGTCGATGCACTCGTCGGGATGGATGTACAGCATCTCCGGACCTTCGTAGATGCAGTCCACCGGGCAGACGTCGACGCAGGACTTGTCCTTGGTGTTGATGCAGGCTTCAGTGATCACGTACGGCATACGTCCTCGGTGGTGATGGCGGTCGTTCTGGATCGCTGCATCGCAAGATAGACACGCGAAGGACGGACCAACAGGGTGCACCGTCACGCTGGACAGGCCTTGGCTCTCCCCGTAAATCCCTGACGTGAAGCTCTCCATCAACGGCCGTACCGTCTCCGCCGAACCGGCCGGATCGACGACCCTGCTCGACCTCCTCCGCGACGACCTGGCGCTCGTCGGCACCAAGCGCGTCTGCGACCGCGGGGAGTGCGGCGCCTGCACGGTGCTGCGCGACGGCGTGCCCATCTACGCCTGCCTCACCCTCGCGCATGCCTGTGCCGGCCACGAGATCCGCACCATCGAGTCGCTGGGCAACACCGACGCGCCGCACGTGCTCCAGGAATCCTTCGCCGCCGAGGACGCGGCGCAATGCGGGTTCTGCACGCCAGGCCAGCTCATGGCTGCGGTCGCGCTGCTCGAACACAACGCTGACCCCAGCGATACGGAGATCGTCGCCGCGATGAGCGGTAACCTGTGTCGCTGCGGCACCTACCCGAAGATCGTGCGCGCGGTGCGACGCGCGGCGTCGCTCGCACGCGCCGGCACGGCGGAGCCCACCCGTGGCTGAGTCCACAAACGGCGCCGCGAAGCCCCGCTTCGTCACCACCACGGTCGAGGTCGAAGGCCGCACGGAAGAACGTGTGGTCGAGGTGCCGGCCTTCGAACCCACCCCATGGGAAGCCGACGCCGCGCTCACCCACGTCGGCGCGCGCGCACGCCGTGTCGACGCGCTGCTCAAGTCCACGGGACGACCGGGTTACACCACAGACCTACAGCGCGCGCAGCTCGCGCACGCGGTCGTCGTGCGCGCCACGGTGCCGCGCGGCCGACTCACCGCGCTCGATATCTCCGCCGCACGCGCCGTGGACGGTGTACTCGACGTGCTCGTGCACGCCGACGTCCCCGCGCGCACGCGGATGTTCTCTGCCGACATCACCTACGTCGGTCAGCCGCTCGCTGCGATCTGTGCCACCACGCGCGAGGCCGCCGAACACGCCGCCTCTCTGGTGCGCGCCACCGTGGAGCCGCTGCCGCATGCGGTCACCGTCGAGGCCGCACTCCGCGGCGACGCAGTGCGCCCCGGTCTGCAGAACAATCTCATGCAAGGCGCGCCACGCACCAACACGCGCGGCGACATCGCGCGCGGACTCGCTGAGGCCGAGGTGACGATCACACGCGAGGTGCGCACTCCCTGCGTGCTGCATTCGGCACTCGAGCCGCACGCCGCGGCCGCCGAGTGGGACGGCGATCACCTCACCGTGTGGGAGAGCACCCAAGGCATCTACCGCGTGCGCGACAACCTCGCCAAAGCGCTCGGCGTGCCGCTCACCAGTGTGCGCGTCATCTGCGAAGCGATGGGCGGCGGATTCGGCGCGAAGAACTACGCCGGCCCGCACACGTACATCGCCGCGCTATTCGCCAAACGACTCGGCCGCCCGGTCTCCTGTGTGATCGACCGACTCGGCGAACAGATCGACACGGGCAATCGTCCGAGCTCGTGGCAGCGCATCACGCTCGGCGCAACGCGCGATGGGACACTCACCGCGATCCAGCTCGAAGCCACGGTGCCGCTCGGCATCGGCGGATGGGAAGGCGGACCCGGCGAGATCTTCCACGAGCTCTACACTTGCCCGAACGTGAGCACACACGAGACCTTCGCGTTCGTGAACACGGCGGCCATGGCCGCCTTCCGCGCGCCAGGGCACGCCGAAGGCGCCGTGGGACTCGAGATCGCGATGAACGCGCTCGCCAAGGAACTCGGCATCGACCCACTCGTGCTGCGCGAGAAGAACCTCGCGACGCACGACCAGAAGAAGAACCGCCCCTACACCGGCAATCGACTCGCCGAGTGTTATGCCGAGGGCGCGCGGCGCATGGGATGGTCGACGCGTGAACAAGTGCGTGCGGCGAGCAAGCGGGCCACACCGCACCTGCGCCGTGGGTTCGGCGTCGCGGCACAGGTGTGGTCGACCGGTGGCGGTCCGCCGAGTTACGCGACCGTGCGCGTGAACACCGATGGCTCCGCCGATGTGCTCGCGGGTTCGCAGGACCTGGGCACCGGTACTCGCACCATCCTCGCGCAGGTCGCCGCCGAGGCGCTCGGCCATTCGCTCGATCGCGTGCGCGCCGTCATCGGCGACACGGCGAGTGGGCCGTACGCCGGCAACTCGTGGGGCTCGATGACTGTCGCCTCACTCACACCCGCCGTGCGCATGGCCGCCGAGGATGCACGCCGCGCGTTGCTGGAGGCGGCGGCCGGATTGCTCGGTGTGGCACCCGACGCACTCGAGACGCGTGAAGGTCGTGTGGTCGTGCGTGGGACCGAGCGTTCGCTCGCGTTCGGCGAGGTCACCGCCAAGCTTGGCAACGTGATGATCCAAGGCCACGGCTCGCGCGGCCCCAACCCGCAGGACGCAGGCATCGTCACCACCGGCGCGCAGTTCGCCGAGGTGGAGGTCGATGTGGAGACCGGCGTGGTGAAGGTGCTGCGCATCGTCGCGGTGCACGACGCAGGACGCATCGTGAACCCCACGTTGGCCGAATCGCAGTTGGAAGGGGGCATCATCCAGGGGCTCGGCTTCGCGTTGTTCGAGGAACGTCGGCTCGATGCGAAGCTCGGGCTGCCGCTCAACATCGGGCTGCACGACTACAAGATCCCGACCATCGCCGACATGCCGGTGATCGACGGGCACTTCCTCGACGGTGCTGACTCCAAAGCGAATCACGTCGGCGCGCGCGGCATCGCCGAACCGGCGATCATTCCCACGGCACCGGCAATCGCCGGTGCCGTGGCCGATGCACTCGGCGTGGAAGTGAACGAACTGCCCATCACGCCGTGGCGCGTGCTCGCCGCGCTCGGCGGCTGATCCACTCCGAACATCTTCGCTCACGAGGAGCGGTCATGCGTTTCGAGAAACAACTCGTCCGTGCACTCGGCTTCGCCATCGTCTTCCTCGCGCCGACAACCATCGTTGCGCAGCAGACGGAGACCCGTTCGACACGGGACGACGTTCAGACACTCGCCGACAAGGTGTTCGCGCAGTACACGAGCGCCGCACCAGGCTGTGTGGTGGGAGTGGCGCAGGGCGGCACCGTGTTGCTCGAGAAGGGCTACGGTGCCGCCGATCTCGAGCAGCGCACCGTGCTCAGCGCGAACTCCATCCTCGAAGCCGGCAGCGTCTCCAAGCAGTTCACCGCGGCGGCCGTCACGCTGCTGGCACTCGAAGGCAAGCTGCGCTTCGAGGACGAGATCCAGAAGTACTTCCCTGAGATCCCGCGATACGAGCGCCCCATCACCGTGCGCATGTTGCTCGACCACACGAGCGGGCTGCGCGACTGGGGCGACATCGTGAACATGGCCGGTTGGCCCCGCGGCTCGCGCGCGGTCACGCATGCGCATGTGCTCGAGGTCATCGCGCGGCAGCGTCACACCAACTACGCGCCGGGCGATCGCTACTCGTACACCAACAGCGGCTACAACCTGCTCGCCATGCTCGTCGCGCGCGTGAGCGGCCAGACCTTCGCCGAGTTCACACGTGCGCGGTTCTTCGTGCCGCTCGGGATGACGAACACGTCGTGGCGCGATGATTATCGCCGTGTGGTACCCGGCCGCGCGACCGCGTACGCGCCGATCGGCGCGGCGGCGGGCTGGGCGACCGACATGCCGTTCGAGAACGCGCATGGCAACGGCGGACTACTCACCACGGTTGGTGACTTGCTGCGCTGGAACAAAGCGCTCACCAAGCGCAGTGTCGGTGGCGCGATGGGACGTGCCTTGGTGGACTCGCTCACGCGCACCGGGCGATTGACCGACGGACGATCGATCACGTACGCGGCGGGCCTGATCGTCGACGATTTCCGCGGCACCACGCAGATCGCGCATAGTGGCGCCACGGCCGGATATCGGGCGTATCTGGCGCGCTACCCCGAGCAGCGCGACCTCTCTGTCGCGGTGCTCTGCAACACGTACGCCGCCGCGACGACGCACGCGCATGCGATGGTCGCGGGACTCGCGACTGGGCTCATCGATGTCGTACCGAGCCCCACGGACTTCCCCGTGCCCGGCACCGTGCCGCGCGCAGACTCACTCGCGACGTTCGTCGGCGACTACGCAAGCGACGAAGTCGGCGTCACGTTCAGCGTGCGGCTCGAGCAGGGGCGCCTCGTGTTACGTCGCGCGCCGGCGGATTCGTGGATCGTCACACGCATCAGCAAGGAAGGCCGCTTCACCGCAGGCCCATGGCAACTGTGGTTCACCGCCGATCGCGGAGGCCCGGTGATGCATCTGGGCTCCGGCCGCGCCTACGACGTGGTGTTCAGACGCGCCACGGCGGCAACGCGCCCGCCTTCCGCTTGATGTCCGGGTTGTGCCGGTACAGCGTCGCTGTGCGCCCGATGGTCTGGATCACCTCGGCGCGCACGCGCTTGGCGAGGGTGTTCGCCGCTTCCTTCGCCGTCACGTCTGCGCTCTTGTTGAGCTGCACCTTCACCAGTTCGCGCGTCCGCAACGCGTCGTCCAACGCCTCCGCGAGCGAGGGCGTCAGGCCCTCCGTGCCGATATGCACCGTGGGCTTGAGCTGATTGCATTCCGACCGCAGCGCGGCGCGTTCCTTCCCGGTCATCGTCATCGTTCGTCGCCTGTGCGCGTGAGGTAGGGGATGGGATTGATCGGCGTGCCGCTCCAGTAGCGTCCACCGCTTCCCATCCGCATCAACTGGAAGTGCAGATGCGGGGTGTCCTTGGGCGCATTGCCCGTGGTCCCCACCGACCCGATGAGCTGCCCGCGCTTCACCTTGTCGCCGGCCTTGAGCCCGTACTTCCACTCGTCGAGATGTGCGTAATAGTACACGAATCGGCGGCTCGGGTCGGCGATGTAGATGACCTTGCCGCCGAGCTCGTTGTCGGTGATGCGCAGGATCACGCCGTCATCCACCGAGAGCACACGGGTGCCCTTCTTGGCGAGGATATCGAGCGCGAGATGCGCGCGCCCGCCGCTGCGCGGCGCGTTGTACGTGTCGCGCAGCTCGCTCGGCTTCACACCCTGCACGGGCACCATGAGGTCGCGGCTACGCAGGTAGTCGGCGTCGGTGGCCGGTCGCGGTGCCGATTCGACGCGCGGGGCGCCACAGGCCGCGGTGAGCAGCAGCGAGAGGATGAGGAGTCGGCGGTGCATTCGCGTGATAAACGAGTGCCCACGCATCGGCGTCACCCGTTCACCTGCGCGGCACACATCGTGACGAGACCCGCGGAACCTCTGCGCGCGCCGGCGTCTTGGTCGGGTGTTCGCCCACAGCGGCTCGGTCACTCCCTGATGGACCGCTGACCCTCGTTCGCCGAGTTTGTCCGTATGACCTCGCTCAAGTCGCGTTTTCTGGCCGCCAAGACCTTCGATGAGTTCCTCGCAGGCGGCCCCAAGCATACCGAGCTCTATCGCGTGATGCGCAGCCGCGTCACCGCGCCTGAGACGTTCGCGCAACGCGTCGCCGCGACCGGTCGCCACTGGCACTTGCTCGTGATCTCCGAGGAGTGGTGCAACGACGCCGTGAACATCCTGCCCTGGCTCGAGGCGATGGTGAACACTGCCCCGCAGCTCGACATGCGGTTCATCGAGCGCGATCAGCACCTCGACCTCATGGACCAGTATCTCACCAACGGCACGTCGCGTGCGATCCCGATCGTGCTGCTGCTCGACGAGGACTACCACGAGGTCGGCTGGTGGGGCCCGCGTCCGCGCGCGATGCAGCTCTGGCACATGTCGCCCGAGGCCCAAGCGCTCACCAAGGAAGAGCGCTACAAGGAACTGCGCGGCCGCTACGCGCGAGACCGCGGACTCAGCACGATGGAAGAGATCACGCAGCTAATCGAACGCGCCGCTCAGTCTCCGAGCAAGGTCCCGGCGGCGGCGAGCGAGACCCCGTAGCCATACACCCGATCGCGCGCGCGTCCCGTGAGTTCGCGCGCGATGCCCAGCGTGCAGAGCCGCTCCAGTGCATCAGCGGCTGCGGGGCGCGACAGCCCCAGCGACTCGGCCACCCAGGGCATGGTGCCGGCGAGGTCGGCAAGGAGCAGCGAGGCCGCCCGTCGCGCTGTGATGGCCGCGCGACCGAGCGGCGCGAGAAGCGCCTCGTCGCGCGCATGTTGGTTGTGCAGCGGCAGCGCCGCGCGCCGCAGGCGCCGCGCGCGCTGGGTGAGCGCCTCGGTGGCGAGTCGGGTCCACACCATCGGCGCGCCCGCACGATACGCCTCCACCGCCGAGCGACGCAGCGCAGGGTCCACCCCCGCGAACGGCAGCAACCGCACGCGCCCCATGCGACCATCGCGGCAGAGCAGCAGCGCGGCCGCGAGCTCCCCCATCGCGTCGGATGGCGCCTCCGCCGCCACCGCGATCGCCCGCTCCAGCGGCGATCGGTCGTCGGGCGTGCGCTGCAGCAGCGCCGCGAACTCCGAGCTCGCCCCCGTTGCGTCGAGCTGGATGGCACTCCCACTCCGCGCTCGGCGTTCGCCATCGTCGAGCTGGTCGCGCCAGCCCAGGAGCTCCTGGGGCAGCGCACGGTCCAGCAGCGTATCCGATTCCGCCGCCACAAGCGCATCACACTCGGCGCGCGTACCTTTGGACAGTGCCGCGACGGCAGCGGATCGGAGGGCAAGCGCCAGCGAAGCCGGCGCGAGCGCGACGACGGTATCCAATCTCCCCAACTCGTCCGCCGCCGCCTCAAGAACCATTAAGAAGACTTAATGTATTAAAAATTGTTTTGTATCATTGTGGTGGTTTTGCCCACCATCCCATTCAATCTACCATCCGCCATCCATAATATTCCATGCGTTATTTCTTTTTAGCAACAGTCGTCGCCGCCGGCCTCGCCTCGTCGATCGCCAGCGACGCAATCGCGCAGACCCCGGGCGCCGCCCCCGCCACCGTTCCGGCGCGCATCGCCACGGTCGGTTATCCCGCCCACCGCGTCTACGACACCAAGGCCAAGAAGATCGTGGACTTCGAGACCATGGTCGCCAAGCTCGCCAAGGCCGACCTCGTATTCCTCGGTGAGCAGCACGACGACCCGCGCACGCACCAGCTGCAGGCAGCCGTGCTCGAGGGCGTCGCGCGTCGCCGCACCGGCCCGGTGGTGCTCGCCCTCGAGATGTTCGAGCGCGACGTGCAGGGCGCGCTCGACGCCTATCTCGCCGGCAAGACCTCCGAGACGGAGTTCCTCGCCGCCTCGCGGCCCTGGCCCAACTACGCGACCGACTACCGCCCCATGGTCGAGTTCGCCAAGGCGAGTGGCTGGCCCGTCGTCGCCGGCAACGTGCCGCGCCGCCTCGCCTCGGTGGTCGCGCGCCGCGGGCTCGCCGCCGTCGATTCGCTCCCCAGCACTGATCGCAGCTTTGTCGCCAAAGCACTCGACTGCCCGCGCGACGACTACTGGACGCGCTTCAAGGCCACCATGGGCGACATGGCTGGCCACGGCATGACGCTCACGCCGGAGCAGGTCGAAGCCACCGTGTGGCGCACCTACGAAGCCCAGTGCGTGAAGGACGAGACCATGGGTGAAGCCGTCGCCGAGTCACATCTGGCCAAGCAGGCGATGGTGATCCACGCCAACGGCGCGTTCCACTCCGACTACCGCTACGGCACGGCCGACCGGGCGCAGCGGCGTGCGCCGCAGGCGAAGTCGATGGTCGTCTCGTTCGTGCCGGTGACCGATCTCGACACGGTCAACGGCAAGCCGCATCGCAAGCTCGGCGACTACGTGGTCTTCACGCTCGCGACGCCCAAGCCCGCGAAGTAAGCCTCACATATCCTCCCACACGAACCCTGCCGCGAGTCGTACGAGCCGTTTCTTCTCGGCGTCGAACTTGAGCAGGGTCGTCCCGCCCGCGCGATACGTCCGCCCCACGGCGGCCACATCGTCGAGCCCGTCGCCATCGAAATCCGCCGCGTGCAGCAGGTCGTGCGCACGGAAGCGGAGATCGGCGACCGCCAGCGGCACCGCATGGCCGAGCGTGTCCACGAGCACCACGCGCTCGCGCGTCCACTCGGCGTTGCCGGCGCGGAGACTCACGGCGAGGAGCACCCGAGCGCTCCCGAAACAGCCGGTGACCATGCTGTGGCTCGTGGTCACACGCTTGGCGAGCCGCTCGTAGATCGGCAGGCCCGCATCGCGCAGGGACTGGTCGAGTGAGTCGCGCAGCACGCGCACGCGCTCGGCGTACACACCGCCGATCGGGGTGCGATCACAGGTGCTGCGTTGCACCGCCTCGAGCGGCGGACGGATCGCCGTGCCCTTGGCCGGCTCCGGCAGCCGCACGGCAGTCGCACTCACCGTCGCTTTGCCCTGCGCCGCGCTGTCCATTGCGGCCGAGCCCTGGAGCACGAGCACGATGCGACCGTTCCAACTGTCGATGCCCGTCGACTGCACCTCCTCGACGCCCCACGGCCCGCGCAACGTGAAGCGCGTGCCCACCGGCACCGGGCTCTGCTGTGCGGCCACCTCACGGAACGCCTGCGCCAGTGCGCTGTCCTTCCGCACCTCGACGTCCACGCGCCCGATGTCGAGCAGCATGCGCTTGCCACGGCTCGCGACGACGAACCAGCTTTCGTCGCGCGGACGGAACACGAGGAACGGACGCACGCTGTCGGCGGGAGCACGCGTCGGCTTGATGGCGGAGACGGTGCCTTGTGCGGCCGCACCGGCCTGCGTGGCCTGGATGCCGGGCGTCGGTGGCACCAGCGACGGACGCGCCTTCGTGGTATCCTGTGCGTCGAGCGATCGCGATGCGCTCGCGATGAGCACGACCGCAGACGTGAACACAGGCGTCGCGCCCTGGAGGGCGCGCGCGATGGACTTCGGCAGGATTCCTAGATTCGGCACGGGCGAAATATGACGCGCTTCACCTACCTGCGCCCCTCCTCCCTCGCCGAGGCCCTTGAGGCGCTGGCGAGTCCGGGGTCGGTCCCCATCGGCGGTGGGACGGATCTCCTGAGCACCGTGGACGAAGGCCTGCTCGCGCCCGCGCGGGTGGTGGACCTGCAGTCGCTCCCCGATTGGACGCAGATCACCCGCGGCGCCGACGGTGCACTGCGACTGGGCGCCGGGGTCGCCATCGCGACCCTCGCGGAGCACCCGCTGGTGCGGGAGCTCGTGCCCGCGCTCGCGCTCGCGGCCGCATCGGTCGGCAGTCCGGCACTCCGCAACATGGGCACCCTCGGCGGGAACCTCGCGCAGCGGCAGCGCTGCTGGTACCTGCGTCGCGGCGTCGCGTGTTTCAAGAACGGCGGCGAGCAGTGTGCCGCGTACGCCGGCGAACATTCGTACCACGCGATCTTCGACACCGGGCCCTGCCACGCCGTGCATCCGTCCGATCCGGCGGTCGCACTCGACGCGCTGGACGCGACGGTGGAGATCGCGAGTGCGCGCGGCGGTGCGGCGGGCACGCCAACGCGCACGGTGTCGATCGCCGCGCTGTTCGAGGGCGCGGCGCACAACCGTGCGCGTGAGGTCACCCTCGCCGATGACGAGCTCATCACGGCCGTGAGCATCCCTGCAGCCGCGCACGGTGGCGTGCAGCACTGGGAGAAGCTGATCCAGCGCGCGGCGTTCGACTTCGCCCTCGTCTCCTGTGCGGCGGTGCGGCGCGGCGATGGCAGCGTGCGCATCTCGCTCGGTGGTGTCGCAGCCGGGCCGTGGCGTGCACCGCTCTCCGTGGAAGAGGACGTCGCCTCCGGCGGACTCGACGCCGACAGCATCGACGCGCTCGCCGAACGGGCGCTCTACGATGCGACGCCGCTTGAGGGCACCCGCTACAAGGTCACCATGGCACAGGCGGTCCTCCGCCGCGCGATGCGGGCACTCGGCGCGGAGTAGGCGGAGCGGCGCAAGGGACGTGGTCAGCGCCGATACCGACCGTGTGCGCATACAAACCATCGGGTATGGTGGATGGGTCGAAGAGTGGATGGGCCGGCGCGAAACCGGCTCCGGCTCCGCGTGCGTAAGGGACTCGGTTCCGACCGTTCGCCGGCCACACTCACGACTCCCAACGGTGCTCGACATGCTCCGCTCCTCCGCCCGCCTCCTCCTCCCGCTCGCCTTCATCGCCCCGCTCGCTGCGTCGCCGTTGCGCGCGCAGCGTGAGACGCACAAGGCGATCTCCATCGGCAACTATCCGCGGGTCGATGGCATCCGCATCAACTTCCGCGATCGTGACCTGGAGCGCGTGCGCGGCGCGAACATCACCATGTGGCGGCCCTACGGCGAAGCCTCGGGCGACGTGAGCGGGCTCGCACTCGGACTCCCGATCACCGGCGCCGAGAACATCACCGGCATCGGCGTGGCAGCGTTCGGCATCGAGGCCTCGGGGCGCACGCGCGGTGTGATGCTCGCCGGTGTCGGCATCGGCGGCGGCGGTGAGGTGAGCGGCATCTCCATCGCCGGACTCGGCGTGGGCTCGGGCGACGGCATCAACGGCATCACCATCGCGGGCCTTGGCGCTGGCTCGGGCGGGCGCGTCAGCGGTATCACCATCGGCGGGCTCGGTGTGGCGGGTGGCGGCGAAGTGCGCGGTCTCGCGGCGGGCGGGTTGGGCGTTGGCTCGGGCGGCGATGCGCGCGGCATCCTCGTGGGCGGGCTCGGTGCCGGTGTGGGTGGCGACATCCGCGGCATGGCGATCGGCGGCTTGGGTGCGGGGACCGGTGGGAACCTGCGCGGCGTCGCGGTGGGAGGCATCGGCGTCGCGGCGGGTGGCAGTGTGCGCGGTGCCGTGCTCGGCGGTGTGGGTGCTGGTGCCGGCGGTGATCTCCGCGGGCTTGGTGTGGGCGGCGTCGGCGTGGGTGTCGGCGGCCGAGCGAGCGGCATCCTCGTGGGTGGCGTGGGCGTTGGCGCGGGCGGCGGCATCCGTGGAATCGCCGTCGGTGGTGTGGGCGTCGGCAGCGGCGGCACCGCGCACGGCCTCATGATCGGCGGACTCGGTGTGGGCGCCGAACGATTGGAAGGCGTGGCGATCGCGCCGATGGTGGGTGCGGGTGATCTGCACGCGGTGGTCATCGCGCCGGCGCTGCTGCGCACCGAGAAGGGCGGGCGCTTCTCCGGTGTGAGCATCTCGAGCGTGAACGCCGTGCGCGGCGATCAGCGCGGGCTCAGCATCGGCATCGTGAACTACGCGCGGTCGTTGCGCGGCGCGCAGCTCGGCGTGGTGAACATCGTCCGCGACAATCCGTCGGGGCGGAAGGTGCTGCCGATCATCAACTGGGGTCGCTAGCCGACTCTAGGGATTGAGCAGCGCGGCGGGGATGGGATTCGCCGGCGTCTCCTGTTCCCAGAAGATCGTCACGACCCACCAGCGTTTGCCGTCGAAGAAGAGCTGGAACGAGTTGACGCCGCGCGCGAACGGTGCGGGATCGTTGAGTGTGCGCTTAGAGTCGTAGGCGCTCATGAGATGCACGACGTTGCCGTAGCGCTCGAGCTTGCGTCCGATCTCGCGTTCGAAGAACCCGCCGGTCTCGAGCTGTGGCCCGGCCGTCTGGATGTACTCCTCCGCGGTCCACACACGCATACCGCCGGTCCCATCGGCGCGGCGGCCGGTGGGAATGAGTCGCGCGCCGGGCGCCATGAGCGAGCGGAAGCGGTCCCAATCGCGCTTCTGTCCGGCGGGCCCCGAGATCACGTCGTATACAGCGCGCATGATCGCGTCGATGCTCTCGACGTCTTCGGGTCGGGCGGCGGGTTGTGCGACGGGCGCGGGTGCCTGCTGCGCGACTGACACACACGGAGCGGCGGCAGACAGGAGCGCGAGCACGCCCGCGCCGAGCCAACGTTGAACCGACATCGTACGTTCTCCTGAGGTCGAAGAGTGGTCGTAGTATGACACCGTGCGGCCGGACGAGGATGCCCGGCCTGTCGGCGATCCCCGTTTCCCTTTTCAGTCCCGAGGTCCCGATGTCCTTCCGTCGTCATGCGCCCGTGGTGGCGCTGCTCGTCGCCCCGCTACTTCTCGACGCGCAGAATGTGCCGGTCCCGACCAACGAATGGCAGGTGCCCTGGGGCGCGCAGGGACGCCCGCGCGATCCGTTCGCCGCGGCGGACGGCCATGTGTACTTCGTGGGGCAGAACGGCAACTACATCGCGCGACTCGATCCCAAGTCGGGCGAGTTCAAGCAGTACACCATCGACGCGGGGACCAATCCGCACAATCTCATCGTCGACAACAGCGGCATGGTGTGGTACGCCGGCAATCGCAACGGTATGATCGGCAAGCTGAACCCGATCACCGGCGAGATCACGCGATATCCGATGCCCGATGCGAAGGTACGCGACCCGCATACTCTCGTGTTCGACGCGAAGGGTGACATCTGGTTCACGGCGCAGAACTCGGGCGCGGTGGGGCACCTCGAGACGAAGACGGGCAAGATCCGCCTCGCCTTCACCGGGCCGCAGACGCGTCCGTACGGGATCGTGCTCAACTCCAAGGGCACGCCGTGGTTCAATCTCTTCGGCACCGATCTCATCGCGACGATCGATCCCAAGACGATGGACGTGAAGACGTTCAAGCTGCCGGACGCGAAGACGCGTGGCCGTCGCATCGCACTCACCAGCGACGATGTGGTCTGGTACACCGACTACACGCGCGGCTACTTGGGCCGCCTCGACCCGCGCACGGGGCAGGTGGAGGAGTTCGCGATGCCGGGCGGCTTCCAGTCGCTGCCCTACGGCATGGCGTCGGACGACAAGGACCGGATCTGGATCACCGAGAACTTCCCCGGCAAGGGGTCGCGCCTGCTGGGGTTCGACCCCAAGAGCCGGAAGTTCTTCGCCGAGACGTCGGTGGGGCGCGCCGAGACCAACACCATCCGGCACATGCACTTCGACAAGAAGACCGGCCTGCTTTGGTTCGGGACCGATCAGGGGACGATCGGGCGGGCGGATGTGGGGAAGGTCAAGACGGTGATGTGAGAGGCAGAGGGTAGATGGGAGAGGGGAGAGGGGAGAGAGGACCGCCTCACCTCTCCCCTCTCCCCTCTCCCGTCTGCCTTTACGTCTGGCTGAACCGCGTTTCGCGCAATATCCTAGTGGATTCATGTGGTTCCCCATTCCCAACCCCTCCGACGCACTGCTCCGGGAGATTCGCGTCTCCCAAGCGGTGGCCCGTGTGCAGCAACTGCCCACGGTGTTCGCGGCGAACCCGCTCTTGGCGGTGTTCATCGCGATCGTGTATTGGGACCATGTGTTCCGCACGCTGCTGGTGTTGTTCGTGGCGGCGATGATCGTGCTGTGGACGCCGGCGATCCTCAGTTGGCGCCGACTGCGACACAAGGTGCGCCCCATGCGGGTGAGCCCGGGGAATGAACGGCGCGCACTGATCTTCTCCACCACCGCGGGCATGTTGTGGGCGATGGCCGCCTTCGCGCTCTTCCCGGCGGGCGGTCCCGAGGAGCGGGCCGCGCTGGTGATGATGATGGCAGGCCTCTGCGCCGGCTCGGTGGCGTTCTTCTCCTCGTCGCCGATGGCCTCGATCGGGTTCTATCTCCCGTTCATGCTCACGCTGCTGGGCCAGGCGCTGACGTTCACGTCCCTGCGCTCGCCCGTGCTGCCGGCGTCGATCGCGGTGTTCGTCATGTGTGCGCTGCTCTTCACGCGCACCACGTGGCGGCAGTTCGTCGAGAACGTGCGCGTGCTCGTGGAGCGCGACCGCCTGTTGCAGGAGGCGAAGGAGAGCGGCGTGCAGCTGGAGCTCATGCTCTCGCGCATGTCCGACCTCGCGATGGTCGACGAGCTCACGGGCCTCAAGAACCGCCGCTCGTTCTTCGATGACATCGAGCCGGTGATCGCCGGTAGCCGTCGTCGCGGCAAGCCCATCGCGATCGCGCTGCTCGACCTCGATCACTTCAAGGAGATCAACGACACGCACGGTCACGCGATCGGTGACGACGTGCTGCGTGAGGTCGCGAAGCGGATCGAGGACACGCTGCGCCAGGAACAGATCGTGGGGCGTATCGGCGGCGAAGAGTTCGTGGTGCTGCTGCCCGACACGAACCCGCAGCAGGCGCTCTACGCGCTCGAGCGCGTGCGCAAAGCGGTGGGCGAGTCACCGATCGCGGTGAGCACCGGCTCGTCGCTGGTGATCACGGTGAGCAGCGGCATCGCGCCGCTGGCCGATGGGATGACGGTGCCGGTCGCGCTGCAGCATGCGGACAAGGCGATGTACCGGGCGAAGGCGCTGGGGCGGAACCGAGTGGAGGTGTACGGGGCGGTCGAGGAAGCGCTACTGCGGGGGTGAGGCGGGGGTAACTGCTCACGGCGCTGTGAGTCTTGAGTGGTGAGCTGTAAGTTGAACTGCGGGTGACGCGACCCTTCTACCTATCTCATAACGCCTTCACAGACAACGAATTACAGCTTGATGGTACTCATTTGTTTGCGTGCCTAGTCTCCTGTATGCGCCATTCCCCCGCATCGCCGTTACTCACAGCTTAGAGCTTATAGCTCACCACGCCGTCGCCGTTCCCCCGCCCCGCCGTTCAGCAAGGCGGACAGCTCTGGACCAATCCCCTCGCCAATAGCGTTCAATCGATTCCCGACTAGATTGCTAGTCTATCTGTGTCGATCCCTGAACCTGCTGGGTGTATGTCCTCTTCAATCGAATCCCTGGTCAATAAGGAGTACGCGTACGGCTTCGTGACCGACGTCGAGTCGGATACGATCCCACGCGGACTCACCGAAGAGACCATTCGCGCGATCTCGGCCAAAAAGAGTGAGCCGGAATGGCTCCTCGACTGGCGCCTCAAGGCCTTCCGTCGCTGGCTCACGATGACCGAGCCGCACTGGCCCAACGTCACCTACCCGCCGATCGACTACCAGGCGCAGACGTACTACTCGGCGCCCAAGAGCGTGAAGCCGCTCCAGTCGCTCGACGAAGTCGATCCGGAACTCCTCAAGACCTACGAGAAGCTCGGCATCTCGCTCACCGAGCAGAAGCGCCTCAACGGCGTGGCCGTCGACGCGATCTTCGACTCGGTCTCGGTCGGCACGACCATGAAGGAAGAGCTCTCCAAGGTCGGCGTGGTGTTCTGCTCGTTCGGCGAGGCGGTGCACAACCACCCGGAGCTCGTGCAGAAGTATCTGGGCTCGGTGGTCCCGTACTCCGACAACTTCTTCGCCGCACTCAACTCGGCCGTCTTCTCCGACGGCTCGTTCGTGTACATCCCCAAGGGTGTGAAGTGCCCGCTCGAGCTCTCCACGTACTTCCGCATCAACGCGGCGGACACGGGCCAGTTCGAACGCACGCTCATCGTCGCCGATGAAGGCGCCTCGGTGAGCTACCTCGAGGGTTGCACGGCGCCCAAGCGTGCGACCAATCAGCTCCATGCCGCCGTGGTGGAGATCATCGCCCTCGACAACTCGACGGTGAAGTACTCTACGGTGCAGAACTGGTATGCCGGCGACAAGGACGGCGTGGGCGGCATCTACAACTTCGTCACCAAGCGCGGCAAGGCGCAGACCAACGCGAAGATCTCGTGGACGCAGGTCGAGACCGGCTCGGCGATCACGTGGAAGTATCCCTCGGTGATCCTGCAGGGCGACAACGCCGTCGGCGAGTTCTACTCGGTGGCCGTGGTCAACAA
>JADYYN010000126.1 GCA_020853635.1 Gemmatimonadaceae bacterium
CCCCCCCCCCCGCCCCCCCCCGCCCCTCTGCTTTCACCAGCAATCCCCTGCAGTGCCCTGTGTCCCCTGTGCCCCTGTGTTGAGCAGTTCAGCAGTTGCAGTTCTGCATTGGCAGTTCTCTGTGCCCTCTGTGCCCTCTGTGTTGAAAGCAGTTCAGGAACTCACACCACCACATTCAGCAACCGACCCGGCACCAGGATCACCTTCTTCGGCTCCCCGGTGATGAACTTCCCGATCGACGGCTCGGCCTTCGCGGCCGCGAAGGCCTCATCCTGCGTGATTGTCTTGGGCACCACGAGCTTGCCGCGGGTCTTGCCGCCCACCTGCACGACGAGTTCGATCGTATCACTCACGAGCATCGATGCATCGAACGTCGGCCACGCCGCATCCATCACACTCGTGGTGTGCCCGAGCATCTCCCAGAGTTCTTCCGTGATGTGCGGCGCGAACGGGGCGACCATCGGCACCAACGGTTCGACCTCGGCGCGATGGGCCGCGCGCTCACCTTTGCGCAGCGTGTTCATGTACTCCATCATCGCCGCGATGGCCGTGTTGTAGCTGAGGGCAGGGATGTCCTCGCCGACCTTCTTGATGGTCGCATGCAGCTTGCGCATCACCTCGGGATCGGGCGTGCCTTCGCTGGTGCAGTC
Source organism: Gemmatimonadaceae bacterium (assembly GCA_020853635.1). Classification (GTDB taxonomy): domain Bacteria; phylum Gemmatimonadota; class Gemmatimonadetes; order Gemmatimonadales; family Gemmatimonadaceae; genus Pseudogemmatithrix. The sequence goes on from JADYYN010000126.1 coordinate 651, forward strand.
GCGCACCGAGGCCCACAGGCGATCGAGGAAACGCTTCACACCGCTGATGCCCGAGTCGCGGAAGTCGCCGCCCTCTTCGAAGGGGCCGAGGAACATGAGGTACGTGCGGAACGAGTCGGCGCCCCAGGCGTCGATGTACTCGTCCGGATTCACGACGTTGCCCTTCGACTTCGACATCTTCGCGCCTTCGCGGATGATCAGGCCGTGCGCACGGAACTTCGTGAACGGCTCTTCGAAGTCGAGCAGCTTCATATCGTGCAGCACCATCGTGATGAAGCGCGAGTAGAGCAGGTGCAGCACGGCGTGTTCGTTGCCACCGATGTAGGTGGTCACGGGCAGCCACTTCTTCGTGGTCGCCGCGTCGAACGCGACATCGTCACGCCCCACGCTCGGATAGCGCAGGAAGTACCAGGCGCTATCGAGGAAGGTGTCGCTTACGTCGGTCTCGCGCCGTGCCTTCTTGCCGCAGCTGGGGCAGGGCACGCGGTACCACTCCTCGTGACGCGCGAGTGGCGAGATGCCCGAGTCGTCCGGCTTGAAGTCCGGGATGTTGGGCAGCACCACCGGCAACTGCGACTCGGGCACCGGCACGGTGCCGCAGCTGTCGCAGTAGATGATCGGGATGGGCGGGCCCCAGTACCGCTGACGCGAGATGCACCAGTCGTGCAGTCGATAGTTGGTCACCGACTTGCCCGCGCGCTTCGACTCGAGCCACTCGGTGATCACCTTTTTCGCCTCGGCCACCGGCATGCCGTCGAACTCCTCGGAGTTCACCATCACGCCGTCGCCCACGTAGGCGGCGCCGTCGAACGGCGTGCGCGCGGTCTGTCCCTCACCCGCGACCACCCGGACGATCGGCAGGTCGAACGCTGTCGCGAACTCGAAGTCACGCTCGTCGTGGCCCGGCACCGCCATGATCGCGCCGGTGCCGTACTCCATGAGCACGTAGTCGGCGATCCAGATGGGGATCAGCTCGCCGGTGGCGGGATTCGCGGCGTAGGCGCCAGTGAACTCGCCGGTCTTCTCCTTGCTGGTCTTGCGCGTGACCAGGTCCTGCTTGGACGCGCGCGCACGGTACGCATCGACGGCCGACTGTTGCGTGGGCGTCGTGATGGTATCGATGAGCGGATGCTCCGGGGCGAGCACGAGGTACGTCGCGCCGAAGATGGTGTCCGGACGAGTGGTGAAGACCTCCACCTCGGCCGTGTCCATCTTGAGTTCGGTGGTGACCGAGACTGCGGCGCTGCCGGCGTCGGTGAGCGGGTCGAGCACGCGGAAGCGCAGCCGCGCGCCCTCCGAGCGACCGATCCAGTTCCGCTGCGCCTGCTTGGTGGTCTCCGACCAGTCGAGCGTCTCGAGGTTCTTGAGCAGCCGCGGCGAGTACTCGGAGATCTTGAAGAACCACTGCTCCAGGAAGCGCTGCTCGACGAGCGTGCCGCAACGTTCGCAGTGGCCGCCCTCCACCTGCTCGTTGGCGAGCACGGTCTTGCACGACGGACACCAGTTGACGGCGGCCGCCTTCTTGTACGCGAGCCCCTGCTTGTAGAGCTGCAGGAAGACCCACTGGGTCCATTTGTAATAGGCAGGGTCGGTCGTGTCGACCGACTGCGCCCAGTCCACCATGAGGCCGGCGCGGTCGAGCTGGCGGCGGAAGTTCGCGATGTTGCTCGGGATGAGCTGCATCGGGTGCTTCCCGACCTTCAGCGCGAAGTTCTCCGAGTGGATGCCGAACGCGTCGTATCCCAGCGGTTCGAAGACCGTATGCCCTTGCAGGCGCTGGAATCGCGCATAGATATCACATCCGGTGAACGCGAAGAGGTTCCCCACGTGCAATCCCTCGGCTGAGGGATAGGGGAACATCATCAGCGCGTAGAAGGGATCCTTCCCGCGCGCGAGGTCGGTGCGGTGGGTGCCACGCTCGGCCCAACGCTGCCGCCAGCGTGATTCGACCGCCGACGGGTCATAGCCGATCGGCTCAATTGGTGCTGTCATCGTCTGGGGATGGGAATCTGAGCAATCTAGCCGACGCCACGACCGGAACCAACACGAAGCCCGGTGATGCCCCGGAGCTGGTGCGGGCGCACATCCTCGACCGGATCGCCGGGTGGGTGGCGTTCGGGGCGAGCGCGCTGTTCTTCGCGCTCTTCTTCCTCGGCTGGGACTCCGTCATGGAGATGCTGGAGCACGGCGAACTGTGGTTCATCGCCGCGCTCGCGCTCTCGCTCGCCATCGCGTTCGCCGCGCTGGTGTTCCTCTGGGTCATCTCGCCGCGCATCGGCGACATCAACCGCGACCTGGCCGATGTGGCCGAAGCCATCGCCGGTGGGGACCTCTCGCGCACGCCGGACGCGGCCAAGGCCGGCGGCCAGCTCGGCCGACTGGGCCGCGCGATGGTCGTCATGACCGACGAGCTCAAGCGGCTGGCCTTCCTCATCCGCGACAACGCGAGCGAGACGGCCCGCCGCTCCACCGAGATCACCAGCGGCACCGAACATATGGCCACCGCGGCCTCCGGCATCGCCGAGACCGCGAGTGTGCTCTCGATGCAGGCCAGCGACATGGCCGACACCATCCGGCTGCTCTCGCTCGACGCGGGCCGACTGAACTCGCTCGCCTCGACCATCTCCGTGGGCGCGGCCGAGGGTATCGAACGCAACACCAAGCTCAAGACCCTGGCGCTCGAGAGCCATGAGCAGCTCGACGAGAGCGCCCGCCGGCTCGATGCGCTGGTGAGCGACGTGCAAGCGAGTGCGCGGGCGACCGAATCGCTCGCGACCGCCTCGGACCAGATCCGCGGGTTCGTGGTGCTCGTGCAGAAGATCGCGCGGCAATCGAAGCTGCTCGCGTTGAACGCGGCGATGGAAGCCGCGCGCGCCGGAGAGCAGGGCGAGGGCTTCACGGTCGTGGCCAACGAGGTCCGCCGTCTCGCGCAGGGCGCGGCCGAAGCGGCCGAACACACGCATCAGCTGATGCAGGAACTGATCGCGCAGATGGAGATCGCCCGGCAGACGAGCGCGCGGTCGCTCACCACGGTGGAGACCGTGCGAGCGGCGACGGCGCACGGCCGACAGGCGTTCACGCAGGTGGAAGTGACGGTGGACGCGGCCGATCAGTGGATCGGCACGATGGCGTCCGCGGCGACGGCCGGGCACACACTCGCTACGGAGATCACGTCCAAGCTCGACTCGCTCTCGGCCGGCACGAACGGGTTCGCGAGCGCGATGCACGACGTGGCCGCGGCGAGTGAGGAGCAGAGCGCGAGCACCGAGGAGATCGCGGCCGCGTCGTCGGCGCTGATGGCGGCGGCGGAGCGTGTGAGTTCAGCGGCGAAGCAGTTCGGCGCGCGCGACCGGGGTTAGTCGCACGCGCCGAGTGATCTCGCGCGAAACCGGAGACCGGCCAAGAGCTTCACGCGATCGGAGAGGGCCGCTGGGCTGATCCGCCCTCCACCGTCCGCCTACCGCCCTCTCGGATACAGGAACACACACTTCTCCGTCCGCGCGCCGCGCTCATCGCAGACGGCGAAGTCGGCGCCTTCGTACAGTGAGCCAGCGGCATACCGGCCGTCCTTGGCGACCGCATAGAACTGGATGTCGAAGTTCGGCCGACCGTCGGGGCGCAGCAGTCGCTTCTCGGTCATCGCCGCGAGGCGCTCGAGCGTCTTGAGCACGGCCTGCTCGGGTGCCAGGCCCTGGCGCATGAACTCGACGGTGAGGAACCCACCGCACACCTTGATGTTCGCTTCGCCGCGACCGGTGGAGCCCGCCGCGCCGACGAGGTTGTCGCAGTACTGCCCGGCACCGATCACCGGCGAGTCGCCGATGCGCCCCGGGATCTTCCACGCCATGCCGCTGGTGGTGGTCACCGACGAGATGTCACCGGCCGCGTTCACGGCATTCATGTTGATGGTGCCGGTGGAGAACTTGATCGCCACGTCGTCGTCGTGGTCGAGCCAGAAGTCGTTCGGATTGAGGCGCGCCTTCCAGCGCAGCCAGTCCTGGCGCGTGCGCTCGGTGAGGAGGTTCTGTTCCTTGAACCCCATCGCGAGGGCGAACTTCTTGGCCCCTTCGCCGACGAGCATGATGTGGTCGGTGTAGTCCATCACGGCCTTCGCGACGAGGCTCGGTGTGGCGATGCCTTCGATGGCACCCACGGAACCCGCGCGCTTGGTGGGCCCGTGCATGCAACTCGCGTCGAGTTGCACGACGCCATCGGCATTGGGGAAGCCGCCGATGCCGACGGACTGATCGTCGGGGTCGAGCTCCTGGATGTTGACGCCGGCGATGATGGCGTCGAGGGTGTCGGCGCCCTTCACGATGCGGTCGTAGGCGAGTTTGACGCCGCGGAGACCGTTGGCGCTGGAGATCACCACGGGGCGGGACGCCGCGGGGTGGGCTTCAGCGGTGAGGCGAGAGAGGGCGGGGAGGGAGCTCGGCGCGGCGGTGAGGGCGGCAGCGGCGGCGGCTTGGTTTAGGAAATCGCGGCGGGTGGGCATGATCGGGTATTGGAGTCAGCCGAAAGTACCCTTTCTTACGGCGATGCGGAACGGCGATGCGGAACGGCGATGCGGGGTGACCGACGGTGCGGGGCGCGGGGAAGGGGCGGGATGCGGGGGGAGGGGACGGCGGGGCGGGAGGGGCGGGGGTGTACTACGGGGCGGGTACTACGGGGCGGGAGGGGCGGGAGTGTACGACGGGGCGGGAGGGGCGGGGGGCTACATGCCGACTCGGCGGCCGGCGGCCGTCGTTTCGCGGGTGGTGCGGATCATGGTCAGCAATAGGCGGCGGATCGAGGTGAGTTGGGTGGTTTCCTCATCACTCTCGGTCAGACCGAGGGCTTCGAACCACACCACCACCTCGCGTGCGGAGCCGAGGGCGTATTCGTAGAACTTCCGGCGATCGGCGACCGAGCTGCGTGAGTAGCCCTCGGCGATGTTCGCGGCGATCGATGCGACCGCCCTGAGGAGCTGTGGGCCGACTTCCGCGTGGGCCGGATCGGCGCGCATGCGGAGCAGGCGGACGCGGCAGACGCGGGTCAGTGCGACCCCGAGGCGGTAGGCCTGTAGTTGTTCGACGGGATCGCGTCGATACTCGGACGAAGCAGGCGCGGGGACGGCGGGGAGGTCAGCGGGGAGGTCAGCTGGCATCTCGGCCGGAAGATCCCCGGCAGCGACCGGCGAATCGGTACGCCGCCGGCGAGGCGGAAACGAGGTGGGTTCAGTCATGCCGAAAGAGTGGCACCCCGCCGGGTCTAGTCGTCATCAAAACAGCGCAAGACTCATCGCGGCCATCCCGCCCCGCAGTCCCCGCTCCGCCCGTCCCGCTCCGCAGTCCCCTCCCCCCGCATCCCGCCCCTACCCCGCGCCCCGTATCGTCGGTCACCCCGCATCGCCGTTCGCCCCCCCGAATCGCCTTCAAGATGAACACCTCTCCGCTACAGCAAATCTCCTTTTTCGAGGGCCTAGGTGACCAGCTGCTGTGGCACCTGACCAAGGCCGGCGAGCAGATCGACTACCCGCCCGAGTCCGTGCTCTTCCAGACCGGACAGAAGCGCGAAGCCTTCTGGGTGATCCTCGAAGGCAGCCTCGCCATCGAAGCCGTGCTTGAGGGCAATCCCGTGCGTCTCTCGACACTTGGCGCCGGCGAGGTCATCGGGGAGAGCATCCTGCTCGAGGAGACCACCCACTCCACCACCGGCCGTGCGACCGTGCGCGTGAAGGCCATGCGGTTCAGCAAGGAGGCCCTCGAGCCACTGCTCAAGGACCGCCCGGCGCTCTATGCCGCGCTCGTGTCCCGCTCCGCGCGTGCGATCCGCGACCGACTCCGCCAGGCCGACGCTTCGCTCACTGGTCAGGGCCGCCTCCTCGGCTACAGCCCCACCGGCACCATGCGCCGCGAGCATGACCTGCTCGGCGAACGTGATGTGCCGGATGCCGCGCTGTATGGCGTGCAGACCCTCCGCGCGATCGAGAACTTCCCGATCACCGGCGTGACCCTGCGCGACTTCCCCGAGATGATCATCGCGCTCGCGCAAGTGAAGGAAGCGGCGGCGCGGGCCAATCATGGGCTCGGCGATCTCCCCGACGATGTGTTCAACGCGATCGTCCGCGCGTGCACCGAGATCAAGGCCGGGCGCCATCACGAGCACTTCCGGGTGGACATGATCCAGGGCGGCGCCGGCACCTCGAGCAACATGAACGCCAACGAGGTCATCGCGAACCGCGCGCTCGAGCTCCTCGGCGAGCCGCGTGGGACGTACACCCGCGTGCATCCCAACGAGCACGTGAACCTCTCGCAGAGCAC
>JADYYN010000127.1 GCA_020853635.1 Gemmatimonadaceae bacterium
GTCAAGCCGTTGCCCGGTCGAGTGGTGCTGCTCGGGCTCCCGGTATCCCACTCGTTGTCGCCGGTGTTCCAGAACGCCGCGCTGATGGCGGCGGGGCTTCCACTCACGTACGAGGCGCTCGACGTCGCGCCGAGCGATCTCAATGCGATGCTCGGGCTGCTCGTGGATGCGCGCGCGGCGGGTAACGTCACGTTGCCGCACAAGGAGGCCGTGTACCCGTGGTGCGTACGTCGCACCGCGCTCGCGGAGCGTGTGGGTGCGGTGAATACGTTCTGGACGGAGGACCTGCCCGACGGACGCACGGGCCTCGTGGGCGACAACACCGATGTAGGTGGGTTCGACTTCGCCGTGGAGCGGTTGTTGGAGCGGCGGCCACAGGTGCTGCGCGTGGGCGTGCTCGGTGCGGGCGGTGCCGCCGCGGCCGTGTGTGCGGCCGTGGAGCGGTGGCCGGATTCGCAGATCGTGCTGCATGCGCGCAACCGCGAGCGCGCCGAACAGTTAGCGGCGCGGTTCAGCGGCACGGTGGATGTGGTCCCCAGCGAGATGGACACGGTGAAGGGGACCGACCTGCTCGTGAATGCGACGCCACTCGGGCTCGACGGGGCGCTGATGCCGATCGCCCCGGGGATGATCCCGGCCACGTGTGCGGTGATCGACCTCACCTACCGCCGCGGACGTACACCCTTCGTGAAGGCCTGCCGCGCGCGTGGTCTGCGGTCTGACGACGGGTTGCCGATGCTGGTGGAGCAGGGCGCGTTGGCGTTCCAGCGCTGGTTCGGCGTGGCGCCGGACCGCGAGGCGATGTGGCGATCGATCCGCGCGCCGGAAGCGCAATAAGCGCTGTAAGCGCCGGCAGCACCGCCCCCCGCGCGGCCGCCCGCACGTCGCGGTGGCGTCGCGCTGCGGCGGGAATGCTCCAGTTCATCTTCCCGCGCGCCTGCGCGGCGTGTGACGGCGCGATGGACGACGCGGACCACGGTATGGTGTGCGGGCGCTGCTGGGCGCGTGTGCCGCGCCTGCGGCATCCGCAGTGTGCGCGATGCGGCCATCCGACGCCGGCGCGCGGGAGCTGCCCGGGCTGCGCCCTGCTACCGCCGTACGTGCGCGCCGCCCGCTCCTACTGCTGGGTGCCCGACGAGACCTCGTCGGCGATCATCTCGGCGCTCAAATACGAGGGCTGGCCCGGCGTGGCCGCGGAGCTGGCGCAGCGGCTCGCGCGACTGTCGTGGCCCGAGGACGTGCTGCGCGAGCGCGCGGCGGTGGTCCCGGTGCCGCTCGCGCCGACGAAGGCCCGCGCCCGCGGATTCAACCAGGCGGAACGTCTGGCCAGCGCGCTTGCGCCACATTGGGCTGTGCCCGTGTGGTCGGACGTGTTGCGCCGCGTACGCGCGACCGGGACGCAGACGCGATTGACTCCCGGGGAGCGCTTGGCGAACGTTCACGGCGCGTTTATTGCGGACGCAGAGTTCGCCCCGAAGCTACGAGGTCGGCACGTGATCCTCGTGGACGACGTCCTCACCACCGGAGCGACGCTGAACGCGTGCGCGAGCGTACTATTCGCCGCAGGGGCGCGCACGATGAGCTACGTGACGTTCGGGCGGGCCCGCAGCACCCACGACATTCAACGATAGTCCTCCAGGAGCAATACCACGATGGCACTCCGCGTCGGCATCAACGGTTTCGGCCGCATCGGTCGTCAGGTCGTCCGCGCAGCGAAGGAGCGCGGCGCGAACATCAACTTCGTCGCGATCAACGATCTCACGGACACTAAGACCCTCGCGCACCTGTTCAAGTACGACTCCGTGCACGGCCAGTTCGACGGCATCGTCACGCACGACGCCGACTCGATCATGATCGCCGGGGATCGCATCAAGGTGCTCAAGGAGAAGGATCCGTCGTTGCTGCCGTGGAAGGACCTCGGCGTGGACATCGTGCTCGAGGCCACCGGCCGCTTCACCAAGGCCGACGATGCGAAGAAGCATCTCGCCGGCGGCGCGAAGAAGGTGATCATCTCCGCGCCCGCGACCTCCGAGGACATCACCATCGTGCTCGGCGTGAACGACAGCAAGTACGACGCCGCGACGCACCACATCATCTCCAACGCGAGCTGCACCACGAACTGCCTCGCGCCGATGGTGAAGGTCATCCGTGACGCGTTCGGCTTCAAGCACGGCGCGATGGTCACGATCCACAGCTACACCAACGACCAGAACATCCTCGACCTGCCGCACAAGGATCTGCGTCGCGCCCGCGCGGCGGCGATCTCCATGATCCCGACGACCACCGGCGCCGCGAAGGCGACCGCGCTCGTGATCCCGGAAGTGAAGGGCAAGATCGACGGCATCGCGATCCGCGTGCCCACCCCCGATGTCTCGCTCACCGAACTCACGGTCGAAGTCGAGCGCACGGTGACCATCGCCGAGGTGAACGCCGCGTTCAAGGCGGCCGCCGAGGGCCCGCTCAAGGGCATCCTCGCGTACACCGAGGAGGAGCTCGTCTCGGTGGACTACATCGGGAACGCGCACTCCACGATCCTCGACGCCAAGAACACCAACGTGATCGACGGCACGATGGTGAAGGTCTCCGGCTGGTACGACAACGAGTGGGGCTACTCCTCGCGCTGCGTCGACCTCATCGAGAAGATCGGCAAGGGGCTCTGAGGCCCTCACGATGAACACCAGGACGATCAAGGACCTCACGCCCGCCGAGGTGCGCGGCAAGCGCGCCTTGGTGCGCGTGGACTTCAACGTGCCGCTCGACGAGGCCGGTGGTGTCGCGGACGACACGCGCGTGCGCGCTGCGGTGCCGACCATTCAGGCGCTCATCAAGGGCGGCGCGCGGGTGGTACTCTGCTCGCATCTTGGCCGGCCGAAGGGCAAGCCGGATCCGAAGTACACGTTGGCGCCCGTCGCGCCGGTGTTGGCGAAGCTGCTCGGCGCCGCGGTCACGTTCGTGCCCCACGTCGTGGGCGCCGAGGCCGAGGCGGCCACCCGTGCACTCAAGGACGGCGAGGTCTGCCTGCTCGAGAACACACGGTTCGAAGCGGGTGAGGAGAAGAACGACGCGGCGCTGGCCAAGTCCTTCGCGGCGCTGGGTGACTTCTATGTCAACGATGCGTTCGGCGCCGCGCATCGCGCGCATGCCAGCACCGAAGGCGTGACGAAGCATCTGCGCCCGGCGGTGGCCGGCCTGCTGATGCAGAAAGAACTCGACTACCTCGGCGGCGCGCTCGACAAGCCGAAGCGTCCGTTCATCGCGATCCTCGGCGGGTCGAAGATCTCGGGCAAGATCGACGTGATCGAAGCGCTGCTGCCCAAGGTCGACGGCATCCTCATCGGCGGGGCGATGGCGTGCACGTTCTACAAAGCGCAAGGCTTCGAGACGGGCAAGTCGCTCGTGGAGCCGGACCGAGTGGAGATGGCGGCGGACCTCATCGAACGCGCGGCGTTCCGGCTCACGTTACCGCACGACGCGGTGGTCGCACCGGCCATCGCCGAGGGCAACAAGGCGCACGCGGTGAAGCGTGACGAGATCCCCACCGACGAGGCCATGCTCGACATCGGCCCCGAGAGCGCGGCGTCGTATGCGCGCGCGATCGCGTCGGCCAAGACCATCATCTGGAACGGCCCGATGGGTGTGTTCGAGACCAAGCCGTTCGACGCCGGCACGCTCGCGGTGGCGAAGGCGATGGCCGAGGCGACCGGCAAGGGCGCGACGACCATCATCGGTGGTGGCGATTCGGCGGCCGCAGTCGAAGAGGCGGGACTCGCGAGCAAGATGAGTCACGTCTCCACCGGCGGCGGCGCGTCGCTGGAGTTTCTTGAAGGGAAGGTCCTTCCGGGGGTTGCGGCCCTCGACACCCGCTGAGTGGCGATGAAAAAGAACCTGGTCTTCGCGGCCAACTGGAAGATGAATCAGGCCCCGGCCGACGCCGGGGCCTTCATGCGCACGTTCCTCGGCCAGTACGCGCGGCAACAGGATCGCCGCGTGCTGTTCTTCCCGCCCGCCGTGTCGCTGCACGTGGTGGTGCAGGCGATCAAGGAGCGCGCCGACCTCGAGGCCGGCGTGCAGAACATCCATTGGGAAGACAAGGGTGCGTTCACGGGTGAGACGTCGGGGTCTCTGGCCCGCGGCGCCGGTGCCCGTCACGTGCTGGTCGGTCACTCTGAGCGCCGGCACGTGTTCGGCGAGACCGAGGAAGAGACGGGAAAGAAGGTGGCCGCCGCGCTGCGGGCCGGCCTGACGCCGACCATCTGCGTGGGCGAGACGCTCACGCAGCGCGAGGCCGGACTCACCATCGACGTGGTGAAGCGTCAGCTCCGGGCCGCGGTGAGCGGTGTGGACGCTGCGGTGGTCGCGACGACGATCGTGGCGTACGAGCCGGTCTGGGCGATCGGCACGGGCAAGAACGCCACGCCGCAGGACGCCGGCGAGGTCCACGTGGCCATCCGGGCCGAGCTCCGTGCGATCGCGGGCGAGCGGGGGGCTGCGGTGCCCATCCTCTACGGCGGCAGCGTGAACCGCTCCAATGTGGACGCCCTGCTTGCCGCTGACGAAGTGAGCGGGGTCTTGGTGGGGGGCGCGAGCCTCGACGCCGAGCAGTGGTTGGCGATCGCCCGGTCCGGCTGAACCGAGGGTTGCGACCCTCAGGTAACTCCAGTATTCTTCAAGGCTTATCTCAACTGTCGACTCTGCTGAACCAGGCCAAAAATGTATTCGTTTCTGATCGTCCTCCTCGTCATTGATGCGCTCGTTCTTGCGGCCGCCGTGCTCATGCAGGCCGGTAAGGGCGGCGGTGTCGCCGCGAGCTTCGGTGGTGCCTCGTCCTCGTCGAGCTCGCTGGTGGGTGCGCGTGAGGCCGGCAACATCCTGACGAAGACGAGCTGGTGGGCTGGCGGCGCGTTCATCTTCCTCGCATACGTTTTGCAGATCATGTCGAGTCGTGGCGCTTCTGGCCCGTCGTCGATCCTCGATCAGATCGCGACGCCGCCCGCAGCGAC
>JADYYN010000128.1 GCA_020853635.1 Gemmatimonadaceae bacterium
CGCGGCGCACCGCGCTCTTGATCTCGTCCGTGATGTGCGGGATCACCTGCACCGTGGAGCCGAGGTACTCTCCGCGGCGCTCCTTGGTGATCACGTTGGAGTAGATGCGCCCCGTGGTGATGTTGTTCGCCTGCGTGAGCGGGCGATCGATGAAGCGCTCGTAGTGCCCGAGGTCTAGGTCGGTCTCGGCGCCGTCGTCGGTGACGTAGCACTCGCCATGCTGGAATGGCGACATCGTGCCCGGGTCGACGTTGAGGTACGGGTCGAGCTTCATCATCGTCACGCGCAGGCCGCGTTCGACGAGCAATCGCGCGAGCGACGCCGCCGCGATGCCTTTGCCGAGCGACGACACGACGCCGCCGGTGACGAAGATGAACTTCGGAGTGGGGTGCGGAGTCGTCGGGGTCATCTCAAGATCCGGCGGCGAGTGCCGCCCAGTGGGAGTTGGCGCGGATCAGGTCGTCTTCGGTGTTCACTTCACCCCACGAGGGGGCATCCACGACCGCGACACCCATCGCCAGTCCATCGGCGAGGGCGCGCAGCGGTTCGAGCTTCTCGATGAGTTCTAGCGGGTGCGGAGGCAAGGAGACCCAGCGCTGCAGTGCGTCGCGGCGGCAGGCGTAGATCCCCATGTGCTGGAGCAGGAGGTCATCGCGCAGCGCCGCATCGGCGGCGTCGCGCAGGAACGGGATGCCGGCCCGCGAGAAGTACATCGCGCGGCCCGAGGCCTCGCGCACGACTTTCACGCAGTTGGGGTCGTCGAGGATCGCGGGGCCACGCCGACCAGCGGCGGTGCCCAGCGGGAAGCCGTGGTCGCGGACCATGGCGATGGCACCGGCCATCGCGTCCCCGCGCATGAAGGGTTCGTCGCCCTGGACGTTCACCACGATCTCGTAGTCCGCGTAGTCCGGGTGCGCCGCTACTTCAGCCACGCGATCGGTGCCAGACGGATGCGCCTCTGAGGTGATCATGGCGTCGCCGCCGGCCGCGCGGACCACTGCGGCGACCTCTTCCGTCTCAGTCGCCACCACGACGCGATCCGCGAGTCCGAGCGAATGCACCCGCTCCAGGACGCGGACCACCAGGGGGGCACCGCCGAGGAGGCGGAGCGGTTTACGGGGGAGCCGAGTGGCCCCGAGTCGGGCGGGGATCACGGCGAGCGTCTTCATGGGCAGCTCACCGGAAGGGGTACCGCGGACGCAAAATCCACGCCAGACGAATCTATAGAGCGGATTCTTGAGGACAAGAGGTTGCGGAAAATCGCCCCGCTCCTGCGTCCGGGACCGCCGTGCGGAGACCCCTGCACGGCGTCGGAAACGCCTGCCGTCTGGTCACTTACCTCACAGCGTCACCGAGATTGACACCTGCGTGGTGAACCGACCACCGGCGAACGAATCCCACCGCGGGTTCGCACTCAAGACATGTACGCCGAGTCCGAAACTGTCAGGCAATCGCAGTCCGCCAACTTCGAAACCCACATTGGAGTCCTGTCCATGTCCCGATCAGTGATCGGCACGCTTCGCCTGTTCGCCGCCCTAGCGTTCGTCAGTCTGCCCTCGATGGTCTGGGGTCAGGAGGAGCAGATCTACAACCCGTCCGAGCTCGACTCGCCGCCGCGCCTCAGTTCGCAGGAGATGACCGCCCGCTTGCTCGCGCGCTCCTACCCCGCCGATCTGCAGAAGTCCGGCGTCACCGGCATCGTGCAGGTGCAGTTCGTCGTCGACAAGACCGGTAAGGTCGATCCGAACTCGATCAAGATCGTGAGCTCGACCGTGCCCCAGCTCGCGGACGCCGCGAAGAAGGTCGTCGAGGAGATCAAGTTCCGCCCGGGTCAGGTGAAGGGCCAGGCGGTGAAGTCGATGGTGCTGCTGCCGATCGTCTACAAGTAAGCCGCGCTCACGCGCGCACTCACCCGCGCGCGAGTCGAAGGAAGTTCTCGAGCAGTCGCTTCCCTTCCTTCGTCCCGATCGACTCCGGATGGAACTGCAGTCCGTGCACCGGATGCACACGATGTGAGAGTGCGTGGATCTCTGTCGCATCATCAGACGCTGTCGCCGTGATCGACAACACGGGCGGCAGCGTTTCGTGGTCCACCACCAGCGAGTGATAGCGCATGACCTCGAGCGGGTCCGTGACACCCTCGAACATCCCCGTCCCATCGTGACGGACGAGCGAGGTCTTGCCGTGCATCACGCCGCGTGGCGCACGGATCACGCGACCACCGTAAGCCTCGCCGATCGCCTGGTGCCCCAAGCACACGCCGAGGATCGGCACGGTGGCGCCGAACCGCTGGATGACCGGGATGGTGATGCCGGCCTCGTTCGGTGTGCAGGGCCCGGGGCCGAGCACGATCGCGGACGGCGAGAGCGCCGCGATCGCATCGAGCGTGATCGCGTCGTTGCGCACCACATGCGGATCCTCCCCCAACTCGCCGAAGTACTGGACGAGGTTGTAGGTGAAGGAGTCGTAGTTGTCGATGACGAGAAGCATTCGTTGAAGGCGGAAGTCGCGCGTTCAGC
>JADYYN010000129.1 GCA_020853635.1 Gemmatimonadaceae bacterium
AGTCGAGGCGCTGCCGGTTCTGTGCGGATTCGGAGCGGCCGCCGAAGAGGCGGTCCCAAAAGGACATAGCGTGGGGTGGCGGTCGGGTATCCCGCACAAGCTATAGATGGCGGAGGGGGCCAGCAACCGCGATTCCCCCGGGGAGTGCGGGGGGCTAGCTTGCGGATGTCCCTTGGACCTCCCGGAGGTCGCCCGTGCCGCCACGTCCCAAGAAGCCCGCCGCCAAGAAGTCCGTCGCCAAGAAGCCCCCCGCCAAGAAGGCGCCTGCCAAGGTCGCCCCCAAGGTCGCCCCCAAGGTCGCCCCCAAGGCGCCGGTCGCCGCACCCAAGCTCGGCGCGCTGCCGTTCCCGGTGCGCGACACGATGAACATCAGCTGGCCACTGTTCGGCGAGCTGGCACGTGCGCTCGCCCTCAAGGTGTCCCGGGACGTCGATCCCGATCTCGTCGTGGGTGTCGCCACCGCCGGCGTCGTCCCGGGGGCCGTGGTCGCGGCGATGCTCGAGCGGCCGTTCCACTCGATCATCGTGAGCCGCCGTTACCGCGCCGACGCGGTCCGCGAGACGCCCTCGGTGCTCTCCGCCGCGCCAGGCGACGTGCTCGAGAAGCGCGTGCTGATCGTCGACGAGACCTGCAACAACGGCGACACCAGGCGGCTCGCCAAAGCCGCGATCGTGAACGCGGGCGCCACCGAAGTCCGCACGGCGGTGAGCTTCAAGACCGGACCGTATCAGCCCGACTGGTACGCGCTGGAGACCGAGAGCATGATCGTGCTCCCGTGGGACAAGGAGACGATCGTCGAGGGCGATTTGGTGCCGAATCCCAAGTACGGGCCGGGCGGCGGGTACTGATTCCGCTCAGCGTCGGGTGCTGCGGTGCCGGATGTTGAGTGACCAGTCGTAGTCGGTGTCGAACCACGAGAAGTCGCCCGAGCGTAACAGCGCGGCGGTCGCTGGGTCGCTCGCGTAGGGCGCGAGAAAGCTCCCTACTCCCTTGAGCGTGCCACCGAAATCCTCGCGGTACCAGGTGAAGATCGGGGAACCGTACACCGTCTTGGTCGCGACATCGACGCGGTTCTTCTCCCGTTGCGCGAGAAAGCGGCGCACCTGCTCGCCCAACTGCGCGTCGAGTCGCTCGGCGACGTATGCCTCACTGCGGAGCGGCGGGCAGCCCATCGCCGCGCAGACCAGTGCGACGTGGATGCGGGGTTCACCGAACTCCACGCGGATGATCTTGTGTTCGACGTCGTCCAGCGAGAGCACGCGCCCGCCAGCCCGCACCACCGGCTCGGCCCACGGACTCTTGGTGGGGATGCCGAAGACTCTATTGATGTTGCGGATCGACTTGCGTTCGTTGCGCTGATTGATGAGTGCGATGGTGTACGCGTTGTACACGTTGATCCAATAGGCGAGTCGCTCGTCGCGCCCGAGTGTTCGCGGGTCAGTACGGTCGAGGAGCGCCAGGTACGCCGGGAAGCGCGCGTCCTTCGCGAACGCGTCGTAGTCCACCATGCCGTCGGTCACGTGCGCGGTGAGCAGCGCGGTCCAACTGGAGTGATCGACGGAGGCGCGCGGTGCGGTCTGCGCATCGAGCGCCGACGCGGAGCTGAGCACGAGGACCGCAGCGGCGGACGCCACGCGCCGCGCGGAGAGTCGCTTGATCACTGTCGGAACGAACGACAGCGCGAGGAGCAGCGCACTGGCGATGGCGAGTTGCGTGAACGCTGCGCCGCGCGCACCGTCCACGCCCGCGAGCAGCGCATCGGCGAAATACGTATAGATGGCGGTCCCGGGGATGATGCCGAGCGCGGTCGAGGCGACGTAGGGTCCGAGTCGGACGCCCGCGAGGCCGGCACCGAAGTTGAGCGCATTGAACGGCACCACCGGGATGAGCCGCAGGCGTACGAGGGCACCGAACGCCTGGTCTCCGCCGAGGGCGTTCAGTGCCGAGGCATGTTTGCCCAGCAACCCGCGGACGGCATCAGCCCCCAGCGCGCGCGCCAACAGGAAGGCCCCCGTGGCGCCGAGTGTCGCGCCGGTCCAGTTCGCGAACGTGCCGCCCACTGCGCCGAAGAGTGCGCCACCGGCAAGCGTGAGCGGAGTGCCGGGAAGGCCGAGCGACGCCACCACGGCATACAATAGGATGAAGGCCGGGATCGCCCACGCGGTCTCACGTGCGGTCGTCACCAGCGCGCGCACCCGCTCCGGCGAGGCGAACTCCAGGAGTCCGAAGTGGCGTGCGCTCCAGCCGATCACGACGAGCGTGACCACGAGCGCGATCAACTTGCCGTACCGGCGCGGCGCAGGGGTCGGCGGGGTCGTGGCGGATACGGATGGATCGGACGGTGCGGTCATGAGCGTCGCGAGAAGGTGAACTCTTTCCTGTGGCCCGGTCTTGGTACGGCGTCCGGGCACTCATGCCGACAAGACCTGCTGTGTCCGATTCGTTCCCTTTCTCCTCGCCACACCCATTCGCGCCATGAGCACTCCTCCGATGTTCGATATCCTTGCGATCGGTGGCGGCACCGCCGGCCTCGTCACCGCCGCCGGTGCGGCCGGACTCGGCGCGCGCGTCGCACTCATCGAACAGGACCGCATGGGCGGTGAGTGTCTCTGGAACGGGTGCGTGCCGAGCAAGGCGTTGATCGCCGCGGGCAAGGTGGCGCACAACGCGCGCAACGCGCGGAAGTTCGGGGTGGAGCTCGCGCCGGTGCAGGTGCATCTCGATGAAGCGCTCGCGCACGTGCGCAACGTGCAGGCGCGGATCGCACCGCACGATTCGCCGGAGCGATTCCGCGGACTCGGCGTGCACGTGGTGCAGGCGCGCGCGCGACTGGTCGGCGCAGGTGAGGTGGAGGTGAACGGCACGCGACTCCGTGCGCGCAACATCGTGGTCGCGACGGGGACGCGCCCGGCGGTTCCGCCCATTCCGGGGCTCGTCGACGTGCCGTTCCACACGAACGAGACGATCTTCGACATCGAGACACTGCCGACCACCCTGATGGTGATCGGAGGCGGTCCCATCGGCACCGAACTCGCACAGACTTTCGCGCGCCTGGGATCGAAGGTCCACGTGATCGAAGCGCTGCCGACGTTCTTCGCGCGCGAGGATGCAGAGATCGCCGCTCGCCTGCAGGCGCAGCTCGAGGCGGAAGGGCTCACGTTCCACTTGGGTGCGCAGGCCGCCAGCGTACGTCGCGAGGGCAGCGCGACGGTGGTGACGCTCAAGACCGCCGACGGGAGCGAGCGCGAGTTGCGCGGCGACGCGCTGCTGGTCGCCGTGGGGCGTCGCGCGAACATCGACGACCTGGGCCTCGAGTCACTTGGCGTGCGCACGGATCGCGGTGGCATCATCACCGATGGCGCGCTGCGCACCAATGTGAGCGGCGTGTTCGCCGCCGGTGACGTGGTGAGTGGTGGGCTCAAGTTCACGCACGTCGCCGACCACATGGCGCGTGGTGTCCTGCGCAATGCGCTGTTCCCGGGGTCGAGTCGGCTTGACTACTCGGCCGTGCCTTGGGTGACTTACACCGATCCCGAACTGGCGCGTGTGGGACTCACGGAGCTGGAAGCGCGTGAAAAGTTCGGCAGCGGCGTCGGGGTGTGGCGCCGCGAGATCGGCGCGGTGGATCGCGTCATCGCCGATGGTGGTCCCTCCGGACTCGTGAAGATCGTCACCGACCGGAAGGGACGGGTGGTGGGTGGGCACATCCTCGGCCCGCACGCGGGCGACATGATCGGTGAGCTGACCATTGCGCTCAAGCACAAGCTGACGGTGGGACAACTCGGCGCGGTGATCCATCCGTATCCGACGACGGCCGAAGCGATCAAGCAGGCGTCGGAGCAGCGGGTGAAGGCGACGTTCACTGGGTGGAAGAAGGACCTGGTGCGGCGACTAGTTCGACGGGGGTAGAACTGGCGGGACGTTGTCTGCGGAACGAGTATGCTCGTTGGTGATATCCCCCTACTGGAGAATCCATGATTCGCGTTCCCCGTATTCTGTTGGCGATCGCCGTGTTGGCCCTCGCCGCCTGTGGCGACGCCACCGGCAATGATGATGGCCCCGATCCCGTCGACAACGAAGTCCGCGTCGGCAATAACTTCTTCAGCCCCGCTTCGCGGACGGTCGCGGCGGGAACGACCGTCACGTGGACGTGGAACGCGGGGAGTGTGATGCACAACGTGACGTTCACCGGCGGTCCGGCCTCGCCCAACCAGACGAGCGGGACGTTCCAGCGGACCTTCTCGAGCGCTGGGACATTCGCCTACACGTGCACCATCCACGGTGCGTCGATGTCGGGATCGGTTACGGTGCAGTGATCGGTCGCGCCGGCGTCGCCAGCGACACGGCGACGCCGGTCCCGAAGATGAGCGGGATGCCGTAGATCGCCCACGGCCACGTGTACCCACCCGCTTCGCCGACGACGACGAAGCAGCCGACGCCCCACACCACGCCGACGATCATGCTGGCCCAGGCGCCGGCGCTCGTTGCACGTGGCCAATGGAAGCCAGCGAGCAGCGCGAACGCGAGGGCGGCCACCGGGATGTTGGCGAGAATCAGGCGATCGAGGATATCGTCCACGAGGAACGTCGCGCCGAGCCAGCTGGTGAGGGCGAACGCGGCCAGCAGCACGCGTTGCCCGCGAACAGAGCGCAGCAGCAGGGCCCGTGGGCCGGTCGCCTCTCCGCCGAGGTCTGCGGCGACCATCGCGGCCATGGCGCTCCAGACGCCGGCGAGTGTGGTGAAAGCGGCGCCGAACAGCACGGCGAAGCCCGCGCCGCGAAGCCCGCTCGGGAGCCAGTCGCGGATCATCGTGGGCACGGCGAGCTGTGCGTCAGCGAGGGTCGGGGACTGCACGCGCAATAGCGCGGCCGCGAGCACAACGACGGCGTAGAGCAGAAACACCAGGAGCGCACTCCACGCGACGGCACGGAACGCGGTGCGCTCGTTGCGGGCGGCGAAGATCTTCTGCCCGTACCATGGCGCGGCGATGTACGTGAAACAGGTGAGCACCACCAGCGTGACGACGAACCGCGTGGGGAGCGCGGGGTGGTTCCACTGCGTGACGGGGTCGATGACGAGCTGATCGGCGGGGAAGGCCGTGGCAAGTCCTGCGGCGCCGTCCATGCGTCCCCACCCGATGATCAGCAGGAGCGGTAGCAGCACGGCCGTGGCGACGAACGCGACCACGTCGCTGCGCACCACGGCCTTGAGTCCGCCCGGGAGCACGGCGGCGAGTACGATCACCGTCAGCACGCCACCGAGAAGCGCCGGTGCCGTGCCATCGGGCGCGAACGGCAGGAAGAGCAACGTGAGCGATTTCACATACGTCGCGGTGAAGCCGATCATGGCGAGCAGGAGCAGTACCGACGCGGTGCGCCCGAGTGCCGGCGAGTACCGTTCGCGGAAGAGTTCGGCGACGGACAACCGGTCGAAGCGTTTCCACGCGCGAGCGACCGTGACCGTGTAGAACGCGAGGCCGACGAGGAACACCGCCGGCATGACCACCGCCATGGGGCCCGCGCTGTACCCCACCGCCGCGAAGGCGAGCAGGGTGCTGGTGTTGAACTCGGTCATCACGAGCGTGGCGACGAGCGGGAACAGGCCGAGGTCGCGCGACGCGACGACGTAGTCGGCGGCTGTGGTCTTGCCGCGCCAACCGACGAACGCGATGGCAACGAGAAGGCCGGCGAAGCCGAGGAGGTCGAGCATGGGCGTGGCGAAGGAGTGCGGGGAACCAATCGGGCGCGACCGGTCTTGTCGCGGGTCGGCGGCAGCTGTCGTCGCCTCACCAGACAATACGGAGCGGGGATGTTCGGTTCACGGAGAGGATTGCGGAAGGTGTTGCGGATGGTGGCGTGGGTGGTGCATCGGGGACCGCGATTCGGCCTGCTGCTGCTGTTCGGCGTCGCGCTCACGTCCACGGTATCGGGTGCGCAGTCGGTGGACCCCCAGCTCCGTTCGGTCGGGAGTTCGGTGGCGACGGTTACCGTCACCGGCACCGTACGCAGTCAGCGCGGCCGGCCCGTGGCTGGCGCCGTGGTGCGCTTGTTCGGCGCTGCCGCGCGCCTCACCGACGCCCCGCTCGCGACAACGAGCACGGACTCGCTCGGTCGGTTCGGTGTGGGCGCGCCCGACGGCAGTGCTCTGGTGCTGAGTGTGACCGCGAGCGGATACGCGCCCGCACGACTCGACGTCGATGCGCAGCGGGACGGCAGCACGCGTGCGGTCGCGGTCGTTCTCACGCCGCTGGCCGCGCTCGATGCACAGACCATCGTCGCCAGCAGCGACCGCCCGTTGCTCGACACCGAGACCGCGACCACCGGTGGAGCGATCGAAGCCCGCGAGATCGCCGCCCTGCCGACCGACGCGCGTGACCCCATCGCGCTGCTGTACAACGTGCCCGGTATCACCCAAGCGACCGGCTTCTTCGGCGATGCCCCACGGCTCTCGTTCAACGGCGGCAACGCACTCTACTCGCAGTATCTCCTCGACGGACTCGACAACAACGAAGGGTTCCTCGGCGGTCCGCGGGTGGAGGTGCCGTTGGGCGCGATCGCCCGTATGGACGCGCTGGTGAACACGTACGGCACGCGCTACGGGCGCAGCCCTGACGGGGTCGTCGATATCACCTCGGCCTCGGGCGGCGAGCGCTGGACCGGCGATCTGTTCGCGTACAACCGGCCCGGACGTCCGCTCGACGCGCAGAACGTGGTGCCGTTCGGCGCGGCGCGTGAGGCGGTGCTGCGGCGGCAGGAGGGGTTCCGTCGCACGCAGCTCGGCGGCTCGCTGCGTGGCGCACTGCGCCCGGGCCGCACGTTCGTTGCGACGGCGCTCGAATACACACGCGAGAACGAGGATCGTATCGGCTCGACCGCGCTGGCGCAGTTCCTCGGGACTGAGACCCGACAGACGTGGAAGGCGTTCGGCCGGCTCGACCACGGATGGTCGCCGACGCAGACGACCACGCTCCGTGTCGCTGCGAGCCATGTGGACCGCGCAGGCAACGGCTCCGGCGTCGTCACACCCGAAGCGGACATCACCACGCGACGCATCGGCACGCTCAACGCGATAACGCACCGGTCGGCGCTGCGCGGCTTCCGTGCGTCCAACACGGCGTCGCTGCAGTTCGGCACGTTCCGCTGGTACTTCCCGCCCACGCGCAGCGACTTCTCGCAACCGCAGGTCACCGTGATCACGCCGGCGTTCGAGATGCAGGCCGTAGTGGGCTCCAGCAACTTCATATTCGATGAGACCGAGCGGCAGTGGCAGTTCCGCGATGTGTTCGAGACGGCGCTCGGTGCACAGCACACGCTGCGTGTCGGCGCGGACGTCGTCGCGTCGCGCTTCGAGCTCGCCGCCGCGAACACCAACCCCAACGGCTCGTACGTCGTCTACAACGACGGCAACATCACCATCCCGACCGGACGCGCGCTGTCGATCACGGACATCCCGGCGAACGTGCGGGTGGAGAGCTACACGATCGACGCCCGTCCACAGCAGGTGAATCTCTCGCAGGCGTTGTACGGCGCGTTCATTGAAGACACGTGGCGTCCGACCGCATCGCTCACCGTCACCGGCGGCCTGCGCTGGGACTACGACGATCTCACCTCGCGCGGTGAGAGCTCCGCCGACCTCGACAACGTGCAACCGCGCCTGTCGTTCAATTGGGTCGCGACCCCGCGCGATGTCGTGCGCGGTGGCATCGGCCGATATGCCGGGCGATTCCCGTACGCGATCTACTCCGACGCCGTCCAGCTCGGTGTGAACGGCAACGCGACCGTGACGTACAGCGGCGTGTCCGCGCCGACGTTCGGGCAAGGACCGATCGCTGGCACCGTGCTGCCCGGTGATATCGTCGCCGTCCCGCGCGAGATCTTCCAGACCTTCGCCCTCGGACTCGAGCAGCCGATGAGCTGGCAGGCGACGTTCGGCGTGCAGCGGCAGGTCGGCGACCGCTGGGGAGTGAGCGCCGACGTGGTGTTGAGCCGCACGACCAACCTGCCTTGGCTCGCCGATCTCAATCCGATCGCGCGTCAGCTCACCGCGGCCGACTCAGTCCCGCTCACCTGCGCCAGTGCCACCTCGTGCTCCGGTGATGCATTCCGGCCCGACGACCCCGCGGCCAGCGGCTACCGCCGCCTCTCCACCGCGCAGTCCGGCGGCAAGGCGGAGTATGCGGCGTTGTATGTGTCCGCGCGTCGTGCGCTCTCGGACCACTGGCAGCTCGACGCCAACTGGGTCTGGTCACACGCGATGAACAACACCGAGGACATCAACTTCTCGGCGGCGCAGGCGAACTGTTTCTCGAGTGATCGTCGCGATGCGGTGACGGGCGCGTCGTGCACCAGCGACGAGTGGGCCGATGCCAACAACGACCGTCGGCATCGACTGACCATTCGCAACGTGGTGGTGCTGCCGCGCGCGGTGACGTGGAGCGTCATCGCCGATGCGCAGACCGGCGTGCCGGTGAATCGGCTGGCCGGCACCGCCAGCACAGCGGGCACCGCTCGGTACGACCTGCTCGGCAGCGGTCCGGTGCGTGGCAACTCGTTCATCGGGAACGCGGATCGGTTCTTCGGCGTGGGACGGAACGCCGAACGGCTCCCCGGGTTCACCACCGTCGCGACCTCGTTCGCGTGGAAGGCTCCGCTGCGCGGCGGCGAGGCGCTCGAGATCCGCGCCGATGTGTTCAACCTCTTCAATACACTGGTGTGGGGCGGGTACGCGAACGGCATCGGTGGTGGCGGGAGCCGGACGCAGTACGGCCGGCCGGGCGACGCGACGTATCTGTTCGCTGCCGCCCCGCCACGCCAGTTCCAGTTCTCGGCCCGGTACGTGTTCGGCGACCGCCAGACGCAGTAGTTTGGGCTGATGCTCGACGAACACTTCCGCCGCGGGATGCAGCGCACCGCGGCGGCGCCCGCGCGCTGGATGCATCGGTTGGGTGTGACGCCCAACATGGTGACGGTCGCGGCGTATGTGCTCGGCCTCGCGGCGGCTGTGCTCGTCGCCCGCGGCCACGCGAGCGTCGGCATCTCCGTGTGGATCGCGAGTCGTGTGCTAGACGGCTACGACGGCATCCTCGCGCGTCTGAGTGGTCGTGCGACGCTGTTCGGCGGCTTCCTCGACATCTCGCTCGACATGCTGGCGTACTCGTCGATGGCCGTGGCGTTCGCTGTGGCACGTCCCGAGCAGTGGACGTTGTGGATGATCGTGCTCGTCGGCTACGTCATGGCGATCACCACGACCCTGGCACTCTCGTCGTTGCTGGAGCGAGCCGATCGCACGTTGGGCGGCGATCGCTCCTTGCAGTTCACACCCGCGCTGGCTGAGGGCGGCGAGACCAGTATCGTGTACGTGGCGGTGGTGCTGTTGCCGGGGTGGGCCGAAGGGATTCTGTGGGGCTGGATCGCGCTGCTCGCGCTGACCGCTCTGGGCAGGGTGCGGTTGGCTGCGCGACTGCTCGGCTGAGAACCGATCGAAACGCCGTCGGGAACCATTTCGGACGCCCAGGTCTAGCCCCGGAATCATGAATCCCACGGACTCCCACCCGCCGGACTTCGAGGCCGAGTGCCTGCGTTGGTTGCCCGACCTCGCCCGGTACGCGCGGTCGTTGGCGCGCGACGACGATCTGGCCGACGATCTGGTGCAGGACACGGTCCTGATCGCGTTCAAGAGCTGGCATCAGTTCATCCGGGGCAGTGAGAGCCGCGGATGGCTGTTCACCATCTGCCGCAACCGGTTCTACCGGGTGCACGGGCGTGAAGCGCGGCAGGTCGCGGCCGACACCCCGGAGCTGGAGACGCTGGCGGCGACTGCGTTGTTCGCGGCCGCGAGCCCCCAGGGGTTGGGCGATGTGTTCGAGCAGGAGGAGGTTGTTGGCGCGGTAGGCGACGCGATGGCCGCGCTGCCGGAGACTTACAGGGAAGTGGCGTTGCTCATCGACATGCACGATCACACGTACGAATCCGCGGCACGGATCCTCGAGATCCCGGTGGGGACCGTCCGGTCCCGACTCTTCCGTGCCCGCCGGCTCCTGCAGGAACAACTGCTCACTCACGCGCGCGATCTCGGCTTCGGCGTCGCCCGCCCATCCGCCGAGTCACGAGAGGGACGCCCATGATGCCGATGACCGATTGTGACGCCGTGATGCGGCAGTTCTGGGACTATCTCGACGGCGAGCTGAACGAAGCGACGATGGCGGCCATCGACGCACACGTGCAGATGTGCAGTCACTGCAATCCGCATATCCAGTTCGAGCGGGCGTTCAAGGCGGCGCTCCGCTCGGCGCGCGAGCCGGTGGCGGAGTTGACGCCGCTGCGGGACCGGGTGCGTGCGGCGCTCGCCGCGGCGGGGTACGAAGCGCCGTGACGGATGTCGTATGAGAGAACGATGAGAATACTCTCATACGACACGGCCGTGCGCGGCGACGCTCTAGGATGAGTGGAGCATCCACCCCGGATGCCGACCATCCCCGTCCAAGGAGCGTGCCCGATGCGTAAGCTGTTCACCCTGTCCTTCGTGACTCTCGCCATCGCTGCCTGCAGCGACAGCGGTTCCGTCACCGAACCAACGACCTCGCTCGTGTCGGCGACGGCCGCCGACTCCCGTGACCATGAATGGAACGACATGGGTGGCGATGAGGACGACGACCGCGATCCGCGTGTGAAGACGTATCGCGTCACCATCACGAATCTCACGACCGGCCAGCCGATGTCGCCCGCGGTCCTCGTCACGCACAACCGCCGGGCGTCGCTGTTCGGGGCCGGTGAGCGTGCCTCCGCCGGGATCCGCGCGATCGCAGAAGACGGCGATCCGTCCGTTGCGGCGGCTGCGCTGAATGGCGCGCGCGGTGTCTATTCCGTGGTGACGACGACGGCGCCGGTGGGGATCAAGGGCGGCACCGCGTTCCCGAACAGCTTGAGCGTCGAGATCACGGCGCGCGGCAACGCGAAGCTGCTGTCGCTGAGCACGATGCTCATCTGCACCAACGATGGTTTCGGCGGTCTCGATGCCGTGCGTCTCCCGCGTGGCCGTCGGGCGCAAGTGTACTACGCCGCCGGTTACGACGCCGGCACGGAGAAGAACACCGAAGTGGCGAGCTCGATCGTTCCGCCGTGCTTCGGCATCGGCCCGGTGCAGGGTCCGATGGGCGGTGGTGACCGCACCCCGGAAATGGGTCGCATCCGTCATCATCGCGGCATCAAGGGCATCGCCGACCTGACGGCCGCGCACGATTGGAAGGGGCCGGTCGCGAAGGTCGTCGTGCAGCGCATCGACTAAGTTCTGGCATGGCTTCCCGCGTGCTCATCGTCGAAGACGACCGGAGTCTGCGCACGTTCCTCGAGAAAGCCTTCCGTGAGGAAGGGTATCACGTGGACGGCGCAGCCACGGGCGACGATGGGCTCGCGGCAGCTCTCGCGGCCGAGCACAGTTGCATCGTGCTCGACCGCAACTTGCCGGGGCGCGACGGGATGTCGGTGCTCGCGGCGCTCCGCGGGCAGGGTCGGCGCACACCGGTGTTGTTGCTCACGGCTCAAGGGGAACTCACTGAGCGCGTCCGCGGGCTCGAGGCGGGTGCTGATGACTACCTGCCAAAACCGTTCGATCTCGCGGAGCTGCTGGCTCGCGTGCAGGCGCTCATCCGTCGCGCGGCGTTGGCGCACGACGAGCTCCTCGTCCGCGTCGGTGCGCTGACGGTGGACCCGGTGCGCCGCCGCGTGACTGTGGCGGGTCGTGCCGTGGAACTGACCCCGCGTGAGTTCACACTCCTCGAGTACCTCGCGAAGAACGCTGGTCGCACGCTGTCGCGCGCGCGGATCGCTGAGGCGGTCTGGCAGTATCAGTTCGACTCCGAGACCAACGTCGTCGATGTCTACGTGAACTACCTGCGCAAGAAGCTCGGGGAGATGGCGGACGGAACCGAGATCGTGACCGTGCGCGGAGTCGGCTACCGGATGGAGGCCCCGTGACCGTCCCACGCACCGACCAGACCGCGAGCGCGGAGCAGTCGCTCGCCGACGGCCTGGTCCAGCGCATCGGCCGCCTGACGTGGTTGACGCTCGCCGGGTACGCGCTCGTCGTCATCCTCGGATTCGCGCTGTTGAGTGCGGTCACACTCTCGCGCTCGCTCTCGCAGACGGCCAACGTCGTCGAATCGCTGATCGGTCTGTACGCCGATCCGGGTGGAGAGCGCACGCCTGTTGCACCGGCCATGCTCGCCGACCAGCTCGTCGGCGTCGGCAGTCGCTTCATCATCACGCGGCGTCAGTCGAACGGTGATGGCACCCGCAGCACGTATTTCCTCACGCCGGACATGCCGGCGAAGGAGATCTCCGGCGTCGACACCGGCGACGATCCGGTGGCGCTGCGCACCGCGCTCCTGGACGCGATGTCGAGCCGCCGCTGGCAGTGGCAGGTGCTGCATCGCCAGGTCGGCGAGTTCGACATCTTCATCGCCGGTGACCGATTGCCCGCGCTGCTGGGCGTCGCAACTGTGACGCTCGCTGCGCTGCTCTTGTTGCCAGTGGGCGTGGGCCTCGCACGCCGCGCGACACGCGCCGCGGTGCACAAGAGTCTTGTGCCCGTCGACCGAGTACGGCGCACCATTGCCGCGATCGGCCCTGATGATCTCAGTCAACGCGCCGTCGTGCCCACCGGCCTCGCCGAGACGACCGAGATCGCGATGGCGTTGAATCATCTGCTCGCACGGGTCGAGGGTGCCCAGCGCGCGCTGACGGCATTCACCGCCGATGCGAGCCACGAGCTGCGAACGCCACTGACGTTCCTCCGTGCGCAAGCCCAGTGGGCGTTGGACGGCGCGCGGTCCGAGGAGGCGCTGCGCGAGGCCCTGATCTCGGTGCATGCGGAGGCGGAGCGCATGCACCGACTCGTCGAAGGCCTGTTGCTGCTGGCGCGCGGTGACAACAAGGACCTTGCGGTCGAGCGAGAACGATTCGATGTCGCGTCGATCGTCACCGAGGTGAGCGAAGTGGGGTCGTCGCTCATCAGGGAGCCGGACGTGACCGTCTCGAGCGAGGTCGCAGCGGAGACCGTCGTGCTGGGTGATGCGGGTCACACACGTCAGGTCCTGCTCAACCTCGTCGTCAACGCGGCACGATACACGTCGGCAGGTTCCATCCGGATCCGTGCCGCGCGAGAGAACGAGTTGGTCCGGCTCTCGGTCGAGGACACCGGGTGTGGCATCGCGGCGTCTGACGTGCCACGGATCTTCGAACGTTTTGGTCGAGCCGACACTTCGCGGAGCAGGGAGTTCGGCGGCGCTGGTCTCGGGCTCGCGATCGCGAAGATGCTCGCCGAACTCCAAGGCGGGTCTCTCGAGGTGGAGAGCGTGCCGGGTGAGGGGAGTACGTTCTCGTTGCTGCTGCCTGCGGCAGGTGCGGTCGCTGCATCGTAACGACTGCCGACGTCAACACGGAATCCCGGAACTCTCCGCACACGTCCGGTCTAGCCGCGGTGAGTCGATGCACGGCGATCGCATCCCGCGAGCGACGACGTCGACCTTACCGAGGACTCCATCGATGTCGTTCCGTTCCCATTTCCGAAGCATCGCTCGCCGGTTCGCCGCTGTTCTGGCCCTCTCCGTGGCCGCCGCCTCCACCGCATTCGCACAGCAGGGCGCAACTGCCCTCAACGTCGATGACAACGGCGTCATCCTCAAAGGCTACGACGCCGTGGCGTTTCACACGATGATGAAGCCGATGAAGGGCAGCATGGAGTTCACCGCGACGCACGCCGGCGCCATCTACGCGTTCGCCTCCGCCGCCAACCGCGACATGTTCAAGGCCGATCCCGCCAAGTACGCGCCGGCCTACGGCGGCTACTGCGCGATGGGTGTCGCGGTCGGCAAGAAGCTCGACGGCGATCCGGCCGCGTTCACCGTGAACAACGGCAAGCTCTACCTGAACGTCAATAAGAATGTCTCGACGATGTGGGCGAAGGACATCGCCGGCAACAACAAGAAGGCGGATATGAACTGGTCGAAGGTCGCGGTGCACCGCGGCTTCGACTCCATGTGATCCACCAGCCGTGAACAAATCGAACGGGGATGCCTCCTTGCGAAGGCATCCCCGTTCGTCACTCACTCCGCAAGGCGTCAGCCGAGCTCGGCGAGCGCATCCTCATAACCCACACCCTCGGTGAGCCGCTGGTACACGTGCCCCAGCACTTCCTGACTGCCAAGCAGGAACCGGCAGCGCGAGTGCCCGGCCGAGCGGCACTCTACTTCGATACAGCCGAGCGCGCCGTCTGCCACGCGCCCGAAGAAATCGCCGAGCATCCCAGCGGAGTAGTAGCAGCTCGGGTACGGCATCTGGGCATTCACATCCGACTCGGCCCAATCGGGGGAGTCGAGGGCGACCACCGTGTCGCCGATCGCGTTGAGCGTCATCGTGCCCCAGCCCGCTTCGGAGAAGAAGCGCGCAGCGGCCTGCTGGAACTGCGACACCGACATCGACTCCGGCGCACCGTGGCCGTTGTTGTCGCACCAATCATTGAAGGCGTTCCACACCGACTCGCCGCCGGCGTAGCCCGTCTCCTGCAGTACGGCCGCGAATCCGTCGCCCAAGTCACGGACGAGCGCGGCACGCAACGCGCGCAACGACGCGTGTGGGACCGCGGAAAGCATCGAGGGGCTGAGCGACGTGATGGTCATCGAGTGGTCCTCTGGTTGGTGCGCACGAGGCGCGGGGGCACCTCGTGCGACGATCCGATCAGGACGCGAGCATCGCGAGCAACTCCGCCTCGCTCAGCACCGTGATCCCGAGTTCCTTCGCCTTATCCAGCTTGCTGCCGGCCTCGTCCCCCGCGACCACGAAGTCCGTGGCCTTGGAGACGGAGCTGGTCACTTTCCCGCCCGCGTTCTCCACCAGCTCGGTCGCCTGCGACCGCGAGAGTGTAGGGAGGGTCCCGGTGAGGACGATCTTCTTGCCCTTGAAGACACCATCGGCGGCCTGGGCCCGGGGTTCGTCCATCCGGACCCCGGCCGTGCGGAGCTTGTCGAGCACCGTCACGGCGGCCGGCTGGCGGAACCAGTCGTGGACGGCCTGGGCCATCGTCCCGCCGACGCCATGAAGCGCCTCGAGCTGCTCCGCGGTGGCTTCCTGCAGCGCGTCCATCGTCCCGAATGACCGCGCCAGCAGTTTCGCCGACTCGGCCCCCACATGGCGGATGCCGAGGGCGTTGAGCAGACGGGTGAGCGGCTGCTGCTTGGAGGCAGTGATCGCGTCGACGAGCGCGGTCGCGCTCTTGGTCTGGAAGCCCGGCACGCCGCCTTCAGGCTCGCCGTCCTTCGCCTTGCGCGGAATGAGCTGCTCAGCCGTGATCGCGTAGAGATCGGCAGCGTCGTTCACGAGGCCGGCGGCGATCAACTGCTCCAGCCGCTGATGACTCAGCCCGCGGATGTCCATCGCGTCGCGCGAAGTGAAGTGCGCGAGGGCTTCGAGTCGGCGACCGGGGCAGGTGAGGTTGGGGCAGTACGTCGCGACCTCGGCCTCGTCGCGCACGGCGGCGGTGCCGCAGATGGGGCAGTGCGTCGGCACGGTGACCACACGTTCGCTACCGGTGCGCTTCTCCGGCACTGGCCCAAGGATCTGCGGGATCACCTCACCCGCCCGCTTCACCTGCACCGTGTCGCCGATGCGCAGGTCCTTCTCGGCGACCAGTTCGAAGTTGTGCAGTGTGGCGTAGTTGATCGTCGCGCCGCCGACTTCCACCGGCGCCAGCACCGCGCGCGGTGTGAGTGCACCGGTGCGCCCCACCTGCACTTCGATGTCGAGCAGTGTGGTCTCGGCGATATCGGGTGCGAACTTCCGCGCGATCGCCCATCGCGGCACGCGACCACCGACCACGCCGAGTTCGGATTGCAGTGAGAGCTGATTGACCTTCAGCACACCGCCGTCGATCGCGAACGGCAAGTCCGCGCGCAGCGTGCTCTCGAGTTCGCGCGCCCAGGTGTGCACGTCGGCGAGTGTGGGGCAGGGACGACGATGCGGCGCGACGGGGATGCCCCACGAGGCGAGCGTCTCGAGCAGTTCCCACTGTGTGCGGAAGGGCAACGCCGTGTTGCCCGGCACCGCGAACGCGTATCCATAGAAGCGCAGCGGCTTCTTGGCGGTCTCGCGCGGGTCCTTCTGCCGGAGCGCACCCGCTGCCGAGTTGCGCGGGTTGGCGAAGACCGGCTCGCCGAGGCGCGCACGTTCGGTGTTCATCTGCTCGAATCCGTCGAAGGTCATGTAGACCTCACCGCGGATCTCGATCACCGCGGGCCAGTCTTTGCCGTCGAGGTGGCGCGGGACGTCGGCGATGGTGCGCAGGTTCGCCGTGACGTCCTCGCCGATGGAGCCGTTGCCGCGTGTCGCACCGGTGGCGAGCACGCCGTCGCGATACGTGATGGAGATCGCGGCACCGTCGATCTTGAGTTCGCAGCAGTAGCCGTGCGTGTCGACCGCATCGCCGACGAGTTTGCGAACGCGCTCCTCCCACTCGCCGAGTTCGGTCTCGTCGAACGCGTTGTCGAGCGACGCCATCGGCACGAGGTGTTCGTGCTTGGCAAGATGACTCTCGCTGACCGTCGCGCCGACGCGTGCGGTGGGCGAGTCCGCGTCGCGCAGCTCCGGGTGATCGCGTTCGATCGCCTGGAGTTCGCGGAAGTGCTTGTCGTACTCGAAGTCGGAGAGCGACGGGCGATCGAGGACGTAGTACTCGTGCGCCGCCTTCTCGAGTTGACGGCGCAGTTCGACCACCCGGTCGGCGGCACTCACTCCGCGGCCGCCTCGGCGTCGGCGCCTTCGCCGGCGAGTCCGCCCTGCAGCAGGAAGTTCTCGACGAAGAAGAGGCCGGGTTCGCCGGCGCGCTTCACCATGCGGAGCAGGGTGTCCATCGAGGAGACTTCTTCGCGCTGTTCGTTGACGAACCACTCGAGCGCGTTCTTCGCGAGGTGATCCTTCTCCTTGATCGCGAGGTCGACGATGCCGTTGATCTGCTTGGTGACGCGCAGCTCGGAATCGAGGCCGAGCTTCACGGCGTCGGCGGAGTCCTTGAACTTGGTGCGCGGCGCGGGGATGGCCGGGATGGCGACCGTGCCGCCGGCATCGAGCACGTAGCGCACGAAGCGCATGGCGTGATCACGTTCCTCGGCGGCCTGATTGAAGAAGTGCTTGGCGAGCTGTGGCAGCCCTTCGCCGTCGAAGTACGCGGCGATGGTGACGTATTGATTGGATGCGGCGAGTTCGTTGCCGATCTGTTCGTTGATGAGCGCGTTCATCTGCTTGGAGATCAACATCGGGTCGTTCCTCCGTGGGGACCGTGTGACGCGCGATGGCGCCCGTGGGTCCGTAGTGTGTCACCGCCGGTCTGCGCTGGGCGCGGCCGGGTTCCCTGAACGTTGGTCGAGGCGGGAGAGTGGGTCAATGATGGTGGTCGAACTCATCGAACGGAAACGCGACGGCGGCCGCATCACACCGGCCGAGTGGCGCGAGTTGATGGCGCGCTATGCGGCGGGCGAGGTGCCGGACTATCAGCTCTCGGCGTTGACCATGGCGGTGTTCTTCCGCGGCATGGATGATGAGGAGACGGTGGCACTCACCGCGGCGATGCTGGAGAGCGGCAAGCGGCTGGACCTCGATCATCTCGCGGTTCCGCGCGTGGACAAACACTCCACGGGCGGCGTGGGTGACAAGGTGTCGATCCCCCTCGCGCCGATGATCGCGGCCTGCGGTGTCGCGGTGCCGATGATGTCCGGGCGCGGACTCGGCCACACGGGCGGCACACTCGACAAACTCGAGAGCATCCCCGGCTTCAACACGCGGCTCACGCTCGACGCGGCGGCCAAGCAGGTGGAGCGGATCGGCTGCGCCTTGATCGGGCAGACGGCGGAGATCGCGCCGGCGGATCGGCGATTGTACGCCCTGCGCGATGCGACCGCGACGGTGGAGGCGATCCCCTTGATCGCGGCGAGCATCATGAGCAAGAAGCTCGCGGAAGGGCTCACCGGGCTCGTGCTCGATGTGAAGTCCGGTGCCGGCGCGTTCATCCCTTCGCTCGATCGTGCGATCACGCTCGCGCGCACGATGATCGCGCTGGGGCAGCGCTATGGGTGCGAGACGGTCACACTGATCACCGACATGGATCAGCCCCTCGGTGTCGCCTGTGGGAACGCGATCGAGGTGTTGGAGTCGATCGAGGTCCTCAAGGGCGGCGGCCCGGCGGATCTCCGTGAGGTAACCTTCGCACTCGGCGCCGAGATGCTGCTGGTGGCGAAGGTGGAGTCCACACGCGCGGCGGCGCGGGCGCGGCTGGAGCGCAGCATCACGAGCGGTGCGGCGCTGGCAAAATTCCAGGAGATCGTCGTCGCGCAGGGCGGTCCCGCCGGGTTCGTCGACGCCCCCGAGCGCCATCTGGCTGCGGCTCCGGTCCGCGCGGTGTTCGAAGCGCCGCACGGCGGCGTGGTGCAGCGCGTCGAGCCGCGGATCATCGGTCGCGCGATCACCGCACTGGGCGGCGGCCGGACGAAGGTCGAGGATACGATCGACGCGTCGGTGGGTTTTCTGGTGCACGCCCGTCCGGGCGCCCCGGTGCGCGCCGGCGATCCGCTGGTGACCATCCTCGCGCGCGACGAGGCCGGCGTAGCTCAGGCTCGGGAGGCACTCACGCGGGCGATCAGCATCGGGGACGCCCCGGCCGCTAGACGACCCTTGGTCTCGCACCGGGTGACCGCAGGGGGGCTGGAGGAACTGGCGGTGGGTGGTGCAAGTTAAGGGACCATGGAATTCAACAAGATGGCCGCCCTTGGGGCGCAGGGAGTCGCCGGCGGAGCGATGCTGGCCTGGCTCGGTTTGATGTACGTGACGCGTCCGGTTCCGACGGGCGGATTTGAGCCGATACTGCATCTCTGCCTTGGGGCAGCGAGCTTCGCAGTGTTCGGGCTGCTCGCACTCGCACACGTGTGGTTCGGGCAGCAGCTGAAGGTGGGTCGCGAGTCGATCCGCGGCTAAACAGCCCCGCAGTCCCCGTGTCGTAGTTCCCGCCTCGTAGTTCCCGCTCCGCAGTTCCCTCGTCCCGCAGTTCCGGCCCCGCAGTCCCCTCGTCCCGCATCCCGCCCCTACCCCGCGCCCCGGATCGTCGGTCACCCCGCATCGCCGTTCCCCCGCATCGAACGCAAAAGGGCCCGAGCATATGCTCGGGCCCTTTTGCGTTATCCCCGCCGTTCAGATGTCGAGATTGGAGACGAACTTGGCATTGGCTTCGATGAACAGCCGCCGCGGCTCCACTTCATCGCCCATGAGCGTCTGGAACGTCTCATTGGCGAGGAACGCATCATCCATGGTGACCTTGAGGATGGTGCGCGTCTCCGGATCCATCGTCGTCTTCCAGAGCTGGTCCGGATTCATCTCACCGAGACCCTTGTAGCGCTGCAGGTTGATGTTCGCCTTGCCGTCGCCGTTGCCCAGTCGCAGCGAGATCGCATCACGCTCGGCGAGATCGTAGGCGTAGTACTCTTCCTTGCCCTTGGCCACGCGGAAGAGCGGCGGCTGCGCGATGTACACCATGCCGGCGTCGATCAGCTCCGGCATCTGCCGGAAGAAGAACGTGAGCAGCAGGGTACGGATGTGCGCGCCGTCCACGTCGGCGTCCGTCATGATGATGATCTTGTGGTACCGGACGTTCTCAAGCGTGAACTCTTCCTTGATGCCCGCGCCGATGGCCGTGATAATCGTCCGGATCTCCTCGTTCGAGAGGATCTTGTCGATGCGAGCCTTCTCGACGTTCAGGATCTTGCCACGCAGTGGCAGAATCGCCTGGAACATGCGGTCGCGTCCCTGCTTGGCGGAGCCACCGGCCGAGTCACCCTCGACGAGGTAGATCTCGCACATCGCGGGGTCGGAGAGTGAGCAGTCGGCGAGCTTGCCAGGCAGGTTGCCCACGACGAGCGCCGTCTTCTTGCGGGTGAGGTCGCGCCCCTTGAGGGCCGCCTCGCGCTCGCTCTCGGCGAGGAGCTCCTTCTCGAGCACGATGTTGGCGACGCGCGGATGTTCTTCGAGGTACGTGGCGAGCCACTCGTTGACGACGGTCTTCACCGCCGACTCCACCTCGGAGTTACCGAGCTTGGTCTTGGTCTGGCCCTCGAACTGCGGCTCGCGGACCTTCACCGACAGCACCGCCGTGAGGCCTTCGCGCGCGTCGTCGCCGGAGAGCTTCACTTCCTTGTCCTTCTTGGCGAACGACGACTTGTCGAGGTGCTTGTTGATCACGCTCGTGAGCGCCGACTTGAAGCCGGTGAGGTGCGTGCCGCCCTCGTGCG
>JADYYN010000130.1 GCA_020853635.1 Gemmatimonadaceae bacterium
GCGCAGTTCTATCGGGGGATAGGGAAGATGCTGGCTGAGGCGCACGGGAAGGCGAAGAATGGTTCCTAGTTCTGTGTGGGGGCTTTTTTCAACACAGAGGGCACAGAGGGCACAGAGAACTGCCGAGGAACTGCTACTGCTGACTGCGAACTGCTAACACAGGGACACAGGGGACGCAGGGGTTTTTGAGTTCAACTCGCGTCCTGTGTGATCGACTTCTCTTCTTTGGTTTAACGACAGAGGGCGCCGCGGTTGTCGCGGCGCCCTTCTTGTTGTCCATCAAGCGATTCGGCTTCGCCCTCGTACTGCTCCGCCGTTCTCTGTGCCCTCTGTGCCCTCTGTGGTGCCCGCAGTTGCAGTTCCCTGTGAGCCCTGTGACCCCTGAGCCCCTGTGGTGAACCCCAGCCACCGATCACGCAGAACCCAGCACCTCGAGCACTCCACTCATCTCCAGACGCCCCTCCCCCTTCACGAACACCCGCAGCCATCGCGCGGACTGATACAGCTGCTCGGCGAGGATCGGCAGATTGATCGCGCCGGCGAGTCCCTTGTCGTTGAGGTGCCGCACCGCGCCATCGCGGGTGAGCAGCGGGAGATCGAGCCCGATCATGCGTTCCTTGCGCGGATAGTCGAGGAGCAGTTCGCCACTCTTGAGTCCGTGCCGTTTCGCGAGCAGGTCTTCCGCCGCGCGCGTACGCGTGCGGTCCTCGGCGATCCATTCGAGGTCGAGGTCCGTGCGCGCGGAGAGTTCTGCGGCCGGCGCTTCCGCCGCGCGCTTGTAGAGGCGGCGTTCACGGATCGCGGCGACCAGCGGCGGCGGGTCACGACGCTCGAGGGCGTGCAGGATGCCTTCGTCGGTGTAGCTCGCCAACGCGTCCACCTGCAGCGCGCCCGACTGCAGCGCGTCCTCGACCAATCGCTTGTACATCGCCGTGGCCGAGCGCACCGCGTGCTGCCAATACACGTTGCGATACATCTGATACTTGGCGAACAGCAGCGACTCCAGCGCCGAGAGGCCCTTCTCGCGCAGCCCCACGCCGAGTCGGCCCGTGCTGGGGTCGCGCAGCAGGATCAGCGCGTGACGCAGTCGGTCCACGTCGATCTCGCCGTACGCGACACCACACATCAGTGCATCGCGCTTGAGGTAATCGGTCTTGTCGAGGTCGATCGAGCCCGAGATGAGTCCCTGCAGCGGGGAGTCGGAGGTGCCGCGGATGAGGGCGAGCACGCGCGCGGGTGCGTCGGCGCCGAACGCGTCACGCAGGATCTCGCCGACCGGGCCGTCGGCGATGAGCGGGCCGGCGACCTCTTCGTGGTGCGGGACACCGATCTCCTCGAGCGCATGGGAGAACGGATAGTGCCCGATGTCATGCAGCAGCGCCGCGGCGACGACGAGTTCGCGCGCGGTCTCGTTCACTTCGGCGAGCTGCCCTGCGTCGTCGAGCACGCGCAGGGTGAGGCGCGCGAGATGGTAGGCGCCGAGTGCGTGTTCGAACCGGCTGTGTGTGGCACCGGGGTACACCAGGTGTGCGAGCCCCAACTGTCGCACGTAGCGGAGGCGCTGGAACGCGGGCGAGTCGAGGAGGGCCAGGTAGGGCCCCTCGACGCGGATGTTGTTCCAGAGGGGGTCGCGGATGGTGGGCATCGAGTCCTGGTCGGTGTGTCGCTTAAGCTATTGGAGGGAGGTCACTTGAGGACTATTCGCCGCACAAAGTGCGGTGAATAATTGACTTATTCACCGCAGGAACGCATATTCATCGCACAATCCGCGGTGAATACATGAAGTACATCCATCAGAAGCCACGCTGGCCGACGTTCAAATGGAATACAGAGACCGTCGCGGAGCAACTCGCGCCGGTCCGTCATCGGCAGGGCAGGCTCGTCGGTCGACTGAGCTCTCTGCTGCTTCCACTGCGGAACGAGGCAGGTCTTGTGACACTGACCTCGGATGCGCTCACTACCTCGGCAATCGAGGGTGAGGCGTTGCCGCCGGACGAAGTCCGCTCATCGATCGCGCGGCGGCTCGGCTTGGATGTCGCGGGGCTCGTCCCGTCGACCCGCGAGGTGGACGGCGTCGTCACGATGCTGCTCGACGCGACGCAGCGATACGACGCCGAGCTCACGACGGAGCGACTCCACGGCTGGCATGCCGCGCTCTTTCCTTCGGGCTACAGCGGCATGCATCGCATCACGGTCGGTGGGTGGCGCACGGATGCCGACGGACCGATGCAGGTGGTGTCAGGGGCGCTCGGGGCGGAGCACGTGCATTTCGAGGCACCTGCCGCGCCGCGCGTGCCGCAGGAGATGGAGCAGTTCATCAAGTGGATGAACTCGCCGTCGTCGATGGATCCCGTGCTCCGTGCCGCGATCGCGCACTTCTGGTTCGTCACCGTTCATCCGTACGACGACGGCAACGGCCGCATCGCTCGTGCGATCGCTGATCTGGCGCTCGCACGAGCGGACGGCATGCCGACGCGATTCTACAGTATGTCCGCGCAGATCGTCGCGGAGCGCGAAGAGTACTACCGACGGCTGGCGATGGCGCAGCGCGGCGACGAGGACATCACGAGCTGGATCGCGTGGTTCCTGGCCTGTCTCGACCGCGCGTTCGATCGCGCCGAGATCTCACTTGCCCGTGTGATGCGGAACGCGAAGGTGTGGGAGATGGCGAACGCGTCGGGCGTGAACCTGAGGCAGCGCGCCGTGTTGACCCGCATGCTCGGTGAGTGGGAAGGGCATCTCACGACCTCGAAGTACGCGAAGCTGGCGAACTGTTCGACGGACACGGCGCTTCGCGACATCCTGCAGTTGGTGGATCGCGCGATCCTGGCGCCGAATGCGGCGGGGGGGCGCAGTACGAGCTATCGGCTGGTTGTTGAGGTGTGAGGTGTGAGGTGTGCGAAACGGCGGCGCAGGACCGAAGTCCCGCACCGCCGTTACTTATAGCTCAAGACTCACCACTCACAGCGCCGTTCGCGCCGCACACGTGCCGCTTTACTTCGGCCCCGCCGAGAGAATCGCCGGGCTCACCGCCGCGCCGAACTTCTTGATGTTCTCCACGAACATCCCGGCCAGCTTCTTCGCCTGCGTGTCATACGCCGCACCGTCCTTCCAGGTGTTGCGCGGGTTGAGGATCTCGCTCGGCACACCTTCGATCGCCGACGGGATCGGCAGACCGAAGATCGGGTCGGGCGTCACCTGCGCCTTGTCGAGCTTGCCGGCGAGTGCGGCGCGCACCATCGCGCGGGTGTAGCTCAGCTTCATGCGCGCGCCGGTGCCGTAGGCGCCGCCGCTCCAGCCGGTGTTCACCAGCCACACCTGCGCGCCGTGCTTGTCGAGCAGCTCACCGAGCATCTCGGCGTACTTGGTCGGGTGCCACACGAGGAACACCGCGCCGAAGCAGGCCGAGAACGTCGCCTGCGGCTCGGTGACGCCGCGCTCGGTGCCGGCGAGCTTGGCCGTGTAACCCGAGAGGAAGTAGTACATCGCCTGCTCAC
>JADYYN010000131.1 GCA_020853635.1 Gemmatimonadaceae bacterium
TCCTACGGCGCGCGTCGCGGCAACCACGAAGTCATGATGCGCGGCACGTTCGCGAACATCCGGCTCAAGAACGATCTCACGCCGGGCATGGAAGGCTGGTGGACGCGTTCGGCCAAGGACGCTGAGCCTACGTCGTTCTTTGAAGCGTCGCAGGCGTACCAGAAGGCCGGCACGCCGCTCGTGATCATCGCGGGCAAGGAGTACGGCACCGGTTCGTCGCGCGACTGGGCGGCCAAGGGCACCATGCTGCTCGGCGTGCGCGCGGTGATCGCCGAGAGCTTCGAGCGCATCCATCGCTCGAACCTGGTGGGCATGGGCGTGATCCCGCTCGAGTTCGTGAACGGTGAGACGCGGCAGTCGTTGGGCCTCACGGGCTTCGAGTCGATCACGATCGAAGGCATGTCCGAAACGATGACGCCGCGCGCGACGCTCACGGTGAAGGCGGATGGCAAGACGTTCCAGGTGCGCAGCCGGATCGATACGCCGGAGGAGATGAACTACTACCGGCATGGGGGGATCCTGCAGTACGTGTTGCGGCAGTTGGCGCGGTGAGGCTCTTGGCGCTGTGATGGGAACGGCGCGGTGAGTGGTGAGTCGGGAGTTTTGAGTAACGGCGGGGAGGGGACTCACTTGGGGTCGCTCTCCCCGTAGTTTTTCCTGGTCGCAGTGCCTCACCTCTCCCATCTCCCCTCTCCCCTCTTGAGTCTCAAGCTTCGCGTTCTGTTCAATCCGGCCTCCGGCCGCGGCCGCGGCGCGCGCGTGATCGGGGGGATACGGGAGGCGTTCGCGCGGTATGGGTTCACCGACGTGCGGGGGACGGAGCGCGCTGGCGATGAAGCCCGACTGGTGCGTGAGGCGCTCGACGATGGGATCGACACCATCGTGGTGGCGGGTGGTGATGGCACCTGGTCCAAGTGCGCGGTGCCGCTCGCGCGTGCGGGGTCGCCGGCGCGGATGGCGTTGTTGGCGGCGGGCACGGGCAACGACTTCGCCAAGAACCTCGGGCTCGACCCGCGCGATCCCGCGGCGCTTGCCAAACGTCTGGCGGACGGCGACGTACGCGAGCGGCGCGTCGACATGGGACGCATCGACGACCATTGGTTCCTGAACGTCGCTGGCTTCGGGTTCGACGCGGCCGTGCTTGAAGCGACGCAACGCAGCACGCTGTTGCGCGGACCGGCACTCTACGTCGGCGCGGCGCTGCGAGAGATCTTCGCCTACGATGGCATCGAAGTGCGCATCGACGGCGCGGCTGCGCGGCGCTATCTGCTCACGGTGTTCTCCAACGGCGAATACTTCGGTGGCACGTTCCGCATCGCGCCCGATGCGCGGATCGACGACGCGCAGCTCGATGCGATCCTCATCGACGACGTCGCGAAGCTGCAGCGCCCGCTGCTTCTCGCGCGTGCGATCTCAGGGTCCCACGTGCGTGGACCGCATTGCACGCATCGTCGGTTCGCCGACATGCGATTGGAGTTCGCGGCGGCACCGCTCTGCGAGATCGACGGCGAACTCGTGCGCACCGCGAGCGCGCAGGTGCAGGTCGCCAGCGTGCCTGCAGCGCTCCGCGTGGTCGATCGCTGAGTCTCACGCCGCGAAAGGGGAACCTTCTTCCTGTTCGGCAGGTTCAATCAGTCTATCTCCAACCGCGCAGGCGCCGCCATGAATACCGACCTCGTCAACTCTCGCAGCATCCGCGCGATCATCGCCGTCGCCGCACTGGCCACGGCGACCACTTCGCTCGACGCGCAAGCCGCGCCGACGGTCGGCAGCATCGCGCCGGACTTCTCGCTGCCCGCCGCGACCAAGGACGGCATCCTGCCGCAGAACGTCTCGCTCGCCGGTCTGCGCGGGCGCACGGTCGTCATCGCCTTCTTCCCCAAGGCCCGCACGCCGGGCTGCACGCATCAGATGGAGGCGTACCGCGACCAGTTCGCGACGCTCTTCAATGAAGGGAAGGACGTCACCGTG
This sequence comes from Gemmatimonadaceae bacterium, assembly GCA_020853635.1. Classification (GTDB taxonomy): domain Bacteria; phylum Gemmatimonadota; class Gemmatimonadetes; order Gemmatimonadales; family Gemmatimonadaceae; genus Pseudogemmatithrix. The sequence goes on from JADYYN010000131.1 coordinate 1,972, forward strand.
CTCGCCGTGAGCACCGACGACCCCGAGACGCTCCGCGAGTGGGCCGCCGAGCAGAAGTTCCCGGTCACGTTCGTCAGCGACGAGCGCGGCGTGCTCGCCAAGCCGTACGATGTGAAGTATCCTGCTATCAACATGTATCGCCGCGTTCTCTTCGTGGTGGCTCCCGACGGCAAGGTCACGCACGTGATGCGGCCGTTCAAGGAACTCTCCGCGGACGCCTACACCGAACTCGCCACGGCCGTGAAGAAGGCCGGCGCGAAGTAAGCCCACTCGTACTCGGATCCTCCACATGACCCGCTCCGTCCGCTCGCTGCTCGCACGCACCCTCGCGCTCGCCGTCGCCGCGGTCGCGCTGCACACCTCGTCCGCGCGCGCGCAGCAGCCCGCCACGCCGGCGCCCGACAACGGCCCAAAGGTCGGCGACATGGCCCCCGACTTCACGCTGCCCGGCGCGACCAAGGACGGCGTGACCGCCGAGCCGATCAAGCTCTCCAGCCTCAAGGGCCAGACGGTCGTCATCGCGTTCTTCCCGCGCGTGCGCACCAGCGGCTGCACCGCGCAGATGAACTCGTATCGCGATCAGTACGCCACGCTGTTCAACGGCGGCAAGGGTGTGACGGTGCTCGCCGTCTCCACCGACAGCGCCTCGCAGCAGGCGAGCTGGGCGACCGAAGCGAACTTCCCCGTCACCTTCGTCAGCGACGTCGCCGGCACGCTCGGTGCGCCGTACGACGTGATGGTGGAGCGCAACGGCCAGAAGTTCATGCGCCGCGTGCTCTTCGTCGTCGGGCCGGACGGTCGCATCAAGCATGTGATGCGCCCCTTCCGTGAGCTCGCTGCCGATTCGTACACGGAGCTGAAGGCCGCCGTCGAGAAGGCGTCCGCGGGCAAGTGATGTCGCCTGGCGCGGCGCGCGACGTGGCGGCAGACCTCCGGGCCTGCTACAACGCCGCCGTCGCCGCCGCCGACCCCGCGCAGGTGGTGCGTGCGGGCCTCGAGGCCCACGCCGCCGCACTCGCAACCCGACACGATCGCCCGCACTGGGTGATCGCACTCGGCAAGGCCGCTCCCGCCATGGCGGGGGCGGCCATCGTGTTCTGTCACCAGACCGGCCGCACACTCGCCGGCGGGATCGTCGTCGTTGCGAGCGATTCGCAGCTCGCCACCGAGGTGGACGTCCCCACGAGCGAACTCGAGAAACTCGACGCCCTCATCGGTGACCATCCGGTGCCCGGCGTGCGGTCGGCGGAGGCCGCTGCGTGGCTGGCCGACGTCTGCACGCGGGTCCGAGGAGACGATGTGGTGCTGGTGCTCATCTCCGGCGGCACGTCCAGCCTGATCGGTGCACCCATCTCCGGCATCCGAGCGAGCGATCTGGAGTACCTGTACGCCCTGCTCCTGGGCGCCGGCCTCCCGATCGAGAAGACCAACGCCGTCCGCAAGCGCTTCACCCGCTGGGGCGCCGGTCGGCTCGCGCAGGCGCTGCAGCCGGCGATGGTGTTGCCGATCCTCCTCTCCGACGTACCGACGGAGGACCCCGCGATGATCGGCTCGGGGCCCATCTCCCCGGACCCGCTGGAAGCCGCGGAGATCGAGGCCATTCTTCGTGAAGCGGACTTGGCGCGGCGCATTCCACTCTCGATCGCGTCAATCATCGGCACCATGCGCTCGGGGGTGTATCCCGAAACGCCCAAGCCAGACGAGGCCCCGTTCGAGACGGTCGCCAAGCCGTTCGTGGTGGGTAACACGGCTGCCCTCTCAGCCGCCGCCGCCGAAGCCACGCGCCGCGGCTACGACCCGGTGCTGCTGGCGCAGTCCACCCTCGAAGGCGACGCCACGGCGGCCGGGCGGGTGCTGGCGCACCTCGCGGCGCGGTCGATCCCCGGCTGCTGCCTCATCTGGGGCGGCGAAACGACCGTGCGATTGCCGTCGGAGCACGGGCTGGGCGGCCGATGCCAGCAGTTGGCACTCGCCGCCGCCGAGGTATTCGACGAACAGCGCATTGACGGCACGTGGATGCTCGCCGCCGGCACCGACGGACAGGACGGTCCCTCGCCGGCGGCCGGCGCGATAGTGAACGCGTCCACCTGGCGTCGAAGTGCCGCCAGCGGGGCGGCGCCGCACCGCGCGTTGGCCCGCTGTGATGCCTATGGCGCACTCGATGCCGACGACGCGCTGATCTCCGCGCGCCATACCGGCACCAACGTGATGGATCTCGTGGTGGCGGTGCGAGTGTAAGGGGGCGAAATTGCACGCATGACCACGCGTGCCCCATTCACCGTCGCCATCATCCAGGATGGCGTCGCCGCGACCGCTGACGCGACCCTCGTCGCCACCGAGTCGCGCATCCGCGATGCCCACGCCAAGGGCGCGCAGGTGATCTGCCTCAAGGAACTCTTCAACGCGCCGTACTTCTGCAAGAAGCTCGACGCGTCGCGGTTCGACCTCGCCGAACCCGTTACCGGCCCCACGCTCACGCGCCTTTCCGCGCTCGCGAAGGAACTCGCGGTGGTGCTCGTGGTGCCGTTCTACGAGAAGCAGGCGCCGGGCGTGTATCGTAACAGCGCGGCGGTGATCGACGCCGATGGCGCGCTGCTCGGCGTGTATCGCAAGATGCACATCCCGCATGACCCACTCTTCGAGGAGAAGTACTACTTCGCCCCGGGTGAGTCGTCGGCGCCGGTGCAGCCCAAGGGTGTACGCGGCCCCGATGGCGAGGCAGGCGGCTACATGGTGTGGAAGACACGTTACGCGACCATCGGCGTGCTCATCTGCTGGGACCAGTGGTATCCCGAGGCCGCGCGCATCACGTCGTTGCTCGGCGCCGAGATCCTGTTCTATCCCACTGCCATCGGCTGGCACCCAGCGGAGAAGGCCGAGTGGGGCGCGGCGCAGGTCGATGCCTGGCGCACCGCGCAGCGTGCGCACGCGATCGCCAACGGCGTGTTCGTCGCGTCGCCCAATCGCGCGGGCTTCGAGCCTGAGGCCGGCACCGACGGCATCGAGTTCTTCGGACATTCGATGATCTTCGATCCGTACGGCCGCTACATCGCGCAAGCGGAGACCGGAGAGACGACGCTGTTCGCGAAGTGCGATCCCGCGCTCATCGAGTACACACGTCGCAACTGGCCCTTCCTGCGCGATCGCCGCGTGGACTCGTACGGACCGATCCTGAACCGGTGGATCGGGTCGTGACGCCTGCGCACACGGCCAAGGCGGAGCATGCCCCCGCCCTGCGCTGGCCCGCCGAGTGGGAACGGCACGACGCCACATGGATCTGCGGGCCGCACCACGAGCCGGATTGGCCCGGCAAGTTCGGCCCCATCCCGTGGGTGTACGCCGAGATCGCGCGGGTGCTTGCGGAGCACGAGCGCGTGCACATCCTCGTGCACGACGAAGCCACCGAGGAGCAGGCGTGGCACTGCCTCAAGATGCATGAGGTGCGCGAGAGTCGCGTGCACCTGCATCTGTGCCCCAGTGACCGCGTGTGGCTGCGCGACTCGGCGCCCACGGCGGTGCAGCTCGCGGACGGCAGTGTGCGCTGGGTCAACTGGGGCTTCAACGCCTGGGCGAAGTACGACAATCACTCGCTCGACGGGCGGATCGGCGGGTTCATCGCCGACCACACCGGGCTCGCTCGGCATGAGCCGCAGCGCGCGGATGGCCGCGGTCGTGTGATCCTCGAAGGCGGCGGCATCGAGACCGACGGGCTCGGGACGATGCTCGTGACCGAGGAGTGGTTGCTGACCGACGTGCAGGTCCGCAATCCCGGAATGACGCGCGAGGCCTATGAGCGTCTCTTCGCAGAGGAGCTCGGCATCACCAAGACCATCTGGCTCGGCGAAGGCTGTGTGGGCGATGACACCCACGGCCATGTGGACGACATCGCGCGATTCGTGGCCCCAGGGGTGGTGGTGTTGGCGCACGAAGAGAACCCTGAGGACGAGAACCACGCGCGGTCGCTCGACAACCTCGAGCGTCTGCGCGGGGCGACCGACGCACGCGGCGAGCCGATCAAGACCGTGACACTGCCGTATCCTCGGCCAGTGATCATGGACGGGGCGCGACTGCCCGCGAGTTATGCGAACTTCTACATTGCGAACGGTGTGGTGATCGTGCCGACGTTCAACGACGCCAACGACCGGATCGCGCTGAACACGTTGGCCGAGCTGTTCCCGGGCCGCGCCGTGGTGGGGATCCACGCGGTGGACCTGGTCTGGGGTCTCGGGACCCTGCACTGCCTCACGCAGCAACAACCGTCCGCACGCGGTCGACGAGGAAAGAGCCACACATGAGCGAACCCACCGGGACCGATCCGATCCGCGAGGCGCTACAAACGCGTCTCGGTGGGCAATACGCCATCGAGGGGCTCCTCGGTCAGGGCGGCATGGGCAGCGTGGACCGCGCCCGCGACATCACGCTCGACCGGCCCGTTGCCATCAAGGTCATCTCGGGCGACGTGGCCACCAACCCGCAGCTGCGTGATCGCTTCCTGTTGGAGGCACGCACCGTCGCCAAGCTGCGGCATCCGAACATCGTGGCCGTGTACACGGCCGGTGATGCCGGCGGCCTGCTGTACTTCGTGATGGAGTTGGTGCCCGGCGAGTCGCTCCGCGACCTGCTCTCCCGCGAGGGGAAGGTGGAGCCCGCGCGCGCCGAACGCGTCCTCCACGAACTCGCGCTCGCGCTCGACTACGCACACAGCAACGGGATCGTGCACCGCGACGTGAAGCCGGAGAACATCCTGCTCGACCGCGAGACGGGCCGCGCGATGCTCACCGATTTCGGCGTGGCGCGTGCGCTCGAGGGCGACGGGCGCATGACCGGCACCGGCATGATCCTCGGCAGCCCGCGCTACATGAGCCCCGAGCAGGCGACCGGCGAGTCGACTATCGACGGACGCAGCGACCTGTACGCGCTCGCGCTGGTGGGCTACGAGACGTTCACCGGCAAACCGGTGGTGGATGCATCGAACGTCGCGGGGATGCTGGTGAAGCATCTCACCGAGACGCCCAAGCCGTTGGCCGAGGCGGCTGCGTCGGTGCCGGAAGGTGTCGCGACGGCGATCGACCGCGCGCTGGCGAAGGATAAGGAGCAGCGTTGGGCGTCTGGCCGTGAGATGGCCGAGGTGATCGGCATGGCGTGGACGCCGTCCGGTGGGAGCTCGGGCAGCGGCATGCGCACCGCGATCGGTAGCCTCGGCGCACGGGGCACGGCGAGCGGGAAGGGCGCGGCGAGCAAGGGTCGGTCGTTGGTGATCGGCGGCGTGGCCGTGGCCGCACTCGTGGCGACGGCGTGGGCGATGCTCGGTGGCAGCGGCGTGCCGAGCGGGGTGGACCCGCGGCGTTCGTACGCCGTGATGCCGTTCGAGGTGCAGAGCGGGAACGCCGACATCAAGTGGCTGCGCGACGGTGCCGTGAACATGCTCACGCTCGCGCTCGCGCAGTGGAAGGACTTGGACGTCGCGGACTACGAGCGCACCATGGTGTTGGTGCGCGATGCCGGACTCGAGGAGAAGCGCGTCGATCTCGACAAGGCGTTGGAGATCGCGCGGCGCGCGAACGCGTGGACCGTAGTGACGGGCACCATCACCACGACCAGCGATTCACTGCGCGTGGATGCCCGGCTCTACGATGTGGCGAGCGGCAAGTCGTTGCAGACGGAGTCGCGCACCACCGCGCTCAACACCGACCCGCGCCCGCTGTTCGACGGGCTCGCACGGTATCTCATCGGCGTGGCCGGTGTGACGGGCTCGGAGAGCGTGGATCTCGCCGCGGCGACCACCAACTCGCTGGTCGCCTATCGCGCCTACCTCGAGGGTGTGCGGGCGCTGTTCTCGTGGCAGGTGCTGCGCGCGGATACGTTGTTCCAGACCGCGATCCGCAACGACTCGACGTTCGCGCTGGCGTGGCACAAACGCTCGCTCGCCTTGGGATGGGGTGATGCGACGGGCGCGGGCTACCTCGAGAGTGCGGCACGGGCTTTGGCGCTGGTGGACCGTCTGCCCAAGCGCGAACAAGCGCTCGTCCGTGGGCACTACGCACTCTCGCGCGGATTGCGCGCAAGCACCACAGGCGGCGATGGCTCGAAGGAACTGAAAGAAGCGCAGGACATCTACCGGACATTGATCGAGACGGATTCGAGCGTCGCGGAGGCGTGGTACGGCTACGGCGATGCGCTGTTCCACACGCCGTTCGACCCGCAGGACTACAACGCCAGCACCGGCCGCATGACCGCGTCGCTGCGGGCGTTCCACCGCACGCTCGCGCTCGACTCCACGTTCCATCTCGCGTATTCGCATCTGATCCAGCAGTACCAGCTCTTCACCGGGCAGCAAGGTCTCCTGCTGGTCGGGGACACGGTGCAAGTCGTGGCCGATTCCAACGATGTCCGGCGTATCGGAGGACCGGCGCGCCTGATGGCGCTCCGTGACACGGCGTTGGCGCGCGGCTTCGAACTCACGCGCGGCTGGGTGAAGGCGGACCCCGACGCCGTCCCCGCCGTGGCAATGCTCGCACAGGGCTACGTGGCGGCCGGCAAGATCGACTCCGCGCTCGCGTTCCTCGATGCCTCCCTCACGCGGCCTGCGCTCGCACGGTCGCCGCTGCGATTCGTCGCGGGCACGTACCAGATGGCCGCCGATGACCCGAGGGGAATGAAGACGCTGCTTGATGCCACGCGCGAGCTCTCACCCGCCGAGATGCGGAGCCAGATCCCGACCTCGGATCGCTTCACCATCATCGCCTCCGCCGTCACGGCTGCCGGCATGAGCGGCAGCATGGCGGAGGTCGAGCGCACCGCCGACTACTTCGTGAAGACCGACAGCGTGCTCCCGTTCGGCTCGGCCCCCACGCGCCCGCTGCTCAGCGGTTTCAAGCTCGGCCTCGCCGGCGCGATGCGCGGATCGCTCACCGCCGCGGAACGGACGGAGCTGCTCGCGGGCCTGCGTCGGGTCGAGCAGTCCAAGGACGCGGCGCTCGTCCAGCTGCGGCAAAGCATGATCCCGCTCGCGTACGTCGCGTTCATGCTCTCCGGCGACACGGCGTTCAGCGCGGTGGTGAAGCGGGCGTCGGGCCCGGCGCAGCAACAACCCGACCTCGAAGCACGTCTGGCCTTGCTGCGCGGCGACACTGTAGAAGCCCGCCGCATCGCCGGGACGTTCTCCTCGCCGGACTCGGTGCGCATCGCCCGCCTCGGTCTCGCCGGCCTCCGCACCGTCATGCGCGCGGAGGTACTGGAAGTACTTGGTGACAAGCGCGGCGCGATCGCCCAATATGAAGCCATGCACCCGAGCCGATTCGTCAACGCGTTCATCGATCCCGGCTATGCAGTGTACGTCCGCACCTTCGCGGCTCGTGCTCGTCTCTATGAGCAGGTGGGCGAACGCGACAAGGCGATCGCTGCGTGGCAGGACTTCGTTCGCCGCTGGGAGAAGGGCGACAGCATCACCGAACCGGCGCGCACCGAAGCGCGCGCCGCACTGCAACGACTCCGCGACTCCGCCCCCCGCCGCTGAATGATGCCGCGTCCCCCCGCGCTCGCCCTGCTCCTCGCACTCTCGCTCACCGCCGCCTGCGGTGAACAGCGCGGTCCCATCGTCTTCGGCATGGCCGGCCCGTTCGATGAAGGCTTCGGTCGCGCCAACCGTCGCGGCGCCGAGCTCGCCATGCGGCAGATCAACGCCGCCAACGGCATCAAGGGCGACTCGCTGCTGATCCGCTTCATGGACGACGGCGGTGAGGGCTCACGCGCCGCGTCCATCGCTCAAGGCTTCGTCGAGAACGACAGCATCGTCGCAGTGGTGGGACACGTCACGTCCGGCGCGATGCTCGCGGCGGCGCGGGTCTACGACGGACAGCTCACCGCACTCGCCACCACGGCATCATCGGCCTCGCTCTCGGGCATCTCCCCGTGGGTGTTCCGCGTCATCTCCTCCGACGTGCAGAACTCGGTCGACCTCGCGAAGTTCGCCACGCGGCTCGGCAAGAAGCGGGTGGCCATCCTCTACGAGAACAACGCCTACGGGCGCGGCCTCGCCGAGAACTTCCGCAAAGCGTTCCCGGACTCGGTCATCGGGCTCGACCCCATCTCCACGAGCGGCGACGGCGCCGAGATCTACGTGAGCTGGATCGCTGCACGGCGGCCTGATCTCGTGTTCGTCGCCGGTACCGAACGCTCGGGGATCGCGATCCTGCGCGAAGCGCGGCGACAGAAGGTCGGCGCCGAGTTCCTCGGGGGCGACGGCTGGACGGGCGTGGCGGCGGATTCCTCCTCTGAGGGCGCGCTCGTCGGCGCGCCGTTCACGCCGCTCGACCCGCGCCCGCGCGCGCAGGAGTTCGTCAGCGCGTTCCGCGAAGCCTACGGACAGGACCCCGATGGCAATGCCGCGCTCGCCTATGATGCGGTGAAGCTCCTCGCGAGTGCCGTCGAAGCCGTGGGCCGCGACCGCGCGAAGATCCGTGAATGGCTCGCGACGCGCACCGGCGAGAGCGCGCACCCCGGTGTCACCGGCACCATCGCCTTCGATTCGCTCGGCGACCCCGCCGGACAGGCGTTCACCATGACCCGCATCGTGCGCGGGAAGCTCACGGTCGCCGAACGAGGCACGCCGTGAACCTCCTCGAACTGCGCACCATCCGCTCGCGTCTCATCGCCGGCTTCACACTGCTGGTGGGGCTTGTGGTGTTCGCCGGCTCCATCGGCTACTTCGCGATCGGCGCGTTCAGCCGCGAACTGGGCGGCACACTCATCTCCGTGCGACGCGAGGGCGAACTCACCGGAAAACTCCGCACGAGTCTCGAGCGCGAGCTCGGCAAGGCGTCCGTGTTCTTGGCCCGCGGGGACGCCGCCTCGCGCGCGGCATTCCGCGAGGCCGCCTGGGCGGCCCATGCGACGCTGCGCGAACTGAATAGCAGCCCTGGCCTCACCTCCACCGAACTCGGGCTCATCGCCGCGATCGACGAATCGCTGTCGGCGGTAGAAGTCGGACTCGCGCAGGCGCACTTGTTGCGCGACCTGGGTCGCATGGACGCCGCGACCGCGCGCGCCGACGCCGTACTGCCACTCGAAGTCGAACTCGATCGCGATGTCTCGCGGCTCGTGGCGATGCGCACCGCGCAGGTCACCCGCGCGACGCAGGATCTCGATGCAGCAGCGAAGGCACGACGGCAGTTCCTGCTCGCGGCGGTGATCGGCGCGTTGATCCTCGGTGTGTTCACGTTCGCGAGTGCGTATCGCTCCATCGTCGGGCCGCTGCGGCAACTGGTGCGGCACGCGCGCAGCCTGAGCGAAGGCCGCCTCGACTTCCGCACCGAGACCGATCTCCCCGGCGAGTTCCAGGAGCTCGCCGAGGCGATGAACAGCACCGCATCCTCGCTCTCGCGCGTGGCGAGCGTCTCCCGCGGCACGGCCGAGGAAGTCGCGACGTCGGCGCATCAGCTGACCTCGGCGGCCGACCAGATCTCGATGGCGGCGTCGCAGACGGCGACCGCGATGTCCGAAGTGACCGAAGGCGCTGAAGGTCAGGTGAGCTCGCTGCGCGAAGCCGATGTGGCGCTGCAGGAAGTGCGCGAACGTGCACACACGGTGCGAGCCGGCGCCGAAGAGGTCGCCGACCTCGCGGCGGAGATCGAACGTCAGGCGCGCGAGAAGCGCATCGAGATCGCCCGCGCGCGCACGCTGCTGTACGAGATCCGCCAATCGGTCGATCGCGCGGCCGCCGAGGTGCGCGAACTCAACAGCACGGCGGAGAGCATCAATCGGTTCGTCGGCATCGTGAGCCGCATCGCCGAACAGACGAACCTGTTGTCGTTGAACGCCGCGATCGAGGCCGCACGCGCCGGCGCGGCAGGTCGTGGCTTCGCGATCGTCGCCGACGAGGTGCGCAAACTCGCGGACCAGGCGCAGCAGGCCGCCGACGACGTGGTGCAGCTCACCGCGGTGGTCTCGCGTCGTGTGTCGAGCACCACGGCCGCGATGGAGACCGGATCGCTGCGCGTGGGCGACATCGAGAAGGTGTCGACGGGCATCGACGGCGCGCTGGAGTCGATCGGCACCGCCGCCGAGTTCACCAAGGCGGCCGCCGTGGGGCTGGGTGAAGCCGCCGATGCGAATGTCGTCGCCGTGAATCATGCGGTCGCGGGCATCTCGCTCGCGGCGCGCACGGCGGAGGGCCACGCGGCCGCGGCCGAACAGGTGAGTGCGTCGACCGAGGAACAGAGTGCGGCCTGCGAGGAGATGTCCGGTGCCGCGACCGCACTGCTGCAGGGCTCGATGCGCCTCAAGGACATCGTCGCCGGCCTGCGCACGGAGTGAGCGGCGTGACCGGAGTGACGCTCGCGCCTGTTCCCGAAGGGACGCCCGACGTGGTGCTGCTGAGCGGCGGACTCGACTCCACGACGGTGCTGGCCCTCGCGACCAAGGCGGGCTACGCCGTGAACGCGCTCACGTTCCGCTACGGCCAGCGGCACGACATCGAGATCACGCGCGCCCAGCAGATCGCCGCGCGCTGGAAGGTGGCGCGTCACGTGGTCTGCGATATCGACCTGCGGTTGTTCGGCGGCTCGGCGCTCACGGCGGAGATCGACGTGCCCAAGGACCGCGACGCCGCGGCCATGGGCGAGGGCATCCCGATCACGTACGTGCCCGCGCGCAACACGATCTTCCTCTCGTTCGCCCTCGCGTGGGCCGAGGTGCTGGGCGCCAACGATCTGTTGATCGGCGTGAACGCATTGGACTACAGCGGCTATCCCGACTGCCGTCCGGAGTACATCGCGGCATACGAGACCATGGCGAACCTCGCGACGCGCGCCGGCGTGGAAGGCACGGCGCGCACGAGAATCCTCACGCCGCTCATCGCGATGACCAAGGCACAGATCATCCGCACGGGATTGGCGCTGGGGGTGAACTACAGCGAGACGATCTCGTGTTATGATCCCGCAGCCGACGGCACGCCCTGCGAGCACTGTGATGCGTGTGTGTTGCGGGCCCGGGGTTTTTCGGAACTGCAGATGTGAGAGGGGAGATGGGAGATGTGGGTTGTTCGCCGGGCAGAGTTCCCGGTCCACGTCGACCATGCGTCACCTCTCCCCTCTCCCATCTCACATCTCCCATCTGCGTCTCCATGTATTCAGTCAAGGAAATCTTCTACACACTCCAGGGTGAGGGCGCCCACGCGGGCCGCCCCGCCGTGTTCTGCCGGTTCGCGGGCTGTAACCTGTGGACGGGGCGCGAGGCCGATCGCGCGACGGCGGTGTGTTCGTTCTGCGACACCGACTTTGTGGGGATCGGACCGGACGGCGGGAAGTTCGCCACGGCCGAGGCGCTCGCCGACGCCGTGGCGGCGCACTGGCCGGCTTCGGCCGGAGGTACCCCCTACGTGGTCTGCACCGGTGGCGAACCCCTCCTGCAGCTCGATGCGGCGGCCATCGCCGCCCTGCACGCGCGGGGCTTCGAGGTGGCGGTGGAGACCAACGGCACCCAGCCCCTCCCCGAGGGACTCGACTGGGTCTGTGTGAGCCCCAAGGCGAATGCGCCCGTGGTGGTCGCGGGCGGAGACGAGCTCAAGCTCGTGTACCCACAGGCGCTGGCGCGGCCGGAGCGATTCGAAGACCTGGACTTCCGCCACTGGTACCTGCAGCCGATGGACGGGCCGGATCTGGCGGCCAACACCGCCGCCGCCATTGCCTACGTCCTCGCCCATCCGCGCTGGCGGCTCTCGGTGCAGACCCACAAGGTGATCGGGGTCCGGTAGCGAGGCGTCCGTCCCCGCTTGTCGCCCCGGACCGCGCGCCCGGGTTTGTATCGCACCCCGGTACCCGCGCAACCCCCCGCCCCCCTCGGCGCCTCTATTGATTGAGTATTGACGTTTGGCCCGGCGGGCGGGAACTTAGGGACGGTCCAAAGACCTGTGACTCAGCTCACTCCAGGGACCCGTGGCCTCGTGCGGCTTCGGTCCTCACACCCCATGCACTTCGAGGTGCGATTCGTATGCGAATCCGTTCCGTCAGCAGGGTACTCGCGATGCTCGGCTTCTTCGCCGTCGCTGGTACCGCCGACGCCCAATCCGGGTCCATCGCCGGCCGCGTGACGCAGGCCGAGGGCGGCGCCGCCATCGGCGGTGCGCAGATCCAGGTCTACTCCGGCGGGACGCGCGTCGCCGCGGGCCAGTCCGCGGATGACGGCAACTACCGTGTCGCGAACGTCCCCGCGGGCACGTACGCGGTGCTCGTCACCCGCATCGGCTACAGCGCCAAGCGCACCGAAGGCGTGGTCGTCACCTCGGGCGGCACCGCGACGGTGAACGTCGGCCTCGCCGAGATCGCCACGCAGCTCAATCAGGTCGTCACCACCGGCACGCGCGGTGCCGAGCCCGAGAAGATCCTCGACTCGCCCAACTCGATCTCCGTGGTGTCCGCGGATCGTATCGCCGAGCGTCCCTCGGTGACGATCACGGACCACCTGAAGTCGACGCCGGGCCTCTCGATCTCCAACGGCGGCATCGTGCAGGCGAACATCGTCTCGCGCGGCTTCAACAACGCCTTCTCCACGTCGATGCTGATGCTGCAGGACTACCGCTTCGCCGGTGTCCCGTCGCTCCGCGTCAACGTGCCGTTCCTGTTCACCGGCACCGGTGAGGACGTCGATCGCATCGAAGTGCTGCAGGGCCCGGCCTCGGCCCTCTACGGCCCGAACTCCGGCGCCGGCGTGCTGCACGTGATCACCAAGTCGCCGTTCCAGTCGAAGGGCACCACGCTGACCCTCGACGGTGGCGAGCGCTCCATGGCCCGCCTCGCGGGCCGTCACGCCGGCACCTTCGGCAACGAGAAGTTCGGCTACAAGATCTCCGGTGAGTACTTCTCCGCGAAGGACTGGGAATACACCGACCTGAACGAAGTCGACCTCGGTCCCAGCGCGAACCCGGTGGCGAACGCCATCTATAAGACGTATCCGGCCGGCGATCCGCGCGTGCCGGCGTCGCGTCAGGGCCAGGCGAAGTCGCGCGACTTCGACCTCCTCAAGTACTCCGGCGAAGCCCGCCTCGACTACCGCCCGAACGAGGACACCGAAGCCATCACGACCTTCGGGTACACGCAGGCCGCCAGCGCGCTCGAGATCACGACGACCTTCGGCGCCGCGCAGGTGAAGAACTGGAGCTACACCAACCTCCAGCAGCGCTTCCGCCACAAGAAGTTCTTCGCGCAGGTGTTCTACAATGCGTCCGATGCGGGGAACGACAACGCCACCGACGACGCCGGCACGTTCTACCGCCGCTCCGGCATCCCGGTCGTCGACCAGTCGACCGTGCTCGTCGCGCAGGCGCAGCAGGGCTTCAACTACAAGAGCACCAAGTACACGGCCGGCGTGGACTACATCGCCACGACGCCGAAGACGGCCGGCACCATCATGGGCCGCAACGAGGACGATGACAACATCAACGAGATGGGCGCGTACCTGCAGCTCACGCACCCGCTCAGCGATCGCGTCGACTTCACCGGCGCCGTTCGCGGCGACATGAACTCGCGCATCGAAGGCACGCAGTTCTCGCCGCGCGCCGCCTTCATCTTCAAGGCGACGCCGACCCAGAACTTCCGCCTCACGTTCAACCGCGCCTTCAACTCCCCGGCGTCCTTCTCGCTCTTCCTCGACCAGTGGTCGGGCCAGCGCGTGAATCTCGGACCGGCGCTCGGCAACACCGACGTGCAGATCTTCGGCAACCCGGCCAAGGAAGGCTGGCGCTACGACCGCGGCTGCGACGCCGCCATCAACGGCGGCCTCTGCATGCGTTCGCCGTTCACCGGCCCGAACCCGGTCGCAGCGACCGGCTCGGCGATGGTTCCGGGCATCATGGCGACCAACGGTGCTGCCCTCGCGGGCGCGGCCGGTGCCGCCTTCGGCCTCTCGCCGGCGCAGGTCACCGCGATCCGTAACGCCCTGGCCGGCCTCGCGCCGACCGACGCGCAGGTGCGCGGCGTGCTGCGTAACCTCGGTGCCCCGGGCACCCCGGTCGTGCCGTGGACCAATCCCACGGACCTCGGCGCCCTCGGTGCGAACTTCTCCAACACCTGGGAGATCGGCTACAAGGGGGTCTTCAACAACAACCTCCGCGTGTCCGCTGACTTCTGGTACCAGATTCGCCCGTCGGATCCGACCACGCAGGTCGTGAACCTCGACGACGCGGTCTTCCTCGATCCGACCACGCTCGGCGCCTACCTCGGCGCGCAGATCGGTCCGGTGCTCGGCGCCAACGGCGTTCCGGGTGCTGCGATCCCGACCGTGATCACGGGCTGGGTCACCCAGCTCGCCCAGCTCCCCGGCGGCCTGCTCAGCTTCGACAACCCGCTCTGGGACAAGAACTACCTGCTCTTCACGTACCAGAACTCCACCGGTCAGGTCGACGTCCGCGGCATCGATCTCGCGGCCGACTACCTCATCAACAACACGTGGACGGTCGGAGCGACCTACTCCAACCTCAACCGCAACGTCTTCGAGAAGGCGCCTGGCGTGACCGCGGCCAACCCGCTCACCGCCAACGCGGCGAAGCACCGCGCCTCGATCACGCTGCGCATGGATGACCAGGAGCGCGGCATGACCGCCGAACTCCGCGGCCGCTACACCGACGCGTTCCCGGTGAACTCGGGCGTGTACAACAGCTACAACGTCGGCACGCCGAACCGCTACGAGCAGGTTCCGGTGAACGCCTTCCTCGACGCCGGCTTCTCGTATCGCCTCCCGGTGGCGGCGAACGTCCGCTGGTCGCTCAATGCCCAGAACATCTTCGACAACCGCGTGCCGACGTTCATCGGCGTGCCGGAAGTGGGCCGCTTCATCACCACGCGTATCCAGTACAACTTCTGATACCGGGGTCGCTGGGCAGGTCGAAGCGGGGTGGGCCACTTGGCCCACCCCGCTTCGTTTATGTTCCAGTGGTGCTGCCCCTTCTCGATCCCGCGCGACGGTTGGTCATCGGACACCGTGGCAATCGCGCCCATGCCCCGGAAGACACGCTCGAATCCTTCGCGCAGGCCGTCGCCTTGGGCGTCGATGCGATCGAGTTCGACGTGCACGTCACGCGCGACGGCGTGCCGGTGGTGATCCACGACCCCACGCTCGAACGCACCACGGACGGCCACGGCGTGGTGGCCGAGATGACCTTGGCCGAGATCGGTCGGGTGGACGCCGGCGCGCGCTTCACGACGGACGGTGGCCGCACATTCCCCTATCGCGGCAAAGGCATCCGTGTACCGACGCTCGACGAGACGCTCGATGCATTCCGCGGGTTGCCGCTCATCATCGAGCTCAAGGTGGCGTCCGCCTCCCAGCCCGTGCTCTCACTTCTCGAGCGCCGTGGTGACAGTGGTCGGGTGCTGCTCGGTAGCTTTCTGCAGGCCGCGCTCGACCCGTTCCGGCGCGCCGGATTGCCCACCGGCTCGTCGGTGGAGGCGCTCAAGCCGCTGTACGTCCCCGCGCTTTTCGGCGCCCGACCGACCTCACTCCCTTTTGACGCGATGATCATCCCCCCACGTCATGGCTTGCTCCCGCTTCCCGTCGCACAGTTCGCGCGCATGGTTCACGCGCGCGGCGGGCCGGCGCATGTATGGACAGTGAATGACCCGGCAGAAGCTCGGGCGTACTGGGCCAAAGGTGTCAACGGACTCCTCTCCGACGACCCCGCGACGCTGCTTGCGGCACGCGGCGGTGCGGCATGACGAGTCGGATCACTGCCGCAAAGGAGAAGCGGTCCGCCAAAGCCGAGGCAAAGCAGGACGCGAAGTCCGCCGGCAAGAAGAAGGTGAACTACAAGGCTGCGTGGGCTGAAGCGCGCAAGCTCATGTGGCAACATCGCGGCTCGCTCGCGATCGGACTCAGCCTCATGCTCGTGAATCGGCTCGCCGGGCTCGTCCTGCCCGGCAGCGCGAAGTGGATCATCGATGAGGTGCTCACCAAAGGACGCCTCGAGTTGCTCACGCCGATCGCCATCGCCGGCGGCGTCGCGACGGTGCTGCAAGCGTCGAGTTCGTTCGCGCTCTCGCAGGTGATCTCGGTGGCCGCACAGCGCGCGATCACCGATCTCCGCCGTGCCGTGCAGGCGCGCGTGCTGCGGCTGCCGGTGAGCTTCTTCGATTCCACACAGAGCGGCGTGCTGATCAATCGCGTGATGAACGACGCCGAAGGCATCCGCAATCTCATCGGCACCGGCATCATCCAGCTCGTCTGCGGTGTGCTCACCGCGTCGATCGCGCTGGGCTACCTGTTCTATCTCAACTGGTTCCTCACCGCCTGCACACTCGGGTTCCTCGCGGTGTTCGCGGTGGTGATGGCAGTCGCGTTCCAGCGTCTGCGGCCGATCTTCCGCGAGCGCTCCAAGATCCAAGCCGAGGTGTCCGGCCGACTCGGTCAGGCGATGGGCGGCGCGCGCGTGGTGAAGGTGTACACGGCGGAGAAACGCGAGGAGATCGTCTTCACGCAGGGCGCACATCGCCTGTTCCGGAACATCGCGAGCACGATCACGGGCACGAGCGCCATCGCGGCGGTGAGCACGGTGATCATCGGTGCGGTGGGTGTGCTCATCCTCACCGTCGGCGGACGCGCGGTGGCGGCGGGCACCATGACCCTGGGCGATCTCATCTCGTACATCTTCTTCGTCGGCCTCGTGTCGTTCCCGGTGGTGCAGATGGCGAGCATCGGCACGCAGCTCACGGAGGCGTTCGCCGGGCTCGACCGCATCCGCGAGATCTTCGAGACGCCCACCGAGGACGAGGACGACGCGCAGCGTCA
This sequence comes from Gemmatimonadaceae bacterium, assembly GCA_020853635.1. Taxonomy (GTDB): domain Bacteria; phylum Gemmatimonadota; class Gemmatimonadetes; order Gemmatimonadales; family Gemmatimonadaceae; genus Pseudogemmatithrix. The sequence goes on from JADYYN010000131.1 coordinate 18,748, forward strand.
GTTGCTCGCGCGCCCGGACGGCGACGTGGTGTTCGACGACGTGTGGTTCGAGTACCGCGAAGGCATCCCGGTGCTCAAGGATGTGTCGTTCACCGCGAAGGCCGGCACCACAACGGCGCTCGTGGGTTCGAGCGGCTCGGGCAAGAGCACGCTCATCTCGATCATCCTCGCGTTCAATCGCCCCATGAAAGGCCGCGTGACGATCGGTGGGCAGGACCTCGCCACGCTCAAGCTGCGCGACTACCGCTCCACGCTCGGCGTGGTGTTGCAGGACAACTTCCTGTTCGACGGCACCATCGCGGACAACATCGCGTTCTCCAAGCCCGGCTCGACCAAGCAACAGGTGCGTGAGGCGGCGCGGATCGCCAACTGCGAGGAGTTCATCGCCGGCTTCCCCGACGGCTACGACACCATCGTCGGCGAACGCGGTGTGAAGCTCTCGGGCGGGCAGCGGCAGCGTGTGGCCATCGCGCGCGCCATCCTCGCCGACCCGCAGGTGCTGATCCTCGACGAAGCGACGTCGAGCCTCGACTCCGAGAGCGAGCGACAGATCCGCGACGCGCTACGGGCGCTGCGCAGCGGACGCACGACGTTCGTGATCGCGCACCGGCTCTCCACCATCCGCAGCGCCGACCAGATCCTCGTGCTCGAGAAGGGCGAGATCGTGGAACGCGGTTCACACCGCGAGCTGATGGCGCTCCGCGGGCGATACAAGGAACTGCACGACACGCAGCACGAGATCGAGAAGGACCTCTTCATCAATCCGGGCGAGGACTTCACCGAGGCGGCGAAGGGCGGCGCGCTCTGACGTGAAGGCTGCGGTACGGCGAAACGCAGAACGGGCGGCGCGCTCTCGGAGCGCGCCGCCCGTTCTCACATCACGAGCTTAGTTCTTCTTGCCCGAGACCTTGGAGCCGTCGCCGGGCATGGACCACTCACCTTCCATCATGTTGCCGTTGATGGTGAGGACCATGGTGCCCATATCGCCGGTGGGCACCGGGAAGGTGGCGGTGAGCACCTTGCCTTCGAGCGTGGCCTTGGAGAGGCCGATGGTGCCGAACGCGGCCGTGCCGATGGAGCCCGACCACCTACCGTCGGGGAGCTTCACGAGATCGAGGGTGACTTCCATCGACTGCCCCTGCGCGACGAGGCCGAGCAGCCACTTGCCGGCGGGGTTCACGTCGGCGGCGGGCGCAGCGGCCGGGGCCACAGCGGCCGGCGCCGGCTGCACCACGGGGGTGCCGGTGACGGAGGTCGAGGTGGTGGTCGTAGACTTGCACGCCGTGGCGACGAGTGCGAGGCCGGCGAGGGTGACAAGGCGAAGCTGCATGGGTCACGGACTCCTGTGAGGGTGGGCCGGACTTCGTGCCCGGCGAAGTGACGACAATACGATATCTGCCGCCACCGAGTTCCGACAGGCAACCCCGCGGGGAGAGTTTGGACGCCTCGCCTCGCGCGTCACAACCGCTGCCAGCGGCCGCTAACTTCCTTCCGTGCCGACTCCCCCCGACGCCGACGGACCACCCGTCGCGTGGCGCCTCCTCGCCCTGCTCGCCTTGGCCGAGCTGCTGGGGATGTCCACGTGGTTCACCGGCGTGGCCGTCGCACCGCAGCTCGACGCCCGCTGGGGCCTGAGCCCTGAGCAGGTCGGCGGACTCTCGACGGCGGTACAGCTCGGTTTCGTGGCGGGTACGGCGCTGGTCGCCCTGCTCAACCTCGCCGATGTCATTCCCGCGAAACGCTTCTTCGCCGCGGCGGCCGTAGCCGCTGCGGGCGCCAATGCGGCCCTGCTCACCGCTGAAAGCTATGAGGCGGCAGTGGCGAGCCGCGCACTCGTGGGCGCCTGCTTGGCCGGCGTGTATCCCCCCGCGATGAAGATGGCCTCTACCTGGTTCCGGGCGCGGCGCGGACTGGCCGTCGGCACGGTGGTCGGCGCACTCACGGTGGGGAAAGCCAGTCCTTACCTCTGGCGCCTGCTGCCCGAGGCGACGCTGGCGCAGGTGGTCCTCTCCGCGTCGGCGGCATCGGTCGTGGCCGCTGCGCTGGTGTCGATACTCTGGCGGGACGGGCCGTTCGCCTTCCCCTCGCGGCCGTTCGCGTGGTCACGCATCGGCGACGTGGTGCGCTCGCGGAACTGGCGCCTCGCCACCGGCGGATACCTGGGACACATGGCAGAGCTCTACTCGTACTGGACCTGGATCCCGGCGTTCGTCGCCGCGAGTGCGGTCGCCCACGCGGGTGATCCCACCGCCGCCAGCGCACCGTGGGTCGGCGCGCTGAGCTTCGGCACCATCGCCGTGGGTGGGCTCGGCTGCGTCTGGGGCGGACTCGTCGCCGATCGCATCGGTCGCGAGCGACTGGTGATCCTCGCGATGGCGGTGAGCGGGCTCTGCGCGCTGCTGATCGGGCTCACCTACGGGCGCACACCGTGGTTGCTCGCGCCCATCGCACTCGCGTGGGGCTTCTTCGTCATCGCCGACTCGGCGCAGTTCAGTGTGCTCGTCACGGAGTCCGTGCCTGCGCATGCGGTGGGCACCGCACTCACTTTGCAGGTGTGTCTGGGCTTCCTGCTCACCACGCTCACCATCCAGCTCGTCCCGCCGGTCGTAGCGGTGTTCGGCTGGCGCGGTGCGTTCGCGATGTTGGCCATCGGGCCACTGCTTGGCATCGCGTCGATTCGTCGGCTCCGTCACTAGATTGCGACCGTGCACGAGATGAACCGCCCGGCGCTGCGCGCCATCGCGCTCGCGACCTTCCTGACGCTGGTCCCCATCACGTTGCTCGTGCCGGGACTCACCGAGCTGGTGATGGAGACGCACGGCGGGACGCGCTTCCAATCGCATCTCTTCGTCTCGCTGAATCAACTGGCCGGCATCGTGGCGGTGCCGTTCGCCATCCGTTTCCATCGTCGCTATCCCGACACGCGTCGCTGGATCGTCGCGTTGCTCGCCGTCGATGCGGTCGCCTTCCTCGGCATGCGCGCGGCGGATTCGCTCGGCATGTTGTTCTTCTGGCGCGCGCTGGACGGCATGGCGCACCTGCCTGCGGTGACGTTCCTCATGATCGCGGCCAACCGCGCGGGCGGGCAGCGACGCGGGGCGTCGATGGGTGTGGTCGCATCCGCGCTGATGATCGGTGTGGGCGTGGGTGCTCCGGTGGGTGGCATCCTCATCGACCGTGACCCGATGCTCGTGTACTCGGTGGGCGCGGTGTTGCTCGGCATCGCGGCGCTCTCGGCGCTGGCGGTGCAGCCCACGGCGATGCCGCTCGCCTCACCGGCGCCCGGCTCCCGGTATCGCTGGGATCGCTCACGCGCCGCGGCCTACATGCCGCTCGCGTACGGGTTCGCCGATCGCTTCCTCATCGGCGTGTTCGTCTCGACGTTCACGTTGTTCCTCACCGAGGTGCACGGTGTGAGCGCGGCCTCGCGCGGCATGTTGATGTCGCTGTTCCTGCTGCCGTTCGCATTGCTGAGCTGGCCCGCCGGACGACTCACCGACCGGGTGGGCTGGTACGGTCCCATCGTTGCGGCCAACATCCTGTTCGGCGTGGTCTATGCGACGTATGGCGTGTTGCCGTTCGAGTGGCTCCCCGTGGCGATGGTGCTCTCGGGCGCGTTGAGCGCGCTGATGTTCGCGCCGAGCCTGGTGCTGGTGAGCGAGTTCGCGCGCCGCGGATTCGGCGAAGGGTTGTTCGGCTCATTCCAGATCGCCGGCTCGTTCGGCTTCCTCACCGGCCCGCTCGTGGGCGGTGTGCTGGTGGAAGTCCTGCGCCGCAGTGATGGCACGCCGCAGTGGGCGGCGATCTTCGCGGTGGTGGGGGCGGGGCTGGTGGCGCTTGGGCTCTTTAGCTGGCGGGTGCTTGGCGCGTTGGTGAGGGAATGGCGGAAGGGCGCTGTGAGTGGTGAGTTGTGAGCTATAGGTAACGGCGATGCGGGAGCCCCCCGCACCGCCGCTACTCACCACTCACGACTCACAACTCACCACGCCGTTGGCAGTTGAAGCCGTGAGTAGTTGAAGCCATTCGCCGTTACCGACGTTCCGGCTTCCCCCCCGCCTTCCACTCCGGCTTCGCCCCATCCGCCACCACTCTCACCGCCTTCGCCGTCGCGTTGATCACCGCGGCGAAATGCGGGAAGTCCATCGTCTCCACTTCGTCGTTCACGCCGTGGTAGTCGCTGTGACCACCGAAGCTCGAGATGGTGTGTGCCGGGATGCCCTGCAGCGCGAACGGGTAGTTGTCGGAGCGCGAGAAGAAGTTCTGCGCGGGGCGCGGGTCCTGGATCACCGCGACACCGGCGGCGGCGAGCATCTCGCCCATCGTCGAGCGCTCGTAGCCGGTGAGCCAGCCTTTGCCTGGGCCGCCGGCGAGTGAGTCGGGACGGCCGATCATCTCGATCTGCACATCGGCGATCACCTGCGCGAGCGGACGCACCGGATTGCGGATGAAGTGGTTGGTGCCGGTCATCCCGTTCTCCTCGCCCGTGAACGCGACGAAGATCACCGAACGCTTGGGCGCACCCTTCTCCTTCAACTGGCGCGCCGTCTCGAGCATCGCGATCACACCCGACGCATCGTCGTCCGCGCCGTTGAAGATGCTGTCGCCGTCCACCGCCCGCGCCGAGTTCATGCCGAGGTGGTCGTAGTGCGCCCCGACGATGACGTACTCGTCGCGGAGCACCGGGTCGCTGCCACGCAGGATGCCGACGACGTTCACCGCCTCACGACGCTGCGCGGCGGGGATGGTGTCGTACATCTCCTTGGACGCCGCGAGCATGGGCCGCGACGGTCCACCCGGCGTGCGCGGCGCACCGGCGTAGATCGGCACCGTCTGGAAGAACTGCTGATCGCCGGCGGGCTCCAAGCCAATGCGCTGCATCTGCGCCGCGATCACCCGCGCCGCGCGCATCGCACCGGGTGTGCCGGTCAGGCGGCCTTCGAGTGAGTCGTGCGCGATCATCGACAGCAGACGACGTGCGTCGTCGGGCGTGGTCGCGCGCTGCGCGCGCACGTCAGCAGCACCGACGCCGAGGGCCACGAGGACGAGTGCGGCCGCAGCGAAGGTCCGAGAGAGGGGAACGGAGGACATATATGGGTGGACAGAGGACGGAATCGAGATGGGACCGGGATGCACGAACATCCAAGTCTACCCCGCACTCTTGACCCCTGCCAACGGCGGCCTACGATTCCCGGGATGCCATCCTCCCCCCCGGCGCGCCGCGGCGGTCCCGTGCAGGTCCCGATCATCAGCGCGAACGTCGCCACCCGCGGCAACGTCCTCACGCGCTGGTTCCACACCGGGCTGATGCGGCTCACCGGGTGGCGGTTCAGCGGCGAAGTGTTCCCCGACTGCCGCAAGTTCGTCCTCATCGTCGCGCCACACACGTCCAACTGGGACTTCATCGTCGGCATCATGGCGATGTATGCGCTCGGCATCCGCGGGACGTACTTGGGGAAGGACGCGCTGTTCCGCTTTCCGCTGGGCCCGCTGATGCGTTGGCTGGGCGGCATCCCGGTGGACCGCAGTGGCAAGAGCGATGTCGTGACGCAGACGGTGGAAGCGATCGAACGCAGCGAGCGCATCATCATCGTCATCGCCCCGGAAGGCACGCGCAAGCACACCACACGCTGGCGCTCGGGGTTCTATTGGATCGCACAGAAAGCGAACGTGCCGATCCTGCCGGTAGCGTTCGACTTCTCGCGCAAGGAAGTGCGGCTCTTCCCGCTCTTCCATCCCACCGGCGACCAGGCGGCCGATGTGGCGAAGATCCGGTCGCACTACACGCCCGACATGGGACGGTTCCCAGAGCAGTTCGCGCGCGTCAGCGAGTAGGTCTCGCCGCCCACCCCTGCGCGCGGTACTTTCCCTGCTATGACGACTCGCCGGGATTTCCTCCTCGCTCTGGGCGCGACTGCCGCCCTCCCGCTCGTGGCCCACGCCGGTGATCGCGTGGACGCGCTCGCCTCGCCGACGGCGCCCCGCACGGCACTCGACGACCTCCGCCGGAACCCGCTCGCGGGCGTCGGCGTGCAGCTCTACATGCTGCGCACCGCCATGCGCGCGGATCCGGAAGGCACCATCGCGCGCATCGCGAAGATCGGTTACACCGAGATCGAATGGTGGGGCAACTGGCAGCGCACGCCGGCGCAGGTGCGCGCGCTCCTCGACGCGCACAAGCTGCGGGCACCGGCCGCGCACGTCGATCCCAAGGAACTCGCACCGGATCGCATCGGTGCGCTGCTCGACACGGCGGCCACCATCGGGCACTCCACGTTGATCGTCGCGTGGTCGGGCGCCGAGACGCGCAAGACGCTCGACGACTGGAATCGCTTCGCCGGGACGTTCAGCGTCGCGGGCGAGACGGCGGCCAAGTACGGGATCCGCGTGGGCTATCACAACCACGACATGGAGTTCCAGCGCGTCGAGGGCGTCACGTACCTCGATCACTTCATCGCCGCCAGCGACCCGCGGTACGTCGACATCGAACTCGACTGCTTCTGGGCGTACAAGGCCGGACATGACCCGGTCGCACTGCTCACGCAGCACAAGCAGCGCATCACCATGCTGCATCTCAAGGACTCGTCGGGCGCGCCCACGCACCAGCAGCGCGACATCGGGGCGGGCGTGATCGACTGGAAGCCCGTGCTCGCCACGGGGCTCGCCAACCGTGTCACCAACGTGTACATCGAACGCGATGACCCCGCCGACGCGTGGGCGTCCGCAGAGGCAGGGCGCGCGCACCTGCGCACGCTCGGGTTCTGATTTCGCGTGGTGACTGAGCGTCGCCGCTTCGACGCGGGCACCCGCGTCGCGCGCGCGGCGCGACGCGTGACTTCGCGCGCACTCGGCGTGACGCTTGTGGTCGCGTTCGTCGTCGAGGCGATCCTTCCGCGTCAGCGTGCCGCCGCGCAGGGGGCGAGCAAAGCCGGCGCACCAGCGGCAAAGGCGGCGGCGATCTCCGTGGTCGCACGCGCACGCAACATCCTCGGCGAGATGGTGGCCGCCAACACCGCGTCCGGCAGCACGACGCCGCTCGCCAACGCACTCGCCGCACGCTTCCGTGCCGCCGGCTTCCCCACCGCCGACGTCATGGTGCTCGGCGCCACGACCAAGAACCGCAACCTCGTCGTGCGGCTCCGCGGCACGGACCGCACGCGCGCCCCGTTGCTGTTCCTCGCCCATCTCGACGTCGTCGGCGCCGAGCGCGCCGCGTGGAAGACGGACCCGTTCGTGCTCACCGAACGCAACGGCTATCTCTACGGCCGTGGTGTGCTCGACGACAAGGGCCCCGCCGCCGCGTACGCTGCCGCGTTCCTCGATCTCAAGCAGCGCGGCATTGTGCCCTCACGCGATCTCATCCTCGCACTCACCGCCGGCGAGGAGAGCGGCGAGGACAACGGCGTGCAGTGGCTGATCGCGAATCGCCCCGAGCTGATGCGCGCCGAGTATGTGATCAATGCGGACGCCGGTGGCGGCGATCTCCAGGACGGACGTCGGATCGCGTTCCTCGTCCAGGCGGCGGAGAAGGTGTATCTCGACCTCACCCTGAGCGCGAAAGGCCCGGGCGGCCACAGCTCCGTGCCCGCGCCACCTTCGCCGATCGATGCGGTGGCCACGGCGGTGGCACGCATCGCGCGCTACGAGTTCCCGCTCAGTGTGAACCCGGTGGTGCGCAGCTACCTCGAGCGCCGTGCGAGCATCAGCGGTGGCGAGACGGGTGCAGCGATGGCAGCACTCGCGCGCAATCCACAGGACGCGATCGCCGCGCGCACGCTCTCGAGCAACCCGGTCTCCAACGCACTCATCCGCACCACCTGTCTCACCACCCTGATGTCCGCCGGAACCGCGCCCAATGCGATCCCGTCCTCGGCGAGCGCGAACGTCAACTGCCGCATCGTCGCGGGAGACCCCGCAGATTCCGTGATCGCGCAGATCAAGCGCGTGATCGCAGACACCTCGGTGCACGTCGCGGTCGCGTATCCGGCCGTGCCCAGTCCGCCGTCAGCGCTGCCCGCGGCACTGGAGCGCATTCTCCGGGAGACCGTCGCCGGCCTCTGGGGCGAACTCCCCATCATCCCGTACATGGAGACAGGCGCGACCGATGGGTTGTATCTTCGGAACGCAGGAATCCCGGTATTCGGACTGATCGGCATCTTCGCGCCGGACGATGCCCTCGCTAGCATGCATGGCAACGACGAACGTGTCCCCGTGGCGGCCTACGAGGACATGGTCCGTTTCTCTACCCGTTTGATCGAGCGCCTCGCGCGCGAACCGTAGTCTCCACCCCACTCCGTCCCCTCATGTCCTCCTCCCGTCTCGGCGTCGGCTTCATCGGCTCAGGCTTCAACACGCGCTTCCACATCCAGGCCTGGCAGGGCGTCCGCGACGCCGACGTGCTCGGCGTGTGGAGCCCCAATGCCAAGAACGCCGCAAGCGCAGCCGCCCTCGCGCGCACGCTCGATGTGGGCCAGGCCAAGGCCTACAAGTCCATCACCGACATGGTCGCCGACCCGGCCATCGACGCGCTCTGGCTCTGCGGGCCCAATCAGGCACGCATCGAGAACGTCGAGGAGATCGTGCACGCCATCAAGAGTGGCAAGGGCACGCTCAAGGGCATCGCCTGCGAGAAGCCGCTCGCGCGCAACGTGGCCGAGGCCAAACAGGTCGCGAAGCTCGTGAAGAGCGTGGGCCTCAAGACCGGCTACCTCGAGAATCAGCTCTTCGCGCCACACGTCGAGGCCGGCAAGAAGCTCATCTGGGCGCGCGGTGCTGCGACCACGGGCCGCCCCTACCTCGCCCGCGCCGCGGAAGAACACGCTGGTCCGCACATGCCCTGGTTCTGGAACGGCGCGCTGCAGGGCGGCGGTGTGCTCAACGACATGATGTGCCATTCGGCGCTGGTCGTGCGGCATCTGCTCTGCGAACCTGGCAAGCCACTCAGCTCGGTGAAGCCCGTGCGCGTTACCGGCCACATCGCCTCACTCAAGTGGTCGCGCCCGGCCTACGCCAAGAAGCTCGGCAAGATGATGGGACCGTCGATCGACTACTCCAAGCGCCCCAGCGAGGACTTCGCCAGCGTCATGATCGAGTTCGAGACGGCGGACGGCCACAAGGTGATCGGCGAAGCCACCACGAGCTGGAGCTTCGTCGGCGCGGGCCTGCGCCTCTCGGCCGAACTGCTCGGCCCCGAGTACTCGATGAAGTGGAACTCGCTCGACTCCGGCCTGCAGTTGTTCTTCTCGCGCGAAGTCACCGGCCGCGCGGGCGAGGACCTTGTGGAGAAGCAGAACGCCGAGCAGGGTGTGATGCCCGTGGTGCCTGAGGAGTATCTCGCCTACGGTTACACCGGCGAGGACCGCCACTTCGTGAAGGTCTTCCTCGGCAAGGAAGAGCCGATGCTCACGTTCGACGATGGTGTGGAAGTGGTGAAGATGCTCATGACCGCGTATCAGAGCGCGGAGAGCGGGCGCACTGTGGCGTTCCCCGGCAAGGCGATCGAGAAGTTCGTGCCCGCCGTGGCTAAGGGGACCTGGAAGCCCTGACCAGATCGCCGAACACCTGAGCGTCGGACGCGCGGGCGTGCACTTCGTGCACGCCCGTTTCGTTTATGATGCGTTGCACGTTCTCGGCGCGCACGTTGCCGCCGGGAAGGATCACGATGCGTCCCGCGGCACGACGCACGTGCCGCGCGAGCGTGCCCGTGCCTTCGAGCGCGGTGGGCGCGTGGCCCGAAGTGAGCACCACGTCCACGCCCAGCGCGATCAACGTATCGAGCGCGGCATCGGCGTCGGGTGTGCGATCGAACGCCCGGTGACAGCCCACCCGCATGGGACGCGCGAGCGCGATGAGTGCACGCATGCGCTCGACGTCGAGGCGACCGTCGGCGTGCAGCATACCGAACACCACGCCCTCCACCCCGGCGTCCTTCGCCATGAGCACACCGTCGCGCATCTCGGCGAACTCCGCATCGGAGTAGTGGAAGTCGCCTTCGCGCGGGCGGATCATCACATGGATCGGCACAGCGATCGGCGTGCGGCCTTCGTCGGTGAGCGCCGCGCGTACTGCGCCGATCAACGCGCGTGAGGGCGTGAGTCCGCCTTCACCCGGCCCACACAACTCAAGACGTCCTGCACCGCGTTCCACCGCGGCACAGGACGTCTCGAGTGTATCGACGTACGCTTCGATCAGTGCAGATGGTGGATGGTGGATGGTGGATGGTGGAACGGAGTGCTTATCCACCATCTTCCCTCCGCCATCCGCCATCTGCCCTTTTCACAGACTCCAGCCCGCGCGGTAGGTCGGATTTACCCACTCGCTCGGCGGCGTCACGTTCTTGATGACACCCGTGTCCGGATCCATCTCGAGCGTGCGGCCCATGCGCACCGCGAGGCACCCGATGAGGATCATCTCCGTCATCGGACCCGCGTAGCCGGCGAAGTTGCTGCCCGGCTGCGTGCCGTTCTTCGCCGCGGAGAGCCACTCCTTGTACACGCCTTCCGTGCGCGGGTACTTCACGGGCACCGGCTTCGCCTTGATCTCGGCGTTCAGCGTTTCGTTGAGCAGGCGCGGATTCTCGGCGTACGTGCCGGCGAGGATCATGCCCTTGTCACCGATCCAGAGCTGACCGCCCGTGGGATCATGCGGCCACGCCTGATCCTCGGGGTAGCCCTCAGGGCGCGGCGGGACCAGCGAGCCGTCGCGCCAGTTGAGCGTCACGCCGGGACGGTTGCCCATCGCCGGGAACTCGTACGTGATGCGCTGCATGGCCGGCGCGGTCTCGGCGAACAGCACCGTGCTCTCCGGCGTGATGCGCGACGGATACTTGAGCCCGAACGTCCAGTACGCGGCATCCATGATGTGGCAGGCCATGTCGCCCATCGCGCCGGTGCCGAAGTCCCACCAGCCGCGCCAATTGAACGGCGCATACCGCGGATGATACGGCCGCTCCTCGGCGGGGCCGAGCCAGAGGTTCCAGTCGAGCGTCGGCGGCACGTTGTGCGCGTCGCTGGGACGATTGATCGCCTGCGGCCAGATGGGGCGGTTGGTCCAGTACTCCACGCGGCTCACCGTGCCGATGAGGCCGGCCTCGACCCACTCGCGAATGAGGCGGATGCCTTCGAGTGCGTGGCCCTGGTTGCCCATCTGCGTCGCCTGCTTGGGCCGCTTGGCCGCTTCGGCCTTGAGCGCGCGCACTTCACCGATGGTGCGGGCGAGCGGCTTCTGGCAGTACACGTGCTTGCCCATCTTGAGCGCCATCATCGCGGCGGCCGCGTGCGAATGGTCGGGGGTCGACACCGTCACGGCATCGATGTTGTTGCGCTCCTTCTCGAGCATCTCGCGATAGTCCTTGTAGCGACGCGCCTTGGGATTCGCGCGGAAGGAGCCCTCGGCGGCCTTCCAGTCCACGTCGCAGAGCGCGACGATCTCTTCGTGCGCGACGCCGCGCACATCGGTCGCGCCCATGCCACCCACGCCGATGCAGGCGATGCGCATCTTCTGCGACTGTTGCTGCTGCGGCGCCGGCTCGGAGAGAGCATGCAGCGGCTGCGGCATTGCGGCCAAGGCTCCCGCGGCAGCGAGCCCACCGACGAATGAGCGACGATCGAGTTCTTTGTCTGACATGCGAATCCTCAACGGGCGGGAGTGGGAGCCTTCGTGTCGGTCTTGAACGTGAAGAGGAAGAGGAACAACACCACGAGCGCGCCGTAGGCCGGGATCGGCCAGATGGCGGTCCAGTCATGCGTCACAGCGCCGGACGCGGCGGTGCTGGCGTAGCGATCGACCACCCAGCCCGACGCGAACGCGCCGATGAAGTAGCCGAGCCCGTTAGTGACCAGGTTCACGAAACCCTGCGCCGCCGCGCGCACCTTCTCGCCGGCGACTTGGTCGGTGTAGATCTGTCCACTCACGAAGAAGAAGTCGTAGCAGATGCCGTGCAGCAGGATGCCGGCCCAAATGAGCGGCATGCCCGTGGTCGCGTTGCCGTTGGCGAACGCGAAGTAGCGCAGCGCCCAGGCCAGCATGCCACCGATCATGATCCACTTGATGCCGAAGCGTGCGAGCAACAACGGCAGCGCGACCATGAAGGCGACTTCGCTCACCTGCCCGAAGGTCTGGATGAACGCCGGCTCCGGCACACCGATCTCGCTCAGGTAGAGATTGGTGAACGAGTAATAGAACTGCAGCGGGATGCAGAGCAGGAACGACCCGAGCACGAAGATGGCGAAGCCCGGCTTGCCGAGCAGCGAGAGCGCGTCGAGTCCCACGAGGTCACGCATCGAGATGGGCTTGCCGGCCGCCTTGGGCGGCGTGGCCGGCAGGAAGAACGAGAACAGGCCCAGCACCACCGACGCGCCGGCCGCCAGCTGCATCGGCAGTGCGAGCGCCTCGGCCTTGAGCACCTTGCCGACGATCACGCCGGCCACGATCCACCCGATGGTGCCCAGCACCCGGATGAGCGGGAACTCCTTCGCTGGATCCTTGATGTGGTGGAACGAGATCGACGTCGTGAGCGACAGCGTCGGCATGTAGCAGAGTGCGTACGCGATCAGCATCGGGTAGAACGACGAGAAGTCGGTCTGCAGCGACACCATGTACAGCAGCCCACCGCCGAGCAGGTGCAGCACGGCGAGCATCTTCTCGGTCGCGAAGAACCGGTCGGCGATCATTCCGACGAAGAACGGCGACACGATCGCCGCGATCGCCGTGGCCCCGTACGCCGCACCGATCTGCGCGCCGGTGAACTTGAGCGTGGTGCCGAGGTACGTGCCCATCGTGACGAACCAGGCCCCCCAGACGAAGAACTGGAGGAACATCATCACCGCGAGACGCGCCTTCATTTCTTCAGCTCACGGATGCGGATATTGCGGAACGAGATCTCGTCGCCGTGTTCCTGCAGACCGATATGTCCCTTCCGAGCGAGGCCGTACGTGGGCCACTGATTGAACTTCGTCTTCGCGACCTTGGCGGTCCATTCCGGCGTCCACGCTTCGTACTCGAGCAGCTTCACATCGTTGAGCCAGTGCTCGACGTGCGGACCCACGGCGATGACCTTCGCCTTGTTCCACTCGCCGATCGGCCTGGTCACGTCGCGGATCGGCGCGTCGAGCGCGTAGTTGGCGCCGGCCGAGGTCAGCGTGTTCTTGCCGTCGTTGTGCACCTGGTTGTCGAGGATCTGCATCTCGGGCGCGTTCTCGTAGATCACCTTCGTGCCTTCATTGGCACGATAGAAGATCCCGCTGTTGCCGCCGCGCTTGATGCGCCACTCCACCTCGAGCTCGAAGTCGGCGTATTGCGCCTTGGTGACGATGTCTCCGCCGAAGCGAGTACGAGTGAGCACACCGGTGGCGGCGTCGAACGCCCAGGCCGACGGCATGGAATCCACGCCGTATCCGCGCCAGGCCTTCGTCGAGCCATCGAGGAGATTGATCCACGGGCCGGCCTTGGCGCCGGCGACCATCTCCGGCTGGGCCTTGGGCGACGAAGCACAGGCGCTGAACGCGGCCGTCGCGGTGGTCAGAAGGGCGACACCGACCAACAGCCGGGCGCCGGAGCGAAGCAGGTCCATCGCGTCCTCAGAGCTACAGGGGGAGTGTGTCGAGCGGCGGGAACGTATCGAAATACGACCCCACCGGGAAGACGTTGAGCAGGGCCGTGCGGACTCCCCTCACCCTGCGTGGGCGCCACGCTGACTGCCGAGCCCGCGCCCCGGTGCCATCTTGCAGGTAGTGATCCCCCTGGAGGCTCCATGCGTATCCGGCCCGCGCACCTCATCCCTGCCCTGCTCCTACTTGCCATCGCCTGTGGCCCCGCGATCCGCTACGAGCGCGATGCGACGGTGCGCCTGAGCGAAGGTGCGGGCTGGGCCTGGGGCGCACCCGACAACGACGGACTCACGATCCGTGAGGGTGCGCTCATCCCGGACGACAGTGTCGCCCGGCTCATCGCCGATGCTATCGAGCAGGAACTGGTGAATCGTGGTTTCCCGCGGGTGCGCGCGGAGTCGGCGCAGTTCGTCGTGCACTTCCACATCGGGCAACGGCTCGTCACGGACACCGTGCCCCCGACGGATGACCGCAACGGTCCCGACGGGGTGCGCAGCGCACCGGGTCGCTGGGGCGGCTACGGCACACCCGAGGACATCCTCAACCGCACCTTCACGTGGGAGGAGGGCATGCTCATCGTGGACGCCGTGGTCCCGTCGCCCCGGGTCGTCGCGTGGCGCGGCATCATCGCGGGCGAGATCCCGGAGCGCGCACGCGCGGCGCCGCAGGCCGCCGTGGGCGACGCCGTGAAGCGACTGATGCGCGGCTTCCCCTGATCACCCGGAGTCCGCATCTTCCCCGCGCCCGGTGTCCGCACCGGGCGCGGTTTTGTTGTCCGGGCCGCCCCCCACACCTCAGAACGTCCGTGACACGCCACACTGCACTCGCCGCGCTCCTCGCTCTCACTCTCCGTGCCACGTCCGCTGATGCGCAGACGACCGCCGGTGCCGCACGCCGCGGCACGGCGACACCGGTCACGGTAGCGCCGCGCATCGACGGACGGCTCGACGACGACGCGTGGCGCAACGCCGCACTGTACGATGCGTTCGTCCAGCGCGAACCCATCGAAGGGAACCCGGTCTCGGAGCGCACCGAGGTGCGCATCGTCACCGACGGCACGGCGCTCTATGTCGCCGCGTGGCTGCTCGATCGCGAGCCGCAACTCATCGTGCCGAGCGAGAAGATCCGCGACGTGACGCTCACCAACAGCGACTACTTCGCGTTCATCCTCGACACCTACCACGATCGGCAGAACGGCTTCCTCTTCGGCACCACACCGGCCGGCATCGAGCACGACGCCCAGATCATCCGCGAGGGTGAGGGTGGTGGCGTGTTCCAGCAGGGCCAGAACCGCGCGCAGGCCGGCGCGCTGGGTGGCATCAACGTGAACTGGGATGCGAGCTGGACCGTCGCCACGTCGCAGGACTCGCTCGGGTGGTACGCGGAGTTCCGCATCCCGTTCTCGACCATCCGCTACGGCGCCGGCGACGTGCAGACCTGGGGCCTCAACATCATGCGGGGCATCCGCCGACGGAACGAGGAAGCGTTCTGGTCGCGAGTGTCGCGGCAGTTCAGCATCAACCGACTCTCACAGGCCGGCACGCTCGAGTCGCTGGCGGTGCCCGCGCAGCGCATCGCCACCGTCACGCCGTACGTGCTCGGCAACACGGCGCGCAACTTCGCGACGCAAACGCAGTTCCGCGGCGTCGGGGAGACCGGCGCCGACGCCAAACTCGGACTCACGCCGAGCCTGACGCTCGACCTCACCTACAACACCGACTTCGCGCAGGTCGAGGTCGATGAGCAGCGCACCAACCTCACGCGCTTCCCCATCTTCTTCCCCGAGAAACGCCCGTTCTTCCTCGAGAACGCCGGCATCTTCTCGGCCGGCACACCGCAGGCGGTCGATCTCTTCTTCACCCGCCGCATCGGCATCGACTCCGTCGGACAGCCCGTGCCGATCCTCGGCGGTGGGCGACTCACCGGGCGCATCGCGGGACTCACCGTGGGCGCGCTGCAGATGATCACCGACGATGTGAACGGCGTCGCCGGCAACTCATATACCGTCGCGCGCGTGCTCCGTGAGGTCTCGGCGCGCTCGCGCGTCGGGGTGATCGCGGCGCAGCGACTCCGCGTCGGCGACAGCGACGACCACAACCGCGTGTACGGCCTGGATGCCCGCGTGGGCATCGGTCAGGCCTGGACCGCCGACGCGTGGGCCGCGCGCAGCGAGACCCCGGGCCGCAGCGGCGATGCCACCTCGTTCAGCGGTCGTCTCGCCTACGTGACGCGCGACTGGAGCCACTCGGCGCGTGTGCTCAAGGTAGGGGACGATTTCAATCCCGAGCTCGGATTCATGAGCCGACCGGCGGGGTATCGGTTCGACGAGCTCATGTTCATGCGTCTCGTGCGCAGCAGTTCGTGGGCGACGGTGCGCCAGTGGAACCCGCACGTCTCACTGCGTCGCTACGTCGGGACGGACGGCTTCCTGCAGTCATCGCACGTGCACGTCGACGTGACCGAGGTGGAGTTCAACAGCGCCGGACGACTAGGCCCCGAGCTGAACTTCTACTCCGAGGGACTGCAGGCGCCGTTCACCATCGCGCCGGGCGTCGTGCTGCAACCGGGGCAGTACCAGTGGGCGCAATACGGGCTCGACTGGTCCTCCAATCCGAGCGCACCGTTGTCATTCCTCAGCCGCGTGGACGTGGGACCGTTCTACAGCGGCTCGCGCGCCGGTGGCAACATCTCCGTCACCGCGCGGCAGGGCAGCTCGATCTCGGCGTCGCTGCTCTACGACTACCAGGACGTGAACCTGCCCGAAGGGGACTTCGTCCGTCAGCTGATGGGCGTGAAGCTCGCCTACTTCTTCACGCCACGCGTCTTCGTGCAGTCGCTCACCCAGTACAACAATCAGGGAGAGGTGTTCACCGCGAACCTGCGGTTCGCGTGGCTCAACACGGCAGGCACCGGTCTCTTCGTGGTCTTTAACGATGGCGAGTCCGCCGACAGCTTCACCCGCTGGCGCCTCCCCATCCAGCGGTCCCTCACCGTGAAGTACTCGTATCAGCTCGGCCGTGCCGGCTGAGCGGCGCGGCTACGGTCGACGCTCCGGGAACACGAGATCGTAGAACGCGACCTTCTCGCCCTTGTCGATGAACGTCGACTGCGAGACGCGTGACCCATCCGGCGCCGCGACCGTGAGGAACACCTCCACGCCGACCGGGATGTCGCAGATCGCGTAGCGCCCTTCGATGGTCGTGCGCGCGCGCGCGGTCCGCGCTTCGTCGAGGTTGGACGTCGCGCCGCGCGGGATGCGCGCGACGACCGAGCCACCGACGACCACACTCCCATCCCGTCGTGCGACGGACCCCATGAGTACCGCATGACCGGGTTTGTCGCCGCACGACTCGGTCGCCAGCTCGAGCAAGGTCTTCACGCGCACCTGCTCACGCTGCGTCCGTGGCGTTTGGTCGAACCGCACGCGGATCCGCTCGGGCTCCACGTCGAACGCGGAGTAGTACGGCGTGGTGATCTCCACGGCATAGTCGCCGCCGACCAGCCCGTCGAAGCGTACTCGGCCCTGTCCGTCCGAGACGACCTGCTGGTCGGAGCCGGAGAACGCTGCGGCGGCCCCTGGAGACGGCACGAGTCGACCAGCGTCGACCGAGACCACATCGATGTCCAGCACGGAGGTCGCACGCGACCACAACACCTCGGGTCGCTCCTTCGCTCGCACCGCGAGCAGATCACCGCCGGTGACTCGCATGCGTGAGGTCTGCGGCACCTCGAAGTAGTCCGAGCGCCACGTATTCACCGCGGTGCCCGCCCGGCGCACCGTATCCGCGAGCGCAGAGCGCACGGGGATCGGCGCACGGATGAGCCAGCGCGGAAGGATCCACGCACCGTTGGTGAGCTGTGCGAACTCGATCTCGCCGCCCGCCTGCATGTCCTTCACGGTCTCGGGCACGTTCACGTACGAGAACTCCACCTTTGCCAACTTCCGCGTGTCGGCCTCGAACAGCAACACGCCCTTGATCTCCGACCGGCGCACGGTCGCGAGTGGCGCGAACTCCAGCGCGATATGTGTCGGCGCGGCCGCCGAGGGTGGCCGCATGGTGAAGCAGTGGGAACGGGTGAAGTACGGCGACAGCAGCACGGTGAGATCCGGCGCCACGTAGCGCAGCCCGGAATCGGTGGGCGTCACGTACCCGCGCGTCTCGAGAGTCTCCGGCGCGAATGACGTCCACGGCTGCACGCCCTCGCTGCGCACTCGACCGAACACCGACTCCAGCAGCAGCGGCGGCGGGCGCGTGTCGAGCTTGCGGCTGTGCAACATCATGTCGAACCGATAACTCAACTCGCGGATGGTGATGTCCGCCGCGAGGATGGCCGTGCGGGCTTCGTCCCAGAGGATCGCCGACGCGAGCCCCTCGGCGGGATTCGATTTGCAGTCGGCGGTCTCAGAGGCCGTGACCGTCGGCAAGCGCACCGGCAGCTGATCGAGCGCCAAGCGCACCGTGGTGTCGCGGCGCACGTCGATCGCCGCGCTGGTCCACGGCAGGAATCCGATGCGCAGCGTGCGAAGACGATACGTCCCGGGCGCAGGCGCCCGGACGACGAAACGCCCCTGCATGTCGGAGAGACTGCGCGCCCGCACCGTCTCGGCGTCGTCGAGCAGCAGGACCACCACGCCGAGGATCGGCGCATCGTCGATGCCGCGCACGACGGTGCCGTTTACGGCCTGCGCACGCAGCGCGGCGGGCGCGAACACCAGGGAGAAGAGCATGAGCGCCGCTGCGGACGGCGCAGCGAACGCCGCACGAAGCGCGCGCGAGAACGAGTGGATCACGGACACGACCGGCGTTGGGGAGACCGCATATGCTGATTCTACCCTTGTCCCAGCGGATGTGGTCAACGCTGGGACGAAAGGAGTTGCGCGGTGTTGGGACGTCATCCGACAGCCATTCGCGGGTTCGGCCGGATACCCTAGACAATTTGTCGGAATTGCAATAACCTCAATCGTCATAAATGATACCCATTCTCATCTAAAGTTAACCTCGTACTGCTAAACAAGATGCGAACTGTCGGCAGCGTAGTCCGCAGTGCCTTCTTCTGGGTCCACCTCGCCGTTGGCGTCGCCGCGAGCGCACTCATCCTCCTCATGTCCGTCACCGGTGTGCTCCTTGGATTCGAACGCCAATCCATCGCCGCCATCGACGGCACGGCCGCCGTCGCGCCGGCCCCAGGACTCCCGCGACTCCCGATCGACTCCGTGCTCGCTCGGCAGGCCATCGACCGCGCTGATGTCGCCAGTGTCGTCATGCGCGCCGAGCCCGATCGGCCGCTGACCATCCGATTCCGCGAACGCGATCGCTCGGCGCTGCTCGTCGACCCATGGCGAGGCACCACCGTCGAGGCCCCGCCACCGGGGAAGGGTCAGGCCTTCTTCTCGGCGCTGCGTCGCTGGCATCGTTGGGTGGGCGCGACCGGCAGTGAGTGGCGCACGCGATTCCGCGCGGCGACCGGTGCGGCCAATCTCGCGTTCCTGTTCCTCGTGCTCTCGGGCCTGTACCTCTGGTGGCCGAGCCAGTGGACGAGGCAGCGGCTCGTCGCCACCACCGTGCCGCGCCTGAGCGCCACGGGGAAAGCTCGCGACTTCAACTGGCACCACAGCTTCGGATTCCTCGCCGCGGTCCCGCTCGCACTCGTCGTCGCGTCGGGCGTGTTCATCTCGTACCAGTGGCCGGGGCGACTGCTGGACCGCTTCGTCGGCTCGCCGGAGGAACGCGCCGAGTCAGCACCACCGTCGCCCGAACTCGCGCCACGCCACGACGACGCGCCCCTCGACCGCAGCGTCGCACACGCGATCGCCGCACACCCGGACTGGCGACAACTCACCCTCACGCTCCCGGCCGACCGCGACTCCGTGCTACGGATCGCCGTGGCCGAAGGAAATACGTATCGCCCCGACCAACGCTACACGCTGACCTTCGCACGCACGAGCGGCGCGGTACTCGCCACGAGCGGCTACGCCGACCTCAGCCTGAGCCGACGGATCCGCGCCTGGGTGCGCTTCGGCCACACCGGCGAAGTGTTCGGCGTCACCGGGCAACTCGTCGCGACGCTCGTCACCGCCGTCGGCGCGCTGCTCGTGTGGACGGGCCTGGCACTCAGCTGGCGGCGCTGGCGTCAGTGGCGCGGCCGCCGTCGCGTCCTATCTTCTCCTGCGTGACCCGCGGCGAGCGACCGCGGGCTGTGCGCAGGAGCGGAGATGCGGCGGTTCATCGGTCGGCTCATGTTGGCAGTGCTCGTTCTCGCAACGTTCGCCGTGAGCAGCGACGCGCAGGAGGCGAAGAAGAAGCGCGGCGACCGCAATCGGCTCCTGCAGGAGGAGATCGTCGAAGCGGGTGCCGCCATCGTCACCGCCCGCGACGCGATCCGCATGCTGCGGCCGCAGTGGCTCAATCCGCCCATGGGCCGCATGGCCTCATCAAACGTCGGCGGCGCCGGCGGCGGTCAGCAGAGCTTGATCCTCTACATCGACGACCAGCGCCAACCCGATCTCGAGATCCTCACGCAGGTGAAATCGGCCGACATCGTCGAGATGCGCTACCTCGATCAGAATCGCGCCGTGCAGTACCGCGGCCCTGGACATGAAGCGGGCGTGATCGAGATCAAGACGCATCGCTCCAAACCCTAGTGACCGACGCTCCGGATCCGGCGTCGCAGGCGCCGACGCTGCGCGGCACGCTCCGCCCGCTCTACCGCGCCCTCCTCGGCGAGGGGATGCGCGCGCGACTGCGTCCGCTCACATATCCCGCCGACACCGCGTTCCGTGCCGCACTCTGGCGCGGGGCACAGGGCGCGGTCGCCGCAGGCCCCTTCACCGGACTCAAGCTCGCGCCGCGTCCGTTCCTCCCGCACCTCCTCGGGACGTACGAGCGCGAGCTGCATCCCACCATCGACGCGCTCTGCACGCGGAAGTGGAAACGCGTCATCAACATCGGTGGTGGCAACGGCTTCTACATCGCCGGACTAGGCCGTCGCATCCCGGGCGCCGAACTCATCGTGTTCGAACTCACCGCCGAGGCCCGTGCGGTGATCGCCGCGACCATGACGCGCAACGGCCTGCAGGACCGCATGACCATCCTCGGCGCGGCGGATCAGAGCAACTTCGCCGCCGCACTCGGTGATGGCGAGGACACACTCGTGGTGATCGACGTCGAAGGGCTGGAGATCGAACTCACCGATCTCACGCGGATCCCCGGGCTCCGTCGCGCGACGCTGCTCGTGGAGACCCACGACGTGATCCGTCCCGGCTGTCGCGACGCGGTGGTCGCACACCTCGGCGCCACACACGCCGTGAACGCGATCCCCACTCAGGCGCGCACGCTGGCGGACTTCCCGCGTGAGTTGTCGCCCTGGTTGATGCGACTCGCCCCGAGTCGCTGTGTAGAGGCCGTGCAGGAGTGGCGCGGCGGGCCGCAGGAGTGGTTGCTGCTCGAACCGCGGTAAGTCGACATGAGTGGCGCGGCTGTGAGCGCCCTACTCCCATCTCACATCTCCAATCTCCCATCTCCCATCTCGACGCACATGGCGCCCAAGAAGATCCCCCTGCCCCCCGCCCCGAAGCCCGGCGAGAAACTGAAGGGCCCCGAATCGTACTTCCCGAGCATCGAGAAGACCTATGGCAAACCCATGCGCCACTGGGTCGACCTTACGGCGAAGTTGCTGGAAAAGAAGGCGCACATGGAAGTGGTCGCGGTACTCAAGAGCGAGCACGCGCTGGGCCATGGCCACGCGAACGCGATCGTGGCGTACGTCCGCGCCGCGCTCGCCGAGTGAGGGCGGGAGTCAGCCCTTCTTCACTTCCTTCGCCCAACTGTCGCGCAGTCCGACGATGCGGTTGAACACCAGCTTGTCGGCCGTCGAGTCCTCGTCGCTCATGAAGTAGCCGGTGCGCTCGAACTGATACCGCGACCCCACCGGGTCAGCGGCCACATTGGGCTCGATCTTCGCGTCGCGGATGATCACCAGCGACTCCGGATTCAGTGACGCGAGGAAATCCTGCCCCTCGGGCACGTCGTCGGGATCGGGGTTCGAGAACAACCGATCATACAAGCGCACCTCACAGGTCTTCGCGTGCGCCGCCGAGACCCAGTGGATGGTGCCCTTCACCTTGCGGTCGGCGTTCGCGCCGCCGCTGCGCGTCTCGGGGTCGTAGGTGCAGCGCAACTCGGTGATGTTGCCCGCGGCGTCCTTCACGACCGCTTCGCACTTGATGATGTACCCGAACCGCAGCCGCACCTCGTTCCCCGGCGAGAGCCGGAAGAACTTCTTCGGCGGGTCTTCCATGAAGTCGTCGCGGTCGATGAAGAGCTCACGCGAGAACGGCACCGCGCGCGTGCCCGTCTTGGGCACGTCGTGCGGATAGTTCTGCCCCACCAACTCCTCGCTCTGCCCTTCCGGGTAGTTCGTGAGCACCACCTTCACCGGATTCAGCACGCACAACACGCGCGGCACTTCCATGTTGAGGTCGTTGCGCACCGCATGCTCGAA
>JADYYN010000132.1 GCA_020853635.1 Gemmatimonadaceae bacterium
CCGGAAGACGTGGTGAAGAAGGGCGAGCAGGTGACGGTGAAGCTCATCGACCGCGACGAGCGTGGCCGTCTGCGCCTGTCGATGAAGGCGCTTCTGCCGAAGCCGGAAGGCATGCCCGACGCTCCGGCGTCGAGCGGCAGCGAAGGTGGATCGGGCAGTGAAGGCGGCGACGATCGGCCGCGCGGGGACCGTCCCCGTGGTGGCGAGCGTCGTGGCGGCCGCGGAGGCCGCCCGCGCGAGTGACCGACGCGTCCGTGGCCGTCGCCGGGTCGTCTGACCGCGGCGTGCAGCGGACCGTCCTGCCGAACGGACTGACCGTACTCTCGGAGCATATGCCGGGAGTACGGTCTGTTGCGTTGGGGGCCTGGGTGCGTGCGGCTTCGATGCACGAGCCGCGCGAGAAGATGGGGGTGTCCCACCTGCTCGAGCACATGGTCTTCAAGGGTTCGGAGCGGCGGTCGGCGAAGGAACTGGCGCTCGCGCTCGAAGCGCTGGGTGGCTCGCTCGACGCGTACACCGGCCGCGAGCACACGGCCTTCCAGGCGCGCGTGCTCGACGAACATCTGCCGCAGGCGGCGGATGTGATCCTCGACCTCATGTTCCGCCCCGCGATGCGGCAGTCGGACCTGGAGCTCGAGCGGGGTGTGGTGCTCGAAGAGATCGCGATGGTGGACGACACGCCGGATGACGTCGTGTTCGAACTCCACAACGCCGCGCTCTGGGGCCAGCATCCGCTTGGCTACTCGATCCTCGGCACCGAGGACACGGTGCGGGCGCTCGAGGTGAGCGATCTGCGCGAGTTGCACAGCCGCGCCTACCGTCCGGGGAACGTGATCCTCGCGGCGGCAGGCAACGTGCCGCACGAGCGGCTCGTGGCGGTGTTGCTCGAGGCCGGGTGGGGTGACCTCCCGGCAGGCGACCCGGCGACCGCGCCGGTCCCGCGGGTGCCTCCGCCGCGTGCCGCGGCGCCGCAGGACCTCGCGGTGGACCGCGACACCCAGCAGATGCACCTGGTGTTCGGCAACGTGATTGTGCCGCACGGTGACCCGCGACGCTACCCGTTGATGCTGGTCAACACCCTCTTCGGCGGCGGGATGAGCTCACGGCTCTTCCAGCGCGTGCGCGAGGAGTTGGGGCTGGCATACTCCGTGCACTCGTTCCAGAGCTATCATGTGAGTGCCGGGGCGCAGGGCATCTACGTGGGCTGTGCCCCGGAACGGGCGGACGAAGCGGTCGCGACCGTGAGCGAGGAACTCGCATCGCTGGTGCACCAGGGCATCCCCGACGCCGAACTGGCGATGGGGAAGCAGCAGTTGAAGGGGCAGATGACGCTATCGATGGAGAGCGTCTCGTCCCGGATGTACCGGGCGGCGGCGGTAGAGCTGTACCGCGAGCCGTACCGGCCGTTGGACGAGGTCTTGAAGAAGGTCGACGCGATCACATCGCAGGACGTCGCGACGGTCTGCCGAGACTTCTATGGCGTGGAACTGCAGACTTTGGTGCGACTCGGCCCTGTATAAGCGGTCTCTGTCTCACCTCTCACATCTCCCATCTCACATCTGCCAATCATGAAGATCGGTATCCCGAAAGAGATCAAGACGAACGAGAACCGTGTCTCGCTCGTCCCCGCTGGCGCTGAGGCGCTGGTCGCGGCTGGTCACACGGTGTTCGTCGAGCAGAGCGCGGGCGAAGGCTCGGGTTTCTCGGACGAGCAGTATACGGCGGTCGGCGCCAAGATCCTCCCGACGGCCGACGCCGTGTGGAAGGAGGCCGAGATGATCATCAAGGTGAAGGAGCCGATCGCGGTGGAGTGGCCGCGGATGAAGAAGGGGCAGACGATCTTCACGTACTTCCATTTCGCCGCGGACGAGAAGCTCACCAAGGCGCACATGGACTCGGGCGCGACCTGCATCGCGTACGAGACGGTGGAGCTCACCAACCGCGACCTGCCGCTGTTGATCCCGATGTCGGACGTCGCGGGCCGCATGGCCGTGCAGGAGGGTGCCAAGTACCTCGAGAAGCTCTACGGCGGTCGTGGCGTGCTCCTGGGCGGCGTCCCGGGCGTGCCGCCAGCCAAGGTCGTGATCCTCGGCGGTGGCATCGTGGGTGTGAACGCGGCGAAGATGGCGGCTGGTCTGGGCGCCAAGGTGACGATCCTCGACACCTCGCTCCCGCGCCTCCGCTACCTCAGCGATGTGATGCCGGCGAACGTGCAGCTGATCTACTCCAACCGTGCCAACATTCTCGAGCAGATCACGACGGCCGACCTGGTGGTCGGTGGCGTGCTCCTGCCGGGTGCCAAGGCGCCGAAGCTCATCCGCCGCGAAGACCTCAAGCTCATGCGTCCGGGCTCGGTGATCGTGGACGTGGCGATCGACCAGGGCGGCTGCGTGGAGACGATCAAGGCGACCACCCACGAGAACCCGGTCTACACGGTGGACGGGATCATCCACTACGGTGTGGCCAACATGCCGGGCGGTGTGCCGCGCACCTCGACGCTGGCGCTGACCAACGCGACCTTCCCCTACGCCTTCAAGCTCGCGAACAAGGGCTGGAAGCAGGCGCTCCGCGAGGACCCCGCGCTGGTGAAGGGTCTCAACGTCGTGGACGGCAAGGTGACCTACCAGGGCGTCGCCGAGGCGTTCGGGATGGAGTACCATGCGCCGGAGCAGTTCCTGAAGTAGCAGATGGGAGAGGGGTGAGGGGAGAGGCGCGCCGGGGACCGCCTGGCGCGCCTTTTTCGTGGGGTGAGACGGGCGGTTCTGCACACCCTCCCATCTCCCATCTCACATCTCCCATCTCCAAGTCTGGCTTTGGCTTGTCCCTCTCTGCGCCCCCGGGTAGCTTCCTCCTTGTCCCCCGGTGCGAGAGCGCTTCCTCAGCCGTCTAGATAGTCCAGACGAGCGAGAGCAAATACACGATGCGTTGGCCGTTCTTCCAAAATGGTGGTTTCCTGTCGGCGAACGCGATCGCCGTGGACCTTGGAACAGCGAACACGCTCGTGTACGTGAAGGGGCAGGGCATCGTGCTCAACGAGCCGTCAGTGGTCGCGATCGATCGCGACACGAAGAAGATCAAGGGTGTCGGCCTCGAAGCGAAGCGCATGCTCGGTCGTACTCCCGACGGCGTGATCGCCGTGCGCCCGATGAAGGACGGCGTGATCGCCGACTTCGACGTGACCGAGAAGATGCTGCGCTACTTCCTCACGTTGATCATCAAGGACAACATGTTCCGCGTGAAGCCGCGCGTGATCGTGTGTGTGCCGTCGGGCATCACCGAGGTGGAACGCCGCGCGGTGCGCGACTCCGCACTCGGCGCCGGCGCGAAGGAAGTGTTCATGGTCGCCGAGCCGATGGCGGCCGCGATCGGTGTGGGACTCCCGGTCGAGACGCCCACCGGCAACATGGTGATCGACATCGGCGGTGGCACGACGGAGATCGCGGTGATCGCGCTCTCGGGCATCGTGTCCGACACGTCCATCCGAACCGGCGGCGATGAACTCGATGCGAGCATCGTGCAGTTCATGCGCAAGAGCTACAACCTGCTGATCGGTGAGCCGACGGCAGAGTTGATCAAGATCCAGATCGGATCCGCGGCGCCGATGGGTGAAGAGCGCGAGATGGAAGTGAAGGGACGCGATCTCGTGTCGGGCATCCCGAAGACGGTGCGCGTTCACTCGGCCGAGATCCGCGAAGCGGTGCAGGAGCCGATCCAGCAGATCGTGAACGCCGTGCGCCGCGCGCTCGAGATCACGCCGCCGGAACTCGCGTCGGACATCGTCGATCGCGGTATCGTCATGACCGGTGGTGGTGCCCTCATCCGCGGGCTCGATGTGTTGCTCACGCAAGAGACCGGCCTGCCGATCCACGTCGACGAGGACCCGCTGACCTGCGTCGTGCGCGGCACGGGACGCATCCTCGACGACGAGGCGAAGTACTGGTCGGTGCTCACTACCTGAGCGGAGGCACCCCGTGCCCCGCGGCGCCCGGACGGATTCGCGAGCGGACACGGCGATCGCCATCGCCTGCGCTGCGGTCGCGCTCCTACTTCTGATCCTGCCGGACGGCGCGCGCGAGCGCACCGCCGCCGTCATCCGTGGCACCGTGGTCGCGCCGCTTGCGGCGATGCAGCAACGCGCCGCGCTCGGTCGTCGGGCCTTCGTGGACTACGACTCGCTCGTGCGGGTCGCCGACACGATCGTCCGTCGCTCACAACAACTCGATGAAGTGGTGGCCGAGAATGTACGGCTGCGGGCGTTGCTCGGTCTCGGCAAGAACCTCGGCTGGGGATTCATCCCGGCGGAGGCGCTGAGTGACCGTGGCATGGGCGATGACCGCACGCTGGTGCTCTCGGCAGGGTCGCGCGCGGGTGTGGAGCGGCTGAGTGCGGTGGTCACTGCGGATGGCCTCGTCGGCATGGTCGACCAAGTCGACGCAGGCACCAGTGTCGCAATCACGTGGCCGCATCCGGACTTCCGTGTGAGTGCGACGAGCGCCGACGGTACCGCGTTCGGGATCGTCGCGGCGCATCAGTCGTCCGGTGTGGAAGGCTGGTTGCTCGAGCTGCGTGGTGTCCCGTTCCGCTCGTCGCTCAAGGCGGGGACACCGGTGGTGAGTTCGGGGCTCGGCGGGATCTATCCGCGCGGCATCCTGATCGGCACGGTGATCGAGGAACTCCGCTCCACGGCCGGTTGGGCGCGCACGTATATCGTGCGCCCTGCCGTGCGCCCGAGCGATATCACCTCGGTGATGATCCTGCGGCCGGATCGCAACGCGGAAGGCGTGGAGAGTGTGTGGTCGGCGCAGGTGGAGGCGATGAGCAAGCGTGTGGTGAACGCCGGCGACAGTCTGCAGCGGCGCGTGCGTGATTCGGTGACCGCCGCGGCGACCAAGCGGGTGCGCGATTCGCTTGCGGCGATCACGCCCAAGCCGGTGGTGGATAGTGCCGCAACGAAGGTGCCGCAATGACCTCCGGACGCTCCTGGCTCACGGCGATGATGTTCCTCGGCCTTGTGGGGCTGCACTTCACGTTGCGGCCCATCCTCGATTGGCGCGCGGGTGTGGACTTCCTTGTGGTCGCGGTGCTGCTCGTTGCGGTGCGCGTGCGGCCGGGGATGGCGGCGCTGGTGGGCTTTCTGCTCGGTCTCGTCGCTGATGCGTTGACACCGGAGGCGTTCGGGGCCGGCGCCCTCGCGATGACGGTGGTCGGGTTCGGTGCCTCGTCGCTGAAGGCCGCGTTCTTCGCAGAGAACGTCGCGCTCAATGCCGTCTTCGTCTTCGTGGGGAAACTCGTCCACGACGTGGTGTTCCTGCTCGCCGAACGCCGGCTGAGCGGACTGACGTTGGTGACGCAGATGTTCTGGTGGACGCCGCTGGCAGCGCTGGCGACCGCGCTGGTCGGCTTGCTGGTGATGACGTTGTTGCGCCCGACACTCGAGCGGCGCCGCTCATGAGTTTCCATCCGAACGAGGTGCAGCGTCGCGCGCGGATCGCCTCCGCGCTGCTGGCCGGCACGTTCGTGATCCTGCTCGGCGCGTTCTTCAACACGCAGGTGCTGCAGAACGCGCGCTACGTGCTCGCCTCCGAGGAGAATCGGCTGCGTGAAGTGCCGCTGCCGGCGCCGCGCGGGATCATCTACGACCGCAATCAGCAGATCATCGCCGAGAATCTCCCCGGCTATTCGATCTCGCTGTTGCCCAAGAACGCCGCCTCGCGCAGTGAGGACTCGCTGCGCGCCGTGATGAAGCGCATCGGCGCGTTGGTACCGGTGAGTCCGGAGCAGATCGGTGCGGCGGTGCGTCGGTTCCGTCGTGATCCGATCCGTCCCACGGTGCTGTTCGCTGACGCGCCGTTCGAGTTGGTCTCCGTGCTCGAAGAACGGCGCGTGGAGTTCCCGGGCCTCATCATCCAGTCGTCACCCAAGCGGTTCTACCCGGACGGACCGGCGGTCTCTGCGTTGGTCGGCTACACGGGCGAGATCAGCGACGCCGAGTTGGGGCAGGAGCGCTACGTCGATTACAAGCCGGGTCAGCAGGTGGGCAAGGACGGCATCGAGCGGCAGTACGAGTCGCGGCTGCGCGGGCGCGAGGGCACGCGCTTCGTCGAGGTGGATTCGCGCGGTCGCGTGGTGCGCGAGGATGCGCGCGAGGATCTCGTGCCGGAGGCGCCCGCGCCGCTGTGGACCAACATCGACCTCGATCTGCAGCGCTTCGTCGCGGAGATCTTCGGCGATTCGTTGATCGGCGGCGTCGTGGCGATGGAGCCACGGTCAGGCGAAGTCCTCGCGCTGCACTCGGCACCGACGTTCGATCCGAATCGCTTCATCGGGGGCATCCCGCGATCGTACTGGGATGAACTGCAGGACGACAAACGCAAACCGCTGTACAACAAGGCGATCAAGGGCACGTATCCACCGGGGTCGGTCTGGAAGCTGCAGACGGCGATCATCGCGATGCAGGACGGCTTGGTGGACATCGATGACCACATGGCCACCCCATGTACGGGTGGCTACCAGTTCGGCAATCGCTACTTCCGTTGCTGGGACAAGAAGGGGCACGGCGATGTGACACTCGCCGGCGCGATCGAACATTCCTGCGACGTGTACTTCTACCAGCTCGGTCTCAAGATCGGCCTGCAGAAGTTGGTCGCGGGTGGCATCCAACTCGGCTCACGCGAGCGCAGCGGCATCGACCTGCCGGCGGAGAACCGGCCGCTGTTCCCAGAGGATCCGGCCAAGAAGTACTACGACAAGCTCTTCGGCCCGCAAGGATGGAGCAACGCGGTGACGCTGAACCTGTCGATCGGGCAGGGTGAGAACTCGCAGACCGTGGTGAACATGGCGCGGTTCTACACTGCGTTGGCGACGGACGGCCATGCCGCCAAGCCGGAGATCGTGCGCGGGCAGGCTGAGCGCACACAGTTGTTCAATCTCACGCCCAAGCAGCTCGAGGGTATCCAGAACGCGTTGACGAACGTGGTGGGACGCGGCACGGCGGCCGGCTCGCGGCTGCAGGGCATCGCGGTGGCGGGCAAGACGGGCACCGCGCAGAACGCGCAGGACCTGGTGAACGACCACGCGTGGTTCGTCGGATATGCGCCGGCCGGTGAGCCGAAGATCGTGGTCGCGGTGATGCTCGAGTTCGGCGGCCACGGTTCGCGTGCGGCGCGGATCGCGACGAAGATCATGGAGCGGTATCTCAAGGCCACCGTCACGTCGATGCCGGAGCTGGACGGCTGATGCGGTCGAATCGGGTGCCGTCGGACTGGCCGCTGCCGTTGTTGGCGATCGCGCTGACGACGTTCGGCGTCGCCATGGTGTACTCGGCGGGCCAAACGGACGTGCCGACCTTCGTGGCGGGGCTCTGGCGCGTGCAGTTGGTGTGGGCGCTGCTCGGGCTCGGGGTCGCGTACGGGATCTCGCGGACCTCGGTGCGGCTGCTCGAGTGGGGATCACTGCCGGTGTACCTGGCCGCGACGTGCATGCTGTTGCTGTTGATCTTCATCGGGACCGGCGCAGGCACGGCGGCATCGACCAAGAGTTGGCTCGCGATCGGTGGCGTGCGCCTCGGCCAACCGTCGGAGTTGGCGAAGATCGCGGTGGTGCTCATGCTCGCCCGCGTGCTCAGCGCGCAACGCGTCGCCCCGACGTCGTTGTTCGGCTTGTGGCGTCCGACGTTGATCGTGCTGGTGCCGTGGCTGTTGATCATGGCGCAGCCGGACTTGGGCACCGGCATCGTGTTCATCGGCATCTTCTTCGCGATGCTCTACTGGAGCGGTGTGAGTTGGCCGCTGCTCCTCATGGCGGCGAGTCCGGCGATCAGTCTCATCCTCGCATTCAGCACCGGTGTGTGGGGCGCATGGGTCCTGCTCTTCCTCGCGCTGGTACTCTGGAAGTGGCCGGGCTGGGTGGAGGGCGCGACCCTCGTGGGCGCGAACCTCGTGATGGGCGTGCTCGCGCCGTTGCTCTGGGACAAGCTCAACCCGTACCAACAGAAGCGCCTCCTCGTGTTCCTCGATCCCTCGGCCGACCCGCGGGCGTCGGGCTACCACGTGATCCAGTCGCAGGTGGCGATCGGGTCGGGTGGGTTGTTCGGCAAGGGGTTCACCGACGGCTCGCAGAAGCGATTGGCGTTCCTCCCGGCGCAGCAGACCGACTTCATCTGGTCCGTGGTGGGCGAGGAGTTGGGCTTCCTCGGCGTGACGCTGGCGCTGGGGCTCTTCTGCGTGCTGCTGCTGCGCACCACACGCATCGCGGCCCGTTCGTCGAATCCGTTCGCGTCGCTCGCGGCCTTCGGGCTCACGGCGGCGTGGTTCACCCACCTCTTGGTGAACATCGGCATGACCATTGGGCTGATGCCGATCACGGGTATCCCGCTGCCGTTCTTCAGCTACGGCGGGTCGTTCATGTTGTCGTGCTGGATCGGGGTGGGGATATTGGTGCTCATCAGCGCCGAAGGGAGAGGAAAAGCCGATGGCCTTGTCATCTAGTCCGTCCGCGCGCCGGCGCCGCTTGTGGCGCGCCTCGTTCGCGAAAGTGGTACTCTTGGCGACGTATCTCTCCGGGTGCGGAGCACCAAAGGATCGCGGCGGCGTCCCACCGGGCGTGGATGTGGGTTCGTGGGAGCCCGGCAAGGGCGTGCTCGATCCAGCGGAGGTCGCCGTTGTCGATTCCCTGATGTCGGACCTCACGCTCCCGGGCACCGACGCGTACGGGTCACCGCTCGACACATTGGATCGGCGCGCGTTGCAGCGTTGGATTCGAGCGGGCCACGTGGACTCGGCGGGCGCGGTGCTGGCGGCGCGCTGGGCAGCGACGCAATCCGACATCATGAATGAGATGCAGCTCTACAACGCCTACGAATCACTTTTCGTCCGGAGCTCGGCGATCGAGGGTGGACTGCTGCGGTGGGTCGTGAGTCAGCCGCAACGTGTTGAACCGTACGCTGCACTCGCCTACTACCACTATGGTCGCGCGTACGAGTGGCGAACGGGGAAGGCGATCCGAGACGTCAAGCCGGAGCGACTCGTCGAGATGCGGAAGCACGCCGCGTTGAGTCGTGCCTATGCGGACAGTGCACTGCGCTTGGAACCAACGCACTTGATCGCCCACTATCTGCGCATCAACATCTCGCGCCTCGCGGGCCGTGATACGATGGAGATCCGACAGACGGTGACCGACGCGGTGGCGGCGCAACCGCAGAGTTTCCTGATCTGGAACGATGTCATCGGCTTGCTGGAGCCGCGGTGGGGCGGTTCGTACGAGGCGATGGACGCCGTTGCACAAGCCGCGCAGCAGCACGCCGATGCGAACCCCCGGTTACGCGTGTTGCTCGGTCGCGTGGCGCTTGACCGAGCGAACGTCGCCATGTTCGATCGTGACCGCGATCGGGCGATGGAGCTTTGGGCGGAGGCTCGGGGGTACGGCGAAGACTACTTCGTCGCGCTCGGCCTATCCGAGATTCATCACCGGTTCAACGAGTACGCCCCGGCGCTGCGGGCGGCATACGCCGCGCGGCGGCATCTGCCGCAGGGTCGGAGCGCCATGGGGCTTCGCGCGCACATGTTGACCGAAGTCGGGGCGCTGACAGCGGATTCGACGCTCCGTCATCGGGTGTGGGAGCAGGCGAACGACGAACTGCGGGCCATCGCCGCGATGATGGTGCCGCTCGAGGACCCCGCAACCGACCTCGCGAAACTCGCGCACGCAAGAACGTGGTGCAGCCGCTTTGCGGCACCCTGTATGGAAGTTCCGCGCTAGGCCGCGAGAAGTTCAGCGCCGGCGCTTGCCGTCGCTCTGGGCGATGCGCACCTTTCGGTCATGGCTTGGTTCCGAAAAGACAAGAAGCCCCGGGAGCCCCGCGCCGCGCGGCTCGAGATCCCACCCGACGTGTGGGAGAAGTGCGAAGCTTGCGGACATACGGACATCCGGGAGAAGTTCCTCCGGAACCACAACGTCTGCCCGAGCTGCGACTATCATCGGCGCTTTCGCGCGCACGAGTACGGCGCGTTGCTGCTCGATGAAGGTTCGCTCGACGAGAAGGACGTCGAGCTGACGTCGGTGGACCCGCTCGAGTTCCACGAGTACCCGGCCCGCCTCAAGAAGGCCCTCAAGAACGCCGGCGAGCACGACGCCATCCTCACGCTCTCCGGCACGATGGACCAGATGCCGGTGAACTTGGGCGTCATGGACTTCGCGTTCATGGGCGGCTCCATGGGCTCCGTGGTGGGCGAGAAGATCGCGCGCCTCGGCCAGCGCTCGCTCGAGAAGAAGTGGCCGCTGATCGTGCTGTCGTGCTCGGGCGGCGCGCGCATGCAGGAAGGCGTGCTCTCGCTCATGCAGATGGCCAAGACTTCGGCCATGCTCTCGCAGCTCGCCGAACGCCGCATCCCGTATGTCTCCATTCTCACCAACCCGACGACGGGTGGTGTGAGTGCCAGCTACGCCATGCTCGGTGACGCGATTCTTGCCGAGCCCGGCGCGGTGATCGGCTTCGCGGGCCCGCGCGTGATCAAGCAGACGCTGGGCCAAGACCTGCCCGAAGGCTTCCAGACCGCGGAGTTCCTGCTCACGCACGGCATGGTCGACAGCGTGGTGCATCGGCACCAGCTCAAGCGCACCGTCGGCCAGTTGCTGCGCCACATGAGTGGCAAGCCGGCCGCCACCGGATGGGCGTCCAGCTGAGTCACCGCGACTACCGCGCCGCGCTCGACTTCCTGTTCGCGCGCACCACGGGACAATGGAAGTTGGGTCTTGAGCGCGTCGAGGGGTTCCTCGATGCGCTCGGCAATCCCCATGGTCGGCTGCGCACGCTGCACGTGGCGGGGACCAACGGGAAGGGCAGTGTGTGCGCCTCGCTCGAGGCCGTGTTGCGTGCACGTGGCCTCAAGGTCGCCAAGTACACCTCGCCGCATCTCGTGGACTTCCGCGAGCGGTTCTTGATCGACGGCGTGCCGGTGGCCGAGGAGGCTATCGTCGGGTTCCTCGACCAGTGGACGCCCACCGTGGAGCGCCTTGGCGCCACGTTCTTCGAGGCGACGACGGCGATGGCCTTCCAGCTGTTCGCCGATGCTGAGGTGGACGTTGCCGTGATCGAGACCGGGCTGGGTGGCCGCCTGGACGCGACCAACGTGCTCACGCCGATGGTCGCCGGGGTCACCGGCATCGCGATCGACCACGTGGAGTGGCTCGGCACCACGCGCGAGGCCATCGCGCCGGAGAAGGCGGGCATCTACAAGCCCGGCGTTCCGGCGGTGGTCGGTGAGTGGGACGAGGGCATCCGGCGGCTGCTGGCCACGGAAGCCGCCCGCCGCGGTGCGACGCCGGTGCGGATCGTTGCGGAGGAGGGGCATGCGACGGACGTGACGGTGTCCGGGCGTGGAACCTCGTTCCGGTGGATGCGGGGCGGGCGCGGGCTCCCGGTGACCACTGGACTCCCGGGCCGGCATCAGGCGTCGAACGCCATGGTCGCGCTCACCATGATCGACGCGCTACCGCCGGATCTGAGGGTGGAGGCTGGTGCCGCGGCCAAGGCGCTCGAGGGCCTGACGCTCCCTGGGCGGTTCTCGCGCCACGGGGCGTGGATCTTCGACGTGGCGCACAACCCGGACGGCGCCGGGGTGACGGCAGAGACGTTGCGCGCGGTGGCGCCGGCGGGGCCGGTAGTGGCGTTGGTGGCCGTCTTGGGCGACAAGGACTGGCGGGGTATCCTGAGTGCCCTCTCCGGGGCCGTGGACCGGTTCATTCTGACCGACGCACCGACCGCGCCCAGCAGCCGCGCGTGGGTGGCGAGCGAGGCCCTGGAGTACGCGACCTCACGGGGATGGACCGCTGAACTGATCAGCGATTTTGACGCGGCGCTGGCGGCGGCACCTTCCCGAGGCGCCACGGTCTTGGTGACCGGGTCGTTCCACACGGTGGGAGATGCGATGGCGCGGTTGCAGGTGTCTCCAACGAACGGGTAAATTGCCCGGATGAGTAGTGGAGCACTGCCTGGATTCCGCGATTTCTATCCCGACGAACTGGCCCGCCGCGCGCACATCTTCCGCGCCTGGCGGGCCGTAGCGCGCAAGTACGCCTTCGTCGAGTACGATGGGCCGCCGCTGGAGCCGCTCGATCTGTACACCAAGAAGAGCGGCGACGAGATCGTCGGCCAGCTCTACAACTTCGTCGACAAGGGCGGCCGCGAGGTCGCGCTGCGGCCGGAGATGACGCCCACGTTCGCGCGCATGGTGGGTGCGCGCGCGAATGCGCTGCGCAAACCGGTGAAGTGGTTCTCCATCCCGCAGCTGTTCCGCTACGAGCGGGCGCAGCGCGGGCGGCTGCGGGAGCACTATCAGCTGAACGTCGACATCGTCGGCGAGCAGAGCGAGTTGGCGGATGCGGAACTGCTCTGTGTGGCGCTCGAGATCATGAAGGAGCTCGGGCTCACGAGTGCGGACGTGCGCGCGCGGGTGAGTGATCGGCGATTGCTCAATGGCATTCTGCTCACCATCGGTGTGACCGAGACACAGGTGCCTGCGGTCTACACCGTGGTCGACAAGATCGCGCGGCAGCCGCGCGAGGTGTCGGCGGGCAAGTTGAGCGACGCCGGGCTCTCGCCGGCACTCGTGGAACGCGTGCTCTCGCTCGCGAGCGGTGTCACGTTCGAGGCGCTGCAGGCAGAGTTCGGCTCCGCGCCCGCAGCGGCCGAGCACATCGCGCGCTTCGCGCAGTACCGCGCGCATCTCGACGCGTTGGGATTCGGCGGCTGGGTCGACCTCGATCTCTCGATCGTCCGCGGTCTCGCGTACTACACCGGCATCGTATTCGAGCTGTTCGACGCCAAGGGCGAACTCCGCGCCATCTGCGGCGGTGGACGCTACGACAATCTGCTCAAGGCGCTCGGCGGAACGGACCTTCCCGCGCTCGGCTTCGGCATGGGTGACGTGGTGCTCGGTGAGCTGCTCGCTGACCGTGGGCTGTTTCCCGCCGCGAGCGAAGATGCGGTAGATCTGCAGCTCGTCGCCGGCAACGGAGCGGCCGCCGTGGGATTCACCAACGCGCTCAAGCTCGTCACCGCACTGCGCAACGCTGGATTCAGCGTGGCGCACGGCCTCAACGCCGAGCGCTACATGGGCCAGGCCACGCGCAATCAGGTGGACGGCGCGAAGAAAGCCGGCGTGACGGCGGCGATGTATTTCCGCGAAGATGGGGCGACCGAAGCAGTCAGCCTGCTCGGCTCCATGAAGGGCGCTTCGACATTCGCGATGGATACCGCGGCCGCGCTCGCAGGTGAGGCGACCGCCATGCAGGGACTTCGGGATTGGCTGCACCAGCAGCGGCACGACGCACGACTCTCCAGCGGGACCAATGGCTGACGACAAGAAGCTGACCACCCGCGCTGAAGACTTCAGCGCCTGGTACAACGAACTCGTGCTCCGCGCCGAGCTCGCGGACTATTCGCCCGTGAAGGGCTCGATGGTGATCCGTCCCAACGGCTATGGCATCTGGGAGCGCATGCAGCGCGCCCTCGATGACAAGTTCAAGGAGACCGGGCACCAGAACGCGTACTTCCCGCTGTTCATCCCGCAGAGCTTCCTGCAGAAGGAAGCGAACCACGTCGAAGGCTTCGCGCCCGAGGTGGCGGTCGTCACGCACGGCGGTGGCAAGCAGCTCGAGGAGCCGCTGATCGTCCGACCGACGTCGGAGACGATCATCTACCACATGTTCGCGAAGTGGACGCAGAGCTACCGCGACCTGCCGATCCTCATCAACCAGTGGGCGAACGTCGTCCGCTGGGAGATGCGCACGCGGTTGTTCCTGCGCACGCTCGAGTTCTTGTGGCAGGAAGGGCACACCGCGCACGCCACGCACGACGAGGCCGAGGCCGAGGCGCGGCAGATGCTCGGCGTGTACCGCGACTTCATGGAGAACTGGATCGCGATGCCCGTGATCACGGGCCAGAAGACCGAGAGCGAGAAGTTCGCGGGTGCGCTGCGCACCTACTCCTGCGAAGCGATGATGCAGGACAACAAGGCGCTGCAGGCGGGCACCTCGCACAACCTGGGGCAGAACTTCGCCAAGGCGTTCGATCTCACGTTCCAAGCGGAGAACGGCGAGACGGCACACGCGTGGAACACGTCGTGGGGTGTCTCGACGCGCATGGTGGGCGGACTCGTGATGACGCACTCGGACGACAACGGCTTGGTGACGCCGCCGCGTCTGGCGCCCATCGAAGTGGTGATCGTCCCGATCTACAAGACCGACGAAGAGCGCTCGCGCGTCGTCGAAGCTGCACACAAGACCAAGGCGGAGCTCGCCGCGTGGACCGGTCGCGGCGCGACCGATCGCCTGCGCGTGAAGGTCGATGACCGCGACGGTGTGAAGCCCGGTGCCAAGTACTACGAGTGGGAGCTGCGTGGCGTCCCGCTGCGTCTCGAGATCGGCCCGAAGGACCTGGAGAAGGGTTCGGTGTTCTCAGCGCGTCGCGACACGCGCGCCAAGGCCGCGTTGCCGATGGCCGGACTGCCGGAGACCGTCGCAAAGGTGCTCGAGACCATCCAGAACGACCTGCTCGCCGCCGCGCGCGCTCGTCGCGAGGCGAACTCGCACCGCAGCGTGACGTCGTATGCGCAGTTCAAGGAGATCATGGACGGACCGGGCGGATTCGTGTACGCCGGGTGGAACGGCGATCCGGCGGTGGAAGCCAAGGTGAAGGAAGAGACCAAGGCCACCATCCGCTGCATGCCCGACCCGGAGTTCCGCTCTGCGGAGGCGCCCAAGACCTGCCTCATCACGGGTGAGCCGGCGAAGCATGAAGTGATCTGGGCGAAGGCCTATTGATGCAGGGCTTCACCCGCCGGGACGGCGTCCTCTACTGCGAAGGCGTGAACGCCGAGGTGCTCGCCCGTGCGGCGGGCACCCCGACGTACGTGTACTCGGCCGGGGTGATCCGCGACCGCGACACGCGGTTGACCGCCTCGCTCAAGGCCGCGCCGCACCGCGTGCACTACTCGCTCAAGGCGAACTCCTGCCGCGGCATCCTCGAGGTGCTGCGCACGGCGGGCTCGGGCGTGGATGTGGTCTCGGGTGGTGAACTGTTCCGTGCGCTGCGCGCGGGCTTCAAGGGCGAAGACATTCTCTTCGGCGGGGTGGGGAAGCAAGCGCATGAGCTGCGCGAGGCGATCCTCGCCGGTGTGAAGCTGATCAACGTGGAGTCCGAAGCCGAGCTGCGCATGATCTCGCAGCTCGCGGGCGAACTCGGACGCACGGCGACGGTCGGCATGCGCATCAACCCCGAAGTCGATGTGCAGAACGCGCACGCGTACATCGCGACCGGCGAGAAGGGCCACAAGTTCGGCATCCCGATCGGCGAAGCAGAGGCGGTGGGGAAGGTGGCGATCGGCCTGCCGCACATCACGCTCGCGGCGCTCGACATGCACGTGGGTTCGCAACTGCACTCGTTCGAAGCCTACCGCGCGGGCACCGCGCGACTGGTGGAACTCTCGCTCAAGCTGCGCACACTCGGCGCGCCCATTCGTTATCTCGACTCGGGCGGTGGATTGCCGGTGCCCTACGATGATGAGTCGGAGCCTGACCTTAACGCGTACGGCGCGATCGTCACGGCGGCGGCGAACGCGCTGGGCGCCGAACTGCTCGTGGAGCCGGGGCGATTCTTCGTCGCGGCGTCCGGCGTGTTGCTCACCCGCGTGTTGTATCGCAAGGCGAGTGGCGAGAAGACGTATCTCATCTGCGATGCCGGCATGACCGAGTTGCTGCGGCCGTCGCACTACGACGCATATCACAAGATAGACGCCGTTGCGCCACGCAGCGGCCGTATCGTCGCGGATGTCGTGGGGCCGGTCTGCGAGACCGGTGACTTCCTCGCGCTCGACCGTGAGATGCCGGATGTGCACCCCGGCGATGTGCTGGCGGTCCACACCGCGGGCGCGTACGGTTACGTGATGAGTTCGCATTACAACGCCCGGCCGCGCGTGAGCGAGGTGATGGTGGATGGGGCGCGCTGGGCAGTGGTGACGGAACGTGAGACCTATGAGGATCTCGTGCGGCTCGAAGCCGCGACCCCGCTTTGGAGGAACGCCTGATGCGCGTGGGACTGCTGGCGGATACCCACGACCGTGTGCCTGCGGTCGCGGCGTTGTTGAAGGAGATGCTCGCCCGCGACGTGAACTTCGTGTTCCACGCCGGTGACTACTGCGCGCCGTTCTCGCTCAAGCCGTTCCAGGACCTCGGCATGACGATGGCCGGCGTGTTCGGCCGGAACGACGGCGACCCCGAAGGACTGCGTTCGTTCGCCGAGCAGGGCATGGGCATGGAGCTGTTCGAGTCGCCGCATTCGATCTCGCTGCTCGAGAAGAAGATCCTGATCGTGCATGACATCGGTGATGTGGTCGAACGCTCGGTGCTCGCGCATAGCATCGTGATCCACGGCCACACGCATTTGCAGGAGATGAAGACCCGCGGCGATACCCTGATCGTGAATCCGGGCGAGGCCTGCGGCTGGCTGTACGGCGCGCCGAGCGGCGCGATCCTGGACCTCGATACGAAGCAGGTCGAGTTCATCAAGCTCGACGGCACGGAGTGGAAGACGTGACGAATGCGCACGGCGGCTCGCGGATCCTGATCCTCGACTGTGGATCGCAGTTCACCCAGCTCATCGCGCGCCGGGTGCGCGAGGCGCGTGTCTTCTCGGAGATCCATCCGCCGACGCGTTCGCTCGAGTGGATCCGCGAGTGGAAGCCCACGGGCATCATCCTCTCAGGCGGGCCGAGCTCGGTGACGGACGAGGGCGCGCCGACGTTCGACCCGGCCATCCTCGACGTCGCGCCGGTGCTCGGCGTGTGTTATGGGATGCAGTGGATCGCGCATCACGCCGGTGCCGCCGTGAAGGGCGGGGGACGCCGCGAGTACGGGCGCGCCGAGATGGAGGTGAAGGAGACCGCGGGGCTCTTCGCCGGGTTCTCGTCTGGTGAACGCACGCAGGTGTGGATGAGCCACGGTGATCATGTGGACAGTGTGCCTGCGGGTTACGTGCTCACGGCGTCGAGCGACGGCAATCCGGTGGTCGGGTTCCGGCACAAGACCAAGCCCATCCACGCGATCCAGTTCCACGCCGAAGTGATGCACACTGTGCGTGGTGCGGAGATCATCCAGAACTTCCTGTTCGGCATCGCGGGCTGCACGCCGGACTGGACGCCGGGCCATTTCATCGAGCAGGAAGTCGCGCGCATTCGCGAGTTGGTGGGTGACGCGCAGGTGATCTGCGGACTCTCCGGCGGCGTGGACTCGTCGGTGGCGGCGGCGCTGGTGCACAAGGCGATCGGCGACCAGCTCACCTGCATCTTCGTCGATACCGGCCTGCTGCGACTCCACGAGCGCGAGCAGGTGGAGCGCACGATGGGCCAGCACCTGGGGATCAAGTTGATCACCGTGCGCGCGGAGGATCGGTTCCTCGGCGCGCTCAAGGACCTCGACGACCCGGAGAAGAAGCGCAAGGCGATCGGCCACACGTTCATCGACGTGTTCGAGGACGCGTCGGCGGACGCCGGCAAGGATGCGAAGTTCCTCGTGCAGGGCACGCTGTACCCCGACGTGATCGAGTCGGTGAGCGCGAAGGGCGGTCCGAGCGCGGTGATCAAGACGCATCACAACGTGGGCGGGCTCAAGCCCGACATGAAGTTCAAGTTGATCGAGCCGCTGCGTGAGCTGTTCAAGGACGAGGTGCGCAACGTCGGACGCGAACTCGGTCTGCCCGAGGAGATGGTGGGGCGGCATCCGTTCCCTGGGCCTGGGCTCGCGATCCGCGTGCTCGGCGCGGTGGATCCGGTGAACGTCGAGACGCTGCGTCGGGCCGATGCGATCTATCTCGAGGAGATCCGCGCGGCCGGCTTGTACAACGACATCTGGCAGGCGTTCGCCGTGTTCCTGCCGATCCGTTCGGTGGGCGTGATGGGCGATGGTCGCACATACGAACATGTGATCGCGCTGCGCGCCGTGACGAGCACCGACGGCATGACCGCCGACTGGTTCAACTTCCCGCAGGATGTGATGGCGCGGATCTCCAACCGCATCATCAACGAGGTGAAGGGGATCAATCGCGTGGTGTACGACGTGAGCTCCAAGCCGCCGGCGACGATCGAGTGGGAGTAGCGTGAGCGGGTTCGCGCAGCTCCGACCGACCACGGCCGAGCTGCGCGAGATGGCGCAGCTCGCGGCGCCGATCGTGCTCGTGAACGTCGGCATGCATGTGATGGGCGTGATCGACGCGATCATGCTCGGGCGCGTGTCCGCCGCGGACCTCGCCGCGGGTGCCCTCGGCAACTTCTACTTCTATGTGACCGCCATCATCGGGATCGGGGTGCTGATGGCACTCGATCCGGTGATCGCGCAGGGTGTGGGTGCCAAGGACGAGGTGGCGATCTCGCGCGGCGTGCAGCGCGGCGTGTGGCTCTCGTTGCTGGTGAGCGTGCTGGTGTCGCTGACCTTCCTGGCGGCGGGGCCCGTGCTCGGCGTGTTGCGCCAGCCCGCCGAGGTGACTCCGCTCGCCGTGGGCTACGTGCTGTGGAGCATCCCCGGCATGATCCCGTTCTTCGCCTTCAATCTGATGCGGCAGGTGCTGCAGGCGTTCACGACGATCCGCCCGGTGATGATCGCGGTGATCGTGGGCAATCTCGCGAACGTTGCGTTCAACTGGGTGCTGATCTACGGCAATCTGGGGTTCGCGCCGGGTGGTGTGGTGGGCTCAGCGCAGGGGACGTCGCTGGCGCGGTGGGTGATGGCCATCGTCCTTGTCGCGTTGTCGTGGCGCCTGATCAAGCCGCGGCTCGTGCCGTGGCACCCGGAGTCGAATCAACTGCGGCCGCTCGGTCGCATGCTGGCGCTTGGGCTCCCGGTGGGGCTGCAGTTCTTCGCCGAGGCCAATGCGTTCGGGTTGGTGACCGTCATGACCGGCTGGATGGGCACGACGACGTTGGCCGGGCACGAGATCGCGTTGAGCTTGGCGTCACTCACGTTCATGGTGCCGATGGGTGTGGCCGGTGCGGCCGCCGTGATGGTGGGGCACGCTGTGGGTGCCGGTGACATCGCCGAGTCGCGCCGCGATGCGGTGGCGGCGTTGGCGGTGGGAGTGGGGTTCATGGCGCTGATGGCCATCGGCTTCTGGTTCTTCCCCGATGCGCTCGCGAACCTCTACACAAGGGACCCCGATACCAGGCTCATGGCGATGACGCTGATCCCGATCGCGGCGGTGTTCCAGGTGTTCGATGGGACGCAGGTGATCTCGACGTCGATCCTGCGAGGGGCAGGGGACACTCGCGTCGCGATGATCCTGCATATGCTGAGTTTCTGGGCGGTGGGGATCCCGCTCGGCGCGTTGATCGCGTTCCGCTTTGATGGGGGAGCGCCGGGGCTCTGGTGGGGGCTGACTGCCGGGCTCGCGGCGGCGGCGGTGATGCAGGTGCTGCGGGTGCGGTGGAAGCTCGGGGGGGAGGTGGAGCGGGTGCGGGTGGATCACGTGTCCTGAGACTCGAACTGCGGTTACCACAGAGGGCACTGAGGGCACAGAGAACTGCGGAGTACTGCAACTGATACCACAGGGGCACAGGGGGCACAGGGGACTGCAGGGGAACGGCTACTGCAACTGCCACTGCCACTGCCACTTCTTGGGGGAGCTGCAACGGCATTGTCGAGGCTGGGTTCATGTGTCCCGCGCGCACCCTGCGACCCCTGTGTCCCCTGTGTCCCTGTGTTGAAGGCCGTTGCCGTTCTCTGTGCCCTCTGTGCCCTCTGTGCCCTCTGTGCCCTCTGTGCCCTCTGTGGTGACAAGCAGTGGTACCTGCCGACGCACTAGGGAGTACGGTCCGCCCACGCGTAACTCAGACCGATCCCGTGCGTGAAGCCGGTGCTCAGCCGCTTGTCGGTCCCCGTGATCGTCTCGCGGCCCCGGAACCTCAGATACGGCCCCGCTTCGCCGAACGCAGAGAGGCGGTCAGTCAGTCGGATGTGTGCTCCCACCGCGAGGCTGGTGATCTGTCCGATCTCCGCGATGCTCGAGCGCAGGCGTCGATACGTCACGCTGTGACGCCACGCGGAGTACAGCCAGCCGTGTTCTGATGGCTCCGTGCGGCGTAGCAGGCTGAGGCCGATCGCGCCTTGCACGTCGTCGTCTCCGGGACGGAAGCTGAGGGTGCGCACGCCGACGTCCGGACGAACCAACCAGCGCTTCGACAGCGGGATCAGCAGGCCGGCGCCTTCGATACTCTCGAAGCCGTCGTTTACGAGATAGCCGCCAAAGTTCCACGACGGCC
The DNA here is from genome assembly GCA_020853635.1 of Gemmatimonadaceae bacterium. Lineage (GTDB taxonomy): Bacteria > Gemmatimonadota > Gemmatimonadetes > Gemmatimonadales > Gemmatimonadaceae > Pseudogemmatithrix. Next base: position 20,304 of record JADYYN010000132.1, read on the forward strand.
GTTCGTCGTCCATCGATTGGCGCTTCACACGCGAAGAAGCGGTTGGTGTCTTCGACGGCCGCCGGAGCGTGACGCCCAAGCTCGTAGCAAGGCCCGCCTGGTTGATGATCCGCGTCCCGCCGCCGATCGCCCGGTCGTCCTGATGGTAGTTGAAGAACGGCCCCGCTTCGCCGAACACGCCGAGCCAGTCGATCACCTGCGCGTGGCCGCCGATCGCGAGGGAGACGGTATGAATCGTGTAGAGCTCGTCGTTGAGCACGTTCCCGTTGGCGGCCGCGAGGCTGTAGCGCGCCGCGCCATACGTCCCCCCGCGCTCGGCGGGTGCGTTGCGGCGGAGCAGCGAGATGCCGAATTCGTGAAAAGCGAAATCGAGATCGCGTTCGGTGTACGAGGAGTTGCCCCGAAGGTCGGGGCGCAGCAACCAGCGGTCGCCGAGCGGGATGAGCAGCCCGAGCTGATTGGGCGCGAAGAAGACGAACGAAGTCCGCTCGCGTTCCCTCGGCGGTGGGGCGGAATCCTGTGCGTCAGCGCTGCCCGGGATCAGCAGCGCGAGTGCCGTCAGGAGGTGCCGCCAGCGGATCAGACGCCCTTCTCTTCCAGTAGCTTCATGAACTGTCCAGACTCCGTCAGTTCGAGCATCCGCGCCGGCACATCGCTCTCCTTGGAGAACTGCGCGATCTTTCCGAGCACGGGGAGATACTGATTGCTCACCTCGAGCGGCGGTGCGACGATGAGGAAGAAGAACTGCACCGGCTTGTCGTCGATCGCCTTGAAGTCGACCCCGGCCTTCTTGCGCCCGTAGGCGACGCGGAGCTTGTTGACGACGAGGGAACGGCAATGCGGGATCGCGATGCCGCGTCCGATACCCGTCGACCCGAGGTTCTCCCGGCGCTTGAGCATCTTGAAGAGCATGCCCTCGTC
>JADYYN010000133.1 GCA_020853635.1 Gemmatimonadaceae bacterium
CCACTGTCCGCCATCTGCCATCCACCCGCCACCATCTACCCCAAATAACTCTCGAGGGCGCGGGCGCGGCTTACGTGGCGCAGGCGGGAGAGGGCCTTCTCCTTGATCTGGCGCACGCGCTCGCGGGTGATGTTCAGCACCGCGCCGATCTGCTCCAGCGTCATCGGGTCGGAGCCGTCGAGGCCGAAGTACAGGCTCAGGATCTTGGATTCACGCTCCTTGAGTCCCGCCAGCGCTTCATGCACCGACTCCACCAGCGCCTTTTCGATCGTCTCCTCGTCGGGCGTCGCGCTCTGTGTGTCCGGCAGATAGTCGAGCAGGCGATTGTCCTCGCCCGGCGTCATCGGCGCATCGAGTGAGAGGTGGGTCTGCGAGATCGACATCGACTTCGCCACCTCTTCCTCCGTGATCTCCATCCCCTCCGCGATCTCCGCGTGGGTGGCCTCGCGCCCGAGTTCCTGCAGCAGGGCGTTGGCGCGTTTGCCGATTCGGTGGATGGTCCCCGCGCGGTTGAGCGGCACACGCACGATGCGGCTCTGCTCGGCGAGGGCCTGGAGGATCGCCTGGCGGATCCACCACACCGCGTACGAGATGAACTTGATGCCTTTGGTCTCGTCGAACTTGTGGGCCGCGCGGATCAGGCCGAGGTTGCCCTCGTTGATCAGGTCGGAGAGCGACACGCCCTGATTCTGGTACTTCTTCGCGACCGAGACGACGAAGCGCAGGTTGGAGCGCACGAGTGTGTCGAGCGCTTCCTGGTCGTTCTCTCGGATGCGTTCCGCGAGGCGCACCTCCTCCTCGCGCGAGATCAGCGGAAAGACGCTGATGTCCCGCAGGTACTGATCGAGCGATCCTTCGTCGCCCGGGTGACGCTTGTGCGGTACTCCGGCCACTCGTCTCACGTGCCCTCTCCGATGGTCGTGACTGCCGACCCTTGGCGGAATGTGCAGCGGACCCTGTGGGGAGGGAAGCTCCCCCCGGGCCTGCTCAGCGGATCAGTTCCCCCAGCCGCTGCCACCGGACACGCGTCAACCAGTCGAAAGTCGTACCGCTGTCCGGGGCATAGCTGTAGTAGACGAGGATCGGGCTGCCGCGCACGAGGGAGTCGGACACGAACCCCCAGTACCGGCTGTCCAACGAGTTGTCCCGATTGTCGCCGAGCATGAAGTAATGCTCAGGTGGGACGATCAGTGGACCCCAATTGTTGCGAGACGGATGATAACGCCGCGGATCGACCCCGGGCGCGAGGAAATCCCGCTGCCAGCGGAAGTCGTCGGTGGCAGGATCGAAGTCGATCTCACGATGTGACGCATACAGCTCGCGCTGCTCGGACCGGTTCCGGATGAGCGTCCCCTCGCGCATCTCGATCGTGTCACCGGGCATGCCGACCAAGCGTTTCACGAAGTTCTTGGTGAGGTCCTCGGGCCACTGGAACACGACCACGTCACCGAGCTGAGGCTCGCGCAACGCGGGCATCTTCTTCTTGAAGAACGGGACTTCGGCCCCGTACAAGAGCTTGTTCACCAGCAGGAAGTCGCCGACCAGCAGCGTGCCTTCCATGGAGCCGCTCGGGATCTTGAACGGCTCGATCAGGAACGACCGCGAGAAGACGAAGAGCAGGATGGCGAGCGAGACGGTCTTGGCCCACTCCCACGTGGTGTGCAGCACGCGAGCCGACCGCGACACGACCGGCCGGGCCGCTGCGTCATCCGCCACGTCGGGCGCCCCAGGACCGTCGGCGGCGGGAGGGTGGGTCTCAGGCTCCATACCATGGATATACACGGGAAAGTCGGAAGAAGGCAGAGGGGAGATGGTGGAGGGGCAGAAAAACGAGCGGGGGCCAGCCCGGAAGCCGCCCCCGCCCGTCTACCGTCCCCCGTCCCCCATCCACCATCAATAGTTATCGATCTGCGCGCGCGGGAGCGTCCCCGAGTAATCGAGGTACCCCACCTTCGTCTCCGAGTAGAACTCGTAGACCTCCCAGCCGCCCTCGCGATGCCCGTTCCCGGTCTGCTTCACGCCGCCGAACGGCAAGTGCGCCTCGGCGCCGATGGTCGGGGCGTTGATGTACGTGATGCCGTTATCGAGTTCGTTGAGCGCGCGGAACGCGATGTTCACGTCCTGCGTGTAGACCGAACTCGAAAGTCCGTACTTCACGCCGTTGTTCACGCGGAACGCCTCGTCGGCGTCCTTCACGCGGATCACCGAGAGCACCGGGCCGAAAATCTCCTCCTGCTCGATGCGCATGCCCGCCTTCACACCGGTGAAGATCGTCGGCTGGAAGAAGAAGCCCTTCTCCAAGCCTGACCCGTGCGCACGCTGGCCGCCGAGCGCCAACTCGGCGCCCTCGGAGAGACCGATCTCGACGTAGCGCTCGATCTTCGCAATCGAATCGGCGTGGATCACCGGACCCACGTCCGTGCCGGCCTTGCGCCCATCGCCCAGCTTGAGTGCCTTCGCGCGCTCGATGAGCCTGGCCACGAACACATCGTGCACGCCGTCCTGCACGATCAAGCGGCTCGTGGCCGTGCAACGCTGTCCCGTGGTGCCGAACGCGCCCCAGAGCACGCCGTCGAGCGCGAGTTCGAGGTTGGCGTCGTCGAGCACCGTCTGCGCGTTCTTGCCGCCCATCTCGAGCGAGAGGCGCTTGTGCATGCGGCCGCAGGTCTCACCCACCTTGCTGCCTGTCTCGGTGGAGCCGGTGAACGACACGAGCGGCACGTCCGGGTGGTTCACGATCGCCGCGCCCACCTCGCCGTCACCATGGATGAGCTGGATCACCTCGGGCGGGAGCCCGGCCTCGAGCAGGATCTCCACGAACACATGCCCGGTGTGCGGCACATCCTCGGCCGGCTTGAACACGCAGGCGTTCCCGCAGACGAGCGCGGGGAACATCTTCCACGTGGGGATCGCGAGCGGGAAGTTGAACGGCGTGATGATGCCGGCCACACCGATCGGCCGCCGGAAGCTCATCGCCCACTTGGCGCGCAGTTCGCTCGGGACCGTGTGACCGAACAGGCGACGGCCCTCGGTGGCCGCGTAGTACGCCGTGTCGATGCCTTCCTGCACATCGCCGCGGGTCTCAGCCAAGGGCTTGCCCATCTCGCGGGTCATGAGGTTCGCGAGTTCTTCCTTGCGCGACATCAGGATGTCGCCGACGCGGCGCAGCACGTCGCCGCGCGCCGGCGCCGGCGTCCGCTTCCAGCGCTCGAAGCCGCGCTTGGCGGACTCCACGGCCTTGGCCACGTCGGCCGCGCCGGACTTGGGGAAGCGGCCCACGAGGTCCGTGGTGTCCGCCGGATTCACATTGTCGAAATAGGCACCGGTCGAGGGCGCGACCCACTCGCCGGCGATGAAGTTCTTGAAAGTGGTCATGAATCGAAAGATAGTGGACGGCGGATAGCGGATGGTGGACCGCGGAGGACTACTCCGCGCAGCCCCAGGTCGCGGGGTGGTCCGCGGTCGGGATCGCGTACCCCGTGCGCGGCAGCACTTCGATCGACGCCAGCACCAATCCCCACAACACGATCAACAACGACAGCGTGTGCGCCTTCGCCGCACGGTGGCGGAACGTCCAGATGGACGACCACACGCCGCTCACGACGAGCGCACTCACCGACGCGAGATACGCCGCGAGTCCCAGCCCGCAGCGCGCCGAATAGGGCCAGAAGATGAGGCCCACGCCGAGCGCGACGGCGAGCGAGAGCCGCGCGAACACGCCGAACGTCGAGGTCGTGGCCTGCACGCCCTGGATCGTAGCCTTCTGCTGCGGTGTCGCGGCGCCCTTGGTGGGGAACATCGCCTCGTCCGACACCTTCTCCATCTGTTTGTCGATCTTCTTCAGCTCGGCGTCCCAATCGCGGTCGCTCATCGCGGCTCCTCGTGGTGTTCCCTCAGTGCGGATGCAGGGCCTCGCCCTGCCGCGCGCGGCATCACGTCGCTTCGCGCGTCAATCCATGACGTTCGATCTTCTTGTAGAGATTCGACCGCGGCATATCGAGCGCCCGCGCCGTCTCGGCGACGTTCCAGTCGAACTGGCGCAGCTTCACCAGCAGGAAGGCCCGTTCGCTGGCGAGTTTGAACTCCTCGTACGTGGTGTACTGCTCGAGGTGTCCGAATCCGCCCGTGGCCGCCGTGTCGCCACTGCGCGCGCCCACGAGCCGCTCCACGTCGGCGAGCTGCACGCGCGGCCCGGTGGCGAGGATGAGCAGGCGCTCGACGGTGTTGCGCAGCTCGCGCACGTTGCCGGGCCAGTCCAGCGACGCGAGCCGCTCGAGCGCCACGGGATCCATGGATTTTGCGCCCATCCCGCCTTCGGTCGCGAGGCGCTGGATGAAGTGCTGCACCAACATGGGAATGTCCTCGCGACGCTCGCGCAGCGCGGGCACCACGATCGGCACGACGTTGAGTCGATAGAAGAGGTCCTCACGGAACCGACCGGCGGCGATCTCTTCCTCCAGCCGCTTGTTCGTCGCCGCGATCACGCGCACATCCACCTTGCGGGTCTTCTGCCCGCCGATGCGCGTGACCTCGCCCTCCTGCAACACACGCAGCGCCTTGGCCTGCGCGGCCAGCGACATGTCGCCGATCTCGTCGAGGAACAACGTGCCGCCATCAGCCTGCTCGAACTTGCCCGGACGGTCCTGCACCGCGCCCGTGAACGAACCCTTCATGTGTCCGAACAACTCGCTCTCGATCAGCTCCGACGGGATCGCCGCGCAGTTCACCTCGACGAACGGCCCCTTCGCGCGCGTGGACTGCGCATGCAACGCACGCGCGACGAGTTCCTTGCCGGTGCCGTTCTCTCCGGTGATGAGCACACGCGCCCCGGTCGCGGCCACCCGTTCGATCTGATCGACCAACGAGCGGATGGGCGCCGAACGACCGACGATCTCGCCGTGTTTCTCGATCTTCTCGCGGAGTCGGACGTTCTCTTCGCGCAGCGCGAGGTGCCCGATGGCATTGCGCAGCGTAACGAGGATGCGATCGGTGTCGAGCGGCTTCTCGAGGATGTCGTACGCACCGAGGTGTGTGGCCTCCACGGCATCCTGGATGGTCGCGTGTCCGGAGATCATCACCACCACGGCCTCGGGATCGTGCGCCCGCAGACGCTTGAGCGTCTCGAGCCCGTCGATCCCTTCCATCTTTACGTCGAGGAACGTGAGCTGCGGGCCGAACTGCTCGTACGCGGCTAAGCCTTCCTTGCCGCTCGCAACTGCGCGCACTTCGTAGCCCTCGTACTCGAGGAGCTGCGCGAGTGCGGCGCGGATCCCGGCCTCATCGTCGACGATGAGGACGCGACGGCTCACGGCGTCACCCGATACAGCGTGACCTTCCCGTTGGCCAATCGCACATCACCCACGTGCGCCGGCAGCGGCAACGGCAGCGCCTCGGCGGCGGTGCCTTCGGGGCGGTCCTTCAGGCCCCAGCGCTTGGCGAGTGTCTTCACGACAGCCGCCGGCACCTTCAGATCGCGGATGCCGACTTCGGTGAGGCGGAACTGCGCGAGTCCCGGCCGCAGGGCTTCGATCCGCCCGGCGACGAGCAGACGTTCCGTGTCGCCGAACATGTTCGACAGCGGACCCAGCGCTTTCTTGCCGCCCAGCTCGGTGAGTTTGATGCGCGTGCGGATGAAGAGTTCGTTGCCTTGGACGATCGCTTCAGGCGCGGAGTCGACGACCGTGAGCTGCGTGAGCGACGCGCCGAGGATGTACGCGGCGAAATCGGCGGGATCGACGTTCACGTAGGCCGGACCGTTGGCTTTGTCGAGCGAGAGCACCTTGGTCTTGGCCCGCTGCTGCCCCGCGGCCGTCACCGGTGCCCACGATTCCGTCGGCGCGGGCGCGTCGGTGGTCACAGCGTCCTTCACCTTCGGCACCCACTTGTCGCGGAACTGCCAGCCCAGTGCGCCGACCACGAGCAGGATCGCCGCGCAGCCGAGCCGACCGATGCAACCGAACATCACGTACCTCCGGGGGTGATTCCTGCGAGGATGTTGAGCGCGCCCGAGCGGAACCCGCGCGGGTCGATCTCCACCTCCGTGAAGCCGGCATCGCGCACGGCCTGCTCCAGCCGCGTGCGCGCATCACCGGCACTCCAGTACAGCAGCGGCTCGGGATCGAGCTCCACACGCGCGCGCTCACCGAAGTAGCGCACCCGCAGGTTCCCCGTCACACCGAGTGCACGCAGCGCAGACTCGGCGAGTTCCACGGTGCGGAGGCGCAGCGGCGTCACTTCGGTGCCGTAGGGCAAGCGCGAGGCGAGACAGGGCGACGAGGGCTGGTCCCAGGTGGGGATGCCGCGACGCGCTGAGAGCGCGCGGATGTCGTCCTTGGTGAAGCCCAGGTCCGCGAGAGGTGAGGCGACGCCGCGTTCGCGTGCGGCCTGCGCGCCCGGCCGATGATCACTGAGATCGTCGGCGTTGGTGCCGTCGGCAATGACGGCCAGTCCGTGCGCCGCGGCGACGGGGGCCAACTGCGACCACAGCTCGCGCTTGCAGAAGTAGCAGCGGTTGCTGGGGTTCGCCGCGTACTGCGGATCGTTGAGTTCGTCGGTGTCGACTTCGAGCACGGGCACGTTGAACCGTGCGGCGACCTCGCGGGCCTTCTCCCATTGGGCGGCGGGATACGACGCACTGCGGCCGATCACCGCCAGCGCCTTCTCGCTCCCGAGCGTCTCCACCGCGACACACGCGAGATACGCGGAGTCGACGCCACCGGAGAACCCGATGAGCAACGACCCCTGCGCGCGGCACCACGCCACGAGCGCGTCTTCTTTCGCGCGCGTCGCGTCGGTGGCGTGAGTGGGGCTCGAGATCATGCCGAAAGTTAGACGGCATGGGGGCGTGGCGTCAGCGGTGGCGTCAGTTGTGGCGCACGGCGGTGGCGCGCGAGCGCGCCTCGCGTTCCGGGTGACGTCGACTAGGTCACGATCGGCGTCTCGCTTGGGCGGAACATCAGTGCCTCAGCGAGCGCGCCGGGTGTCACCGTCGCCGCGCCGTCGAGATCGGCGACCGTGCGCGCCACACGCAGCGCCCGATGGAATGCCCGCGCCGAGAGCCTGAGCTTCTCGGCGGCGGTCCCGAGCAGTTCGCGGGTGTCGGGATCGAGTTGCCCATGCGCTTGCAGCCACCGCCCCGGCGCCTCGGCGTTCACGCGGACACCGGGGAGATCGCGGTAGCGCTCGCGTTGGCGTGTGCGCGCCGCCAGTACCCGCGCCGCGATCGTCGCGCTCGACTCCTCGCGGCTGCCGGCGCCGAGTTCGGCGAGTGCGACGGCCCCGACGCGAACGTGCAGGTCGATGCGGTCAGCGAGCGGGCCGGAGAGCCGCGTGCGATACCGCGAGATATCGGCGGCGGAGCAGCGGCAGCGACCGCTGGGATCGCCATCGAAGCCGCACGGGCAGGGGTTCGCGGCGCCCACCAGCAGGAAGCGCGCTGGATAACTCACCGAGTGTGCCGCGCGTGCGATCACCACCCGCGCATCCTCGAGCGGCTGGCGCATGGCGTCGAGGATGTACCGCGGGAGTTCCAGCAACTCGTCGAGGAACAGCACGCCACGATGCGCGAGGGAGACTTCGCCGGGCCGTGGTCCCGGTCCGCCGCCGATGAGCCCGGCGAGCGAGATGGTGTGATGCGGTGCACGGAAGGGCGGTGTCCGTGACGGCGTCGCGCCCGCCGGGAGCACGCCGCCCACGGAGTGGATGGCCACCACATCGAGCAGGGCGTCGTCGTCCAGCGGCGGAAGGATGGAAGGAAGGCGTCGCGCGAGCATCGTCTTCCCTGCTCCGGGCGGGCCGACGAGATACAGGTTGTGTCCACCGGCGGCGGCGATCTCGAGCGCACGTTTGGCGATGCGCTGGCCGACGACGTCGGCGAGATCGGCGTCGGTCGCTGAGGGGAGGGCTTCGGTGGGTGCCGGCGCTGACGGGAGTCGCCCGCGCTGCAGCGCCTCCACGAGCGTGGCGAGGGTGCGGCACGGCACGAGGCGCACGTCGCGGAGCAGTCCGGCCTCGGGGATATTCTCCTCCGGCAACACGAGTGCTGCGGCCTGGGCCTCGCGCGCAGCCCGTGCGATGGGCAATGCACCGCGAATGGGCCGCACGCTGCCGTCGAGTCCGAGTTCACCGGCGAAGTGGATGCCCTGCACGGCGCGCGCGTCGAGTTGGCCACTGGCGACGAGCACCCCGATCGCAACGGGCAGATCGAAGGCCGTGCCGTCCTTGCGCACGCCGGCGGGTGAGAGGTTCACCGTCCAGCGGCGGGGCGGGAGCACGAAGCCGGCATTGACGAGCGCCGCGCCCACCCGCTCGCGTGCTTCTTTCACGCTGCCGGAGGGGAGCCCGACCATGGTCCAGCCGGGGAGGCCTTGGGCACCGTCGACCTCGACGGTGACGGCGAGGGCATCGATGCCGATGACGGCGGCGGATTGGATGGCGGCGAGCATGGGGCGAATGTCGCGCGGCGGCGCGGAGGCACCGCATCGGAATCGCGCAGTCCGGCGCGAGAGACGGCAAGGCGCCCCGGCGGCGCTACCCGTTCACTCGGCGGCGGGGTACTTTCCCGCGGTGCCCCGCCTCCGAACGCCCCTCGTCGTCTGCGCGAGCGTCCTCGCGCTGGCATCGCTCGTGCCGGCGGTGTCCGCACGTGCACAGGCAACGGGCTCCTACTTGGCGATGAAGATCGACCAGTCGCCCCTCCCGCTGTCCGACAAGGTCACCGATACCGACGGCACCACGTACCTCGTCGAGTTCGAGCGACTGGTGCTCTCGCTCCGGCCGGGGAACCGCTTCCGGGCCTCGGTGCGGTTCAAGCGCAGCCACACCGGGTCGGATAAGCGCGCCGGCTCGCGTCAGGCGCCCATCCAGTCGATGACGGTCTCGGGCACCTACGCTGTGCTCGCGGGCGAGATCACGTTCAAACCCGACTCGTCAGGCGACGGCAAGGGCCTCAAGATGCTCGCCGGGAAAGTGGAAGGGCCGAAGTCCATCAGCGTCCCGTTCGACTATCGCAACGGACTCGTCCAGCGCCGTCGCGTCCTGCACCTCACGCTCCGCAATGACATCCTCTGACCTGCATTCCCTCCGCGCTGTGATGCCCGCCCGCGCGCGCACGACTGCGATCCTCTTCATGTGTGCGCTCGTGAGCTCCGGCTGCGCCGCACGCAGCGGCGCGACCAGCGATCTCACGCTGCAGCCGCCACCGCCGACAGTGATGACACCGCCGCCCGACGCGGCGCTGCTCGCGACGGCCGATTCGTTCCTGGTGCGGTTCGCGACCACCAAGGGCGACTTCGACGTGATGCTGCGCAAGAGCTGGGCGCCGCGCGGAGCCGAGCGAGTGGGCGAACTCGTGTTGGCCAACTACTACGACGGCGCACGCTTTTTCCGCGCACTCCCCGGCTTCGTGGTGCAGTGGGGCATCGCGGCGGACACCGCAATGACGCGCGCGTGGAGCGGCCGCCGCATCGCCGACGACTCGGTACGCGAGAGCAACCGGCGCGGCACGGTGACCTTCGGTGCGGGTGGGCAGGCCAACACGCGCACGGTGCACCTGTTCGTGAACCTGCGCGACAACGCGCGGCTCGACGCGACACGCTTCGCGCCGGTGGGCGAGGTGGTGCGCGGGATGGACGTGGTGGACCAGCTCTACACCGGGTACGGCGAAGGGGCCCCTGCAGGCAAGGGCCCCTCGCAACAAGCGATGTCACAGGAAGGCGAAGCGCTGCTCGCGCGCGACTTCCCGCTCCTCGATCAGATCAAGACCGCGCGCGTCGTCCGGTTGTTCTCCGCTGCGCCTTCGTCTTCGGCTTCGGCTTTGCCTTCGACTTCGGCTTCACCTTCCGCTTCGCCTTCTTCTGCGCTGCGGCCCGCTTCTTCGCCAGCGCCCGCTGCTTCGCGCGCACGCGCTTCTGGTACTCCGCGATCGGCTCCATGATGGAACCGCGGCACTTCGCGGTGCCGCAGAGGCAGCGGTACTGCCGCTCCTCCTTCTCCGTCTCGTCACCGCTGCGCTCGTAGCCGTAGTCGTAGGCGAGTTCCTCGCCGACCTTGATGTCACGCAGGGCGAAGATGTACACGCGCCCCTTCTCGATCTCGGTCTCGCAGTTGGGATCGCAGGAGTGATTGATGAAGCGTGACTCGTTGCCACCGTGCGTGGCATCGATCACCGTGCGGCTCGACACGGTGAAGAGGAAGGTGTGGTGCTCCTCCATCGTGTCGTCATCGTACCGCTCGTCGGCCACCGGGTGCGGGATGCGCTCTCCCACGTACTCGATGAGCCGCTCAGCCTTCTTGATGGGGCGGATGGCGAACGCGCCCTTGCCCGAGAGCTTCGACTCGCGGATCTCGAACGCCAGCGGGGCGGTGGGCGTCTGCTTGGTCTTCGACGTGGTCATGGTGCGAGAAACCTATCACGTCGGTCAAGTGAATCAGCGCAGCAACGGCACGCCGAGCTCGAGCCCCACATAATAGTTGCGCCCGGGCGCCGGTTCGAGCACGCGGCCAGCGAACCCGTTGAGCGTCACCGCGCCGATGTAGCGCTCGTCGAGCAGGTTCTGCACCGACGCGAACGGCTCCACATGCCAGCCACGCCAGCGACCGATCCAGGCGGCGCGCACGTTGAGCTGTCCGCGCCCCCAACCCTCCACGCGGACGGTGTTCGCATCGTTGCCCCAGAGCGCACTCTGCACGGAGTGGTCCACATCCAGTGAGACGCCGCGAGCGAACGCGCGCAGCCCCACGCGGTACGCCCGTTCGGGCACACCTGCCAGCCGATTGCCGTCGAGTGTATCGAGTGCCGGCGCAGGATTCGTCGCCGAGGGCACGCGATAGTCGACGAAGCGGAACACGGACAGCGTGTACGCCGACTGCAGCGCGAGCCACGAGGTGAGCTGCGCGTTCACACCGATCTCCGCGCCGCGACTCCGCGTGCGACCGGCATTCCGGAAGAACGCGCGGCCCGCGGTCTCGAGGAACTGTACGATCGCGTCCTCTGCATCCGACTGGAACAGCGCGACCTCATACTCCACTCGGCTGAGCACTCCGGCGGCGTCGCGGGTCCACTGACCGCGTGCACCGATTTCCATCGTGCGGATGCGCTGCGGCCCGAGGTCGGGGTTGAACCCGCCCTGTCCGTCGGGACGCACCTGCAGTTCGGTGGTCGTCGGGGTCTCGAAGCTCGGCGCGATGTTCGCATACGGCGCGAACGGCGCGGACTGCCGCCACACCACGCCCAGGTGCCCGCTCGCCGCGGTCATCGGACGGTCGCCACTGTCGTCGTCGCCGTCGCCGAGGAACGCGTCCTCCACGCGGAACGCCAAGCGATCGAACCGACCGCCGACGCTCACCGTCACATCGGACTGCGGATCGAACTGCAGCTGCGCGAACGGCCCCACGCTCAGCACGATCTCGTTCTGATCGAGGAGCAACGTGTCCTCCGGCGCCGACGGGCGCCCCGCAGGGGCGCGCTGATTGCGGCGCACGTCGTGCGAACGCTGCACGTCGAGTCCACCGGCAAGCCGCGGTGACCAACGACGCTCCAGCGTGCGCGACGCATCGACGCGCAGCCCGAGCACGCGACGGTCGAGCGTGGAGAAGGTGCCGTTGGTCGGTCCCGCCGGCGCCGGCGGCGCGACCGCCAGCGCGTTGTCGACGAACCGCCGCTGCCCGTACACACTGGCACTCCACTCGCCGCGTTCACCGACCTCCCGCAACCGGAGCGACGTATAGCGCTGCGACACCTCGCGGCTCGCCCCGCGTCGCACGTTGTTCAGCGCCGCAGAATCGGGATTGAGGGCATACTCCGCGGCGGTGAGCGCGCCCGGGTTCTTCGCCTCGGGCACCTCCGCCGAGCCCAGCCGGAACGCCAGCGTACGCGACGGCGTGAATGCATGGTCCACCGCCATCAGGTACTGCCGCGTGTCGGCCGCGCTGTACTGCCGGAAGCCATCGACCGTCGTGCGCGAGAGCGAGAGCGCGCCGATGGCGTTGCCGGTGCGACCACTCGTACGCAGTTGCGTCTTCGCAAGACCGAACGATCCTCCCATGCTGCGCAGGGTCGCACCCAGCCGATGCGGCGCCGTGAGATCCGACGTGAAGCTGATCACGCCGCCAGAGCCGTTGCCGTACAGCGACGACGCAGAGCCGCGCAGCACTTCCACACTGCCCATCGCGCCGAGGTCGACGTTGGTGAGTTGGCTCTGGCCGTCGGGCAGCGACTGCGGGATGCCGTCGAGCAGCACCTTCACGCCGCGGAGGCCGAAGTTGGCGCGGCTGCCCGCCCCGCGGATGGAGATGCGCTGGTCGA
>JADYYN010000134.1 GCA_020853635.1 Gemmatimonadaceae bacterium
ACGTCGTGATGGCGAACACGTCCCACACCAGCGGCGACTTGAAGTTCGGCCAGATCAACCGCCAGTTCGGATACGGGATCAGCCAGAAGAACTTCCACGGCCGGCCGATGTGGATGATCGGGAACAGACCCGCCGTCATGACCGCGAACACCGTCATCGCTTCGGCCGCGCGATAGATGGTGGTGCGGAAGCCGGCGCGGAAGAGGAACAGGATCGCCGAGATGAGCGTGCCGGCGTGACCGATGCCGACCCAGAACACGAACGTGATGATGTAGACACCCCACATCACCGGCGGGTTGTAGCCCGCGACGCCGAGTCCCTGGTGGATCTGATAGACCCAGGAGAAGATGCCGAGGCCGAGACAGGCGAGGGCGAGGAGCAATCCCCCGAACCACGCCTTGGTCGGCTCGAGGATCGCGAGGATCTCGCGATCGACCTGTTCGTAATCCTTGACCGCCGGGAGCTGCACGTCCGCCGTGGCGATATTCGGCCGACGCGGCTCGTCCGGATGCGCGAGAGTAGCCATGATGCGCGCCCCCTTACGCCGTGGCCGACGCCGACGGCGCCGGATGGTTGACCTTCTTCAAGTAGACCACCGCCGTGAAGGTGTTGAGCTCTTCGAACACATGGTACGCGCGACGATCCTTCGCCCACTTCGCGACCGACCAGTTCTCATCGGCCGCGTCGCCGAAGACGATCGCGCGCGACGGACAGGCCTGCGAGCAGGCGGTCGTGAACTCGTCCGGCTGCAGTTCGCGGCCCTCGAGCGATGCGCGGTTCTCGGCTTCCTTGATGCGCTGCACGCAGAACGTGCACTTCTCCATGATGCCCTTCTGCCGCACGGTCACGTCCGGGTTGAGCTGCCACTGCAGCGGCTCCGGGAACGCGTACTGCGTGCGGTTGGGGTCGCCGTACCCGAACCAGTTGTAGTAGCGGACCTTGTACGGGCAGTTGTTGGAGCAGTAGCGCGTGCCGACGCAGCGGTTGTAGACCTGCACGTTGAGCCCGTTCGGCGCGTGGTACGTCGCGTACACGGGGCACACCGGCTCGCAGGGCGCGTTGCCGCAGTGCTGGCACATCATCGGGACGAAGCGCGTCTCGAAGTCCGGGTGCGCCGGATCGAACACGACGTCCTTGGGCTCGCGATCGAGTTCCCAGTAGCGCTCGAGTCGGATCCAGGCCATCTCGCGACTGCGCGTGATGTTGGCGCCGAAGCCCGTGCGATCCGGGAGGATCTGCGCGCCCTGCCATTCCGCACCGACGGTGGGGATGTTGTTCTCGGCGTAGCAGGCCGTGACGCAGGCCGAGCAACCGGTGCACTTGGCCAGGTCGATGGTCATCGCCCAACGACGCTTGGCCGCTCCGGACCAATGCTCGGGATCGTACTGGCCCTTGTCCTTGGACGCGGGATCGCCGTAGTCACCCTGCGCGTCGTTCGCGACCGGCGAGCGGAGCCCCGGGAGGAACTCGGTGCTCGCCTGACCGTCGAACACATGGTGGCCATGCTCCTCTTCACCCGAGAGCAACGCGGGCAGCGCGATCGCCTGCGCGATGCCGCGGCCATGCTGACGACCGGAGCCTTCGGTGGTGACGATGCGGACCGCACCCGCGGCCTTGGTCACCGAGGCCTTGGAGCCCGCGAGTGCCGCAGCGCCCGAGCGGGCATCCTCGGCGCTGACGAGCAGCTTCCATGCGTTCTCACCGGCGATCGCATAACGGCCGGCGTTGACCTGACCGCGACCGAGTGCGACCGCGATGGTGTCCGGACGCAGACCGATGTAGATGAAGGCCGGTGCGGTGAGCTCACCCGCGGCGGTCTTCACCGTCACCATGTCGCCGTCTTCCACACCGATCGCCTTCGCGGTCTCGGCGTGCATCTCGACGACGGTCTGCCAGCAGATCTTCGTGACGGGATCCGGGAGTTCCTGCAACCACGGCTTGTTCGCGCCGCGTCCGTCGCCGAGCGTCGGCGAGGGGTACGCGACGAGGAAGTACTCACCCTGCTGCTGCGGCGCAGCGACCGGGCGCGCGGCCGGAGCCGACGCACCACGCGAGGCCGAGGAGCCGCTGGTCATCGCAGTGGGCAGCGCATTCTTGAGCGCGTTGTTGCCACCGACGCGGCTGGCGATCCATGCGCGGTAGTCCGCGAACGGGAAGCGCGAGGCCATCGTCTGATCGCCCTTCGCCATCGCGAGCAACACGTCGGCGGTCGAGCGCGAATCGAACACCGGATCCATCGTCGGCTGCTGCAGCGAGAGCGTGCCCTTGATGGGCTCCGCATCGCCCCAGCTCTCGAGCGCGTGGTGGTCGGGGAGCACGAGGTCGCAGAGCGACGTCGTGTCGTCCGGCACGCTGGAGAAGGAGACCTTGAACGGCACCTTCGCCATCGCCGCGGCGAAGCCGACGCCGGGCGCGCTGGTGTGGGCCGGATTCGCATGACGCACGATGAGCATCGGCACGCTGCCGGCGTTCATCTTCGCGGCCGCCGCGCGGATCTCCGCGTGACCGGCGACGCCCTCGAACGCGAGGTAACCTTCGCTCGGCTTGATGGTCTTGCCGACGTTGCCGCGCTGCTTGTTGAGCTCGGCCACCGCCGCCGCCAGCTCACCGGCGTTCTCGCCGTAGCCGCCAGAGAGGAGCGCGCTGGCGTTCGCGGCGCGGACTTCACGCGCGAGGCCTTCGATGAGGGCCGGTGCGACACCGGCCGCCTCTGCCGCCGCCGCGATGGAACCGCGACCGAGCAGCGCGTTGACGATCGCGAGCTCCGTACCCGGACGCGCCGGGATCCACTGATCCGCGTTCAAGCCGGTGAGCGAGCGACGCGCACCGACGTAGATGAAGCGCGGGGCGCCTTCGATCTTGCCGCGCGCATCAGAGAACGCGAGCTGCTGCGGGACCGGCAGGCCCCAGCCATCAAGGAAGTCGGCGCTGAACGAGACGATCAGCGACGCCGCCGAGAAGTCGATCTTGGGCCACGAGGCGCCATAGGCCGCCTTGTTCGCTTCGGCGACCGCGATGGGTGCCTCGGCGTCGTACGAGAGATGCGGCGCGATGCCGTAGCCGCCGAGCACCGAATCGAGGAAGCTCGGGAACGAGCCCTGTTCGTGCTGGTTGATGACGACGACGTTGCTGCCCTGCCCCTTGCTCTTCACTTCGCCAAGCTTCTGGGCGAGCGTCTGCATCGCCTCGGTCCACGTGGTGGGGACGAGCTTGTCGCCCTCACGCTTCATGGGACCGCGGAAGCGATCGGGGTTGTAGAGGCCCTGCAGACCCGATTGACCACGGGCGCAGAGCGCGCCGCGGTTCACCGGGTGCTCAGGATTGCCCTCGGCCTTGATCGCGCGTCCGTCGCGGACTTCGACGATGAGGCCGCAGCCGGCCGCGCACTCGCGGCAGGTGGTGGCGTAGTAGTTGGAGACGCCGGGGACCGTGTTGTCCGGCGAAACGAGATACGGAATGAGCTTCTCGACGTCGCCGGAGGCGCAGCCCACCGCCGCGGTGGCGGCGCCGGTGACGGAGAGGACCTTGAGGAAATCTCGGCGCTTGACGCCGGTCTTCCCTTCGGTCGCGTCCTTGGTGTCAGGAGTCATCAGGCGATCCTAGTAGTGGCAGGTGGCGCAATCGTAGGTCGCCTTCTTGCGCGGGAGCGCGAGCGTGGCGGAGTCGGGCTCGAGGCCCGCGGCGCGCACCCCTTCAGCGGGTGAGTAGCCATTCACGTGGCAGTTGACGCACCAGCCCATGTTGAGGCTCTGCGCCTGGAACACCTGCGGCATGTTGTTGACCTGCCCGTGGCAGCTCTGGCAGGTGACGCCGGCATTCACGTGGCGCATGTGCGGGAAGTGCACGTACTCGGGCACCTTGTGCACGCGCACCCACGGGATGGGCTGCTTCTTGGTCCAGTACTCGGTGAGCTTGGCGATCTCGGGGCGTCCCGCGCCGACGATCGTGTGGCAGCCCATGCAGGTCGCGACCGCAGGCAGGCCCGGGTCCGGCGATGTGTCCGCCGCATTGTGGCAGAACGCGCAGTTCATCTTGAGCGCGTTCACGTGCACGGGATGCGGGAACTTGATCGGCTGCTCAGGCGAGCGACCGATGCCGCCGCCGAGGTAGTGTGTGTAGCCAGAGGCACCGCTGTAGGCCCAGGGGCCCGGCTTGGCCTTGCCGAAGGCTTCACGATTCGCGGCTTCTGTCGCCGTCTCCGGCGTTCCAGCGGGCGCCTGAGGCGCCGCCGTCTGTGATCCCGCGTAGGCGGACATCATCGTCGCGGTAAGCGCGATGGCGACCAACCCCGGGACGACGACCCACTTGCTGCGACCGGTCATCAGCACAACTCGGAAGTGGAGGTAAATCCGAATGGTCTACTCGGCTTGTGAACGATTTCACAAGCCCAAAAGGACCCCCTAAAATGGCCCGACGCTCAACAAGCCGCAAGTCCAGCCCACAAAGAGTGTTACGCCGTTCGGACCCGCGCTCGGACTCGGCTGGGACCACCGGCGCCCTACTCCAATCCGCGCTTCACTCGGTCGATGGTCCGGAGGACTTCGATCGCCATGGCGCGGACCAGTGTCAGCTCACGTGAGTCCGGACCAGCTCGATTCAGCAGTGAACGGACCGAGCGCATGATGTGTTCTGGGTTGCGCGTGCGGTAGAACGAGATCGCGCCGAGGCAGCGATCGATGTCGGCGAGGGCGCGTTCCCACTCGTCATGCTTGGGCAGCGCTGCATGGTGCTTGTGTCGTGCGATCTCGCGCGTCGCGTCACCCGCCTGGAGGTGCAACTCATAGGCAGCGACCAGCACGGCCTGGGCGAGGTTGAGCGAGCTGTGCTCCGTGGTGGGGATAGTGCAGAGCACGTGCGCGGCGTCGATGGCCTCGTTGGGCAGCCCGTGATCCTCCTGTCCGAAGAGCAGTGCGACGCGTCCTTCGACGGCCTTCTCCATGACGACCGGGGCGAGTGCGCGCGGCGTGGTGAGCGGCCAACGATGGGCACGGCGTTTGCCACCGAACGCCGCGACGTACACACAGTCGGCGAGCGCGGCATCCAGCGTCTCGAAATGCTGGATGCGATCGACGATGTCGCGCGTGCCGTGCGCGACGCCCTCGATGCGCCAGGGGTCGTAGGCGACCGGCTGCACGAGCCGGAGGTCGACGAGTCCCATGTTCTTCATGACCCGCACGGTCCCGGCGAGGTTGACCGGGTCCTGCGGGCGGTGGAAGACGATGGTGACCTGATGGAGCAGCGACACGGGGCGGAGGGCGGAGGGCGGAGTCGGTCCAGCGTCAGCGACGAAAGGTAGTTCCTCGACTACATTTCGCCCCCATATGGATACTCTGATCGATCTCTTCAATCAGCTGCGCGACCTCAACACCCTGGTCGCCACGGCCGGCTATGCCGGCATCACGCTGATCATCTTCATCGAGACGGGCCTGCTGTTCCCGTTCCTGCCGGGCGACTCGCTGCTGGTGACGGCCGGCCTGTTCGCCGCGCAGCAGGAAGGGCTGGTCGACCTCAACGTCTGGACGCTCGGCGTGCTCTGCACCATCGCGGCCGTCGCCGGTGACCAGATCGCGTATGCGATCGGTCGCCGCTCGGGCGCCGCGCTCTTCAAGCGGCCCGACTCGCGCTGGTTCAAGCAGAGCCACCTGCTGGCCGCGCAGGCATTCTACGAGAAACACGGCGGCAAGACGATCATCATGGCGCGCTTCATGCCGTTCGCGCGCACGTTCGCGCCCGTGGTCGCCGGCGCGGCGAAGATGCAATACTCGACGTTCGTGTTCTACAACGTGATCGGCGGGGTCGCGTGGATCTGGTCGATGCTGCTGACCGGGTATTACGTCGTTCGGCTGATACCGGGACTAGAACACCATGTGGAGAAGATCGCGATCGGCATCATCATCGTGTCGGTGATGCCGGCGGTGATCGCGTGGTGGAAGGCGAAAGCCAAGAAGTGAGATGGGAGAGGGAGATGGGAGAAGCACCGCTCGCTATATTCCGGTATCAACCTTCTGGAGACACTGATGGCACATACCCTCGCTCCTCTTCCGTACGCGCCTGAAGCGCTCGAGCCGCATATCGACGCGCAGACGATGCAGATCCATCATGGCAAGCATCATCAGGCGTACGTGAACAACCTCAATGCCGCGATCGAGAAGGCGCCGGAACTGGCGTCGTGGTCGATCGACCAGCTTTGCCGCGACATCGCCAAGGTGCCGGAGAGCGTGCGCGGAGCGGTGCGCAACAACGGCGGCGGCCACTGGAACCACACGTTCTTCTGGAGCCTCATGGTGCCGAAGTCGGGCGGCGCGCCGTCGGGCAACGTGGCGAGCGCGATCGACAAGGCGTTCGGCGACTTCGCGAAGTTCCGCGACGCGTTCAAGGCGGCGGGCACGGGCCGGTTCGGCTCCGGCTGGGCGTGGCTGGTGACGGACAAGGCGGGCGTGGTGAGCATCGAGAGCTCGCCGAACCAGGACAACCAGCTCATGGAAGGCAAGAACGCGTTGCTCGGGCTCGATGTGTGGGAGCATGCGTACTACCTCAAGTATCAGAACCGGCGGCCGGACTACATCGATGCGTGGTGGAACGTCGTGCACTGGGGCGAGGTCGCCAAGCGCGACGACGCGCGCTGATCGCGTCTTGTGCACGACGATGCGGGGCTGCGGACTTCTTGTTCGCGGCCCCGTTTTCGTTTTCGGTGCTCTCGGAGATCTGCGCGGGCGGTCGGCGGCGATGGGATCGCCCTGCGCGCGTCCTCGCGCGCTTGAAGCGGCGAGCCGCGCGGTGGAACTGCGCGTCTCTTGCTACGCGCGGGGACGCGCCTCGGGCGATCCCATTCGGCGCCTCCCTTCCCGGGCTCCGGTGCGGCGCGTCCCTGGTTCGGCGCGGTGCACGCCCGCGCTGCAAGACTGTGTGCGAAAGGCGGGGCGAGCGCGACGCAGCGCCGCCTCGCGCGTAGCAAGAGACCCGCGGCCGTATCGCGGGGCTCGCAGCGTGAAGCGCGCGTGGCGGCGCAAAGGGGCA
>JADYYN010000135.1 GCA_020853635.1 Gemmatimonadaceae bacterium
AGTTCGCGTGGATGGGGTCGCTGACGCCGGCGCAGTGGGCGGCGCTGGAAGCGTCGGCGCGAAAGGCGAAGTGAGCAGCCACGCCGGTGCGACTCCTGCGGGGGTGACCGCGACGGATGTCTCGGCTTTTCGCGACTTTCTCGAGGAACACGCGTTCCCGATCGAGCCGGCGTTCCTCGCGCAGCCGTTCCGCGAGCTGTTGCCCGTACTCCGCGCCATGCGCGAAGAGGTGAAGCGGCGGGGGCTCTGGGCGCCGCACTTGCCCAAGGCACACGGCGGCATGGGTCTCTCGCTCGTGGAGTTCGCACACGTGAGCGCCGTGCTCGGCGAGAGTCCGATCGGGCACTATCTGTTCAACTGCAACGCGCCCGATATCGGCAACCAGGAGCTGCTGCTCTCACACGGCTCCGATGCGCAGCGTGCGCGTTGGTTCGTTCCGCTCTCGCGCGGTGAGATCCGCAGCTGCTTCGCGATGACCGAACCGGAGTTTGCAGGCTCCAACCCGGTGTGGATGAACACCACGGCTCGACGTGATGGCGACGAGTATGTGATCACGGGGCACAAGTGGTTCACGTCGTCGGCCGATGGAGCGGCGTTCACCATCGTGATGGCCGTAACCGCGCCCGATGCGCCGATGCACAAACGCGCGAGTCAGATCATCGTGCCGATCGACGCGGCGGGCATCACGTTCGTCCGCAACATCCCGGTGATGGGGGAAGCGGGCAGCGACTACGTGAGTCACGCCGAACTGCGCTTCGACGACGTGCGAGTGCCGGTGAGCAATCGCATCGGCGACGAAGGGGCGGGCTTCGCGCTCGCGCAGGAGCGTCTGGGGCCGGGGCGCATCCATCATTGTATGCGCTGGCTCGGCATCGCGGAGCGTGCGTTCCGCTTGATGGTCGCTCGCGCCGCGACCCGCGAACTCGCGCCGGGTGAACCGTTGGGCCGGCAACAGGCCGTGCAGCATTGGATCGCGGAGTGTCGAGCCGAGATGGATGCCTCGCGACTGCTGGTGTTGGACGTGGCGGCACGAATCGAGCGAGAGGGCGCGCACGCCGCGCGCGACGGGATCTCGTTGATCAAGTTCCACGTCGCGGGTGTACTGCAGCGTGTGCTCGACCGCGCGATCCAGGTGCATGGCGCGCTCGGCATGACGGACGACACACCGCTCGCGTACTGGTACCGACACGAGCGCGGCGCGCGGATCTACGACGGACCCGATGAAGTGCACAAGAGCGCGGTGGCGAAGCGCATCCTCGAAGCGGCGGGTATGCCGAAGGCGGCGCGGTGAGCGCGAATATGAAGGTGAGCACTGAGCAGGTCCCGCTGGACGCGCTCAATGCCTGGCTCGCGACCGAAGCCCCGATGCTCGGCACCGTGAAGTCCATCACGCAGTTCCCCGGCGGTTTCTCCAACCTTACGTACCTGCTCACCACCACCACGGGTGAGGCGGTGCTGCGTCGCCCACCCGTGGGTGTGTCAGCCGGCCGCGCGCACGACATGCCGCGCGAGGCGCGCATCCTCTCGGTGCTCGAGCTGCGCGGCGTCCCGGCGCCGCGCGCGTTCGCGACCTGTGAGGACGCGTCGGTGATCGGTGCGCCGTTCTATGTGATGGAGCGGAAGGACGGCCTGATCCTTCGCGGTGCCACTGCGCCCGCCGGGTGGGGCCCGAAGGAGTTCGCGGCGCTGAGCGAATCGTTCGTCGACACACTCGTCGCCATCCACGGTGCGACGCCGTCCGATCCGGTGATCGGCGGACTCGGTCGGCCGATGGGATATGTGGGCCGTCAGGTGGACGGCTGGACCGAGCGTTGGCAGCATGCGCGCACCGACGACGTGCCGGCGATGGAATCGCTCGCGGCCTGGCTCAACGAGAAGCAGCCGAGTGAGTCGGGGGCATGTCTGGTGCACAACGACTACAAGTACGACAACCTCGTGCTCGATCCGGCGAAGCCCGGTCGCATCGTCGCGGTACTCGACTGGGAGATGGCGACGCTCGGTGATCCGCTGCTCGATGTGGGCACATCGCTCGGCTACTGGGTGGAGGCGGGTGACCATCCCGCGTTCAAGGCGTTGGGGCTGGGCATGACCGCACTGCCGGGCAACTTCACGCGCGGGCAACTCTGGGCGCGGTACCTCGAGAAGTCCGGGCGATCGATGCGGAGCGCGAGCTGGTATCACGCGTTCGGCTTGTTCAAGATCGCGGTGATCGCGCAGCAGATCTACGCGCGATACAAGAAGGGACTCACCACGGATGAGCGCTTCGCGCGGCTGGGTGATGCGGTGCGATTGCTGGCGGAGATGGGCCAACAGGAGGCGACACGATGACCGGCATTCGACTCGGCAAGTTGCAGCAGATCGCGCTCGTGCAGCACGATGTGGAACAGGCCGTCCCGTTCTATCGGGACGGCCTGGGGTTGCCGCTGCAGTTCGCGATGGCGGGGATGGCGTTCTTCGACGCGGGCGGTGTGCGCTTGATGCTCACCAAGCCAAGCTCAGCCGAGGTCGATCATCCCAACTCGATCCTGTACTTCGATGTGTCGGATTGCCGCGCGGCCTATGCCGACTTGAAGGCGCGGGGGGTGCCGTTCGACGACGAACCGCATCTCGTGGGGAAGACGGCGACGCACGAGATCTGGATGTGTTTCTGCCGCGATCCCGAGCGCAACCTCATCGGGATCGCGGAGCAGAAGCCGATCGCTTAAGCCTCGTAGAGGTCGCGCACGAGGAGGAGCTGGATGTGCTCGCTGGACTCGCTCTCGATGGCCTGCACGGTGAGCGGGAGCGTGCCGTCCGGCCGGACCATGCCCTTCACTTCGTCGTAGAGCGCGGCGCCGAAGTCGAGCACGTCATCGCGCTTGCCCGCGATGCGCATCTGCGCCTGATAGACGGTGCGGATGGGCGGGTTGGAGAGCGAGATGTGGAGTCGGGCCGAGGGGCGCGGGGCGCGGGCGCGGATCTCGGCTTCGATGGCGTCGAGGCGTTCGGCGCGGGCCATGGCGTTCGCGCGGTCGTTTGCCATTACGGTGACTCGGGCAGGGGAGGCGATCGTGGCGGTGCTCATGTGCTGGGCTCCAGAGAGGGGGGTGGATCGACTTGTGAAATGTTTCACAAGCGCCCCTGGCATACAAGCGAGCCACTCAGGTAGGCCTCCTACCTGAACGGGTGGGGCGGCGTCGAAACAGCACGCGGCCCCACCCGTTTCACCGGCGAATCAGAAAGCTGGACAGCGTTAGCCCTCGTACATCTCCCGGGCGATGACGATCTGGATGTGCTCGGAACTCTCGCTCTCAATCGCGCTGAGCGTCAACGGAAGCGTCCCGTCAGGCCGCACCATGCCCTTCACTTCATCGAAGAGGACGGCGGCGAAGTCGAGCACGTCTTCCTTGGGGCCGGAGAGACGCACATAGGAGAGGAACTCGCTGCGGCTCTCGACCGGCGAGAGCGAGACGTGCACGCGCGCGGCGGGCCGGGGTGCGCGGGCGAGGATCTCCTGCTCGAGCGCATCGATCTTCGCGGCGCGCGTCATGGCGGTGACGCGGGCGAGGTGGTCGGGGCTGGCGATCTGGATCATGATGTTGGACGGCGGAAGGCGGATGGGAGACGGCGGACCGATGCGGAATGCCGAGGCATGGGGCAAGAAGTGCGCCTGACGCCATCTGCGAAATCTACCGAACGCGAGCGGCGGCATGTTGCGCGCGAGGGGACTCATTGCGCCCGATGGCCGCGCCGTGACGTTCGCCTACGACTCGTCCGGCAACCTCACGAGTGTGACCCCACCGGGCAAACCGGCGCACACGTTCGTGTACGCGCCGGCCGATCGCCTGGCGCAGTACAATCCGCCCACCAACGGCCTGCCGGTGAGTGCGACGGGCTACGTGTACAACACCGCCGGCCAGGTGACCGTGTTGCGGCGCGCGGTGGGGGACTCCATCCGCTTCGTGTATGACGGGGCCGGCCGTCCGTCGAGCGTGGTGTTCGACCGCGGGACGCTGGGCTTCAGTTACAACGGCACGACCGGCAACCTCACGTCGATGAGTGCGCCGGGTGGTCAGGGGCTGGCGTTCACGTACGACGGCGCGCTGCCGACGAGTGTGACGTGGAGCGGGACCGTGAGTGGCAGCACGGCGGTCGCGTACAACAGCGACTTCCGCGTGACGAGCCAGACCGTGAACGGCGCCAACGCGGTGAGCTTCGGTTATGACGCCGACGGGCTGCTGACGCAGGCGGGTGGCTTGGGGCTCCGGCGTGCGACCAACAACGGTCGCCTGGACGCCGACTCCATCACGGTGGGCGGCGCGACGCAGCGGAGCACGTACGGGTACGACAATCACGGTGCCCTCAACCAGCTGACCGCGCGCCGCGGCACCGACACACTGTTCGCGACGAGCTACGTGCGCGACTCGTTGAGTCGCATCACCCAGCTCACCGAGCGCGTGAACGGCACCACGCAGGTGGTGGCGTTCACGTACGACTCGGTGGGCCGGTTGAGCAGCGTGACGCGGAACGGCACGCCGACGGCGAGCTACACGTATGACCTGAATGGCAACCGCGCGACCAAGACCACGAGCGGCGGGACGCAGACGGCCGTGGTGGACGACCAGGATCGCCTGACGAGCTACGGCGGGGCGACCTACCAGTACACGGCCCACGGCGACCTGCGGCGGAAGATCGTGGGCACGGACACCACCGAGTACACCTACGACGCGCTCGGAAACCTGACGCGGGTGGAGCTCCCGAACGGGACCGCGATCGGGTACCTGCTCGACGCCATGAACCGGCGGATCGGCAAGACCGTGAACGACACGCTGGTCCGGGCGTGGCTCTACCAGGGGCAGCTGACGCCGGTGGCGGAGCTCGACGGCTCGGGCACCGTGGTGAGCCGGTTCGTGTACGCGACGGGCGTGAACGTGCCGGACTACCTGGTGCGCGGGGACTCGACGTATCGGATCATTCGCGACCACTTGGGCAGCGTGCGGCTTGTGGTGAACGTGGCGAGCGGCACGGTCGCGCAGCGCGTGAGCTATGATGAGTTCGGGATCGAGACGGAGAACACGAATCCGGGGTGGCAGCCGTTTGGGTATGCGGGCGGGCTCACCGATAGCCAGACGGGGCTCGTGCGGTTCGGGGCGCGGGACTATGATCCGGTGGCGGTGCGATGGACGGCCAAGGATCCGATTGGGTTTGCGGGGGGGCCCACTGGACTCTATGAGTACGCCGACTCTGACCCGGTGAACGTTGTTGACCCTTTCGGCTTGTTCGGATTGAGAGATGCCGCGAGCTTCCTGCCTGTTGTCGGATCAGCTCTCGATGCACTAGACGCGGTGCGCTGCGGTAACTACGGCATGGCTGCACTCAATCTGGGGCTCGCCGCGATGGATGCTACGGGAATGGGTGCGATTGCGAAAGGACTTGCCGTAGGAACGATGAAGTGGTCTGCGCGGCAATCGATCAAACAAGTGCGAGGTAGTTCATCAAGCTGGGCCCAACTTCGCCGAGGCCTCCAGAAGATCGGAGAGGTTGTTCGAAACTCCGGTGCAACACCCCGCCGCGACTGGCTGACTACCGACCACATCTTCTTCAAGCAGAAAGACAACTGGCCGAATGAGCTGCTCAATCATCCTGCGAATCTGCAGACGGGAGTACCGCAGTGGCTCAATAGCGCCTTCGAACACATGACTCCGCTCGAGCGTGCCGCCCACTTGCCAACCTGGATGAAGATCGGTGCAGGCGGCGTCGCGTCGACTGCCGCTGGCGCGACTGTGGTCGGCTGCGGCTGCAACTAGTTCTGCAGGAGACACGCTTATGCAATGGCCCATCACGCTACGATCCGACAAGCGGCTGACGGTCTTTCCGAACCTGGGAGGTGGGCGTTGGATCACAGGTCGGGTGTTGGAGAGAGAGGGTCTGCTTGAGAGTAAGGTCCAGAGTGACGGAAGCGCGAAGTTGCGATGGTTGCTGGATGCGGATGGACTGTATTGCGAACTGACACCTATCGGGCTCGCGCCCAGAACACTAGCACAAGCTCTCGGCTTGACTCGACGCGTAGAGCGGTACAAGCTGGGGCCGCTCCTTCGCCTCACTGCGAAGGAGTTGATGCTGCATCTAGCGGGACTAGAGGACGGGGATCTGCCGATGGCGCGAGACCTCCGACGTCAACTCAAGAAGTTGCCGGCAGATGTTGAGTGGAGTCGTGATGACATGAAAGCCTATCTCGGCGAGTCATAACGACCGACTTGCGGTGAGGGCCTCCGCGCCGCTTCTCCAGTCTTAAGCTGACAACTCGGCCGGTGATGCCGTGAGGATCTGTGCTAGCTCGTGTGGCGTCAACTTCTGGCAGGTTTAGTCACCGCGACCGCGCGCCACCCGTCGAACGCATCAGGCATGCACCACAGCGCAGCTCCCGCTTCGACGAATCGCACAATGTAGCAACCGAAAGAAGACCGAGTGCCGATTCTACTCCGCTGCGACGTTGTCATCGCCGCAGCGGTTCAGACGCAGCGGAGCACGTTCGAGCACGACAGCCACGGCGCGCTCACCCAGCTGACCGCGCGCCGCGGCACCGACACGCTGTTCGCGACGAGCTACGTGCGTGACTCGTTAAGCCGCATCACGCAGCTCACCGAGCGCGTGAACGGCACCACGCAGGTGGTGGCGTTCGCGTACGACTCGGTGGGCCGGTTGAGCAGCGTGACGCGGAACGGCACGCCGACGGCGAGCTACACGTATGACCTGAACGGCAACCGCGCGACCAAGACCACGAGCGGCGGCACCCAGACGGCCGTGGTGGACGATCAGGATCGCCTGACGAGTTATGGTGGGGCGACGTACCAGTACACGGCGCACGGCGACCTGCGGCGGAAGATCGCCGGCACGGACACCACCGAGTACACCTACGACGCCCTGGGGAACCTGACACGCGTGGAGCTCCCGACCGGGACGGTGATCGGGTACCTGCTCGACGCGATGAACCGGCGGATCGGGAAGACGGTGAACGACACGCTGGTGAAGGCGTGGTTGTACCAGGGGCAGCTGACGCCGGTGGCGGAGCTGGACGGCTCGGGCAGCGTGGTGAGCCGGTTCGTGTACGCGACGGGCGTGAATGTGCCGGACTACCTGGTGCGCGGCGATTCGACGTATCGGATCATTCGCGATCACTTGGGCAGCGTGCGGCTCGTGGTGAACGTGGCGAGCGGCACGATCGCGCAGCGCGTGAGCTATGATGAGTTCGGGATCGAGACGGAGAACACGAATCCCGGGTGGCAGCCGTTTGGGTATGCGGGCGGGCTCGCCGATAGCCAGACGGGGCTCGTGCGGTTCGGGGCGCGGGACTATGATCCGGTGGCGGGGCGGTGGACGGCGAAGGATCCGATTGGGTTTGCGGGGGGCACTACTAGCCTCTATTCCTACGCGGCGAATGACGCAATCAACGCAATCGATCCTATCGGTACTTGGTACTGGTTGGCGATCGGTGCCGTCGCCGGCGCCAGCTCAGCCGCGTTCGAGGCATGGGGGAATGGAGGAAGCGGTTGGTCGATCTTGGGTTCTGCTGCGGTTGGTCTCATCGTCGGTGGTGCCACGAGTGTGATCCCGCCGCTCAAGATGCTCGGTCCCGGAGCCAGCGCCGTGATCCAGGGAGCGACTGGTGGGGCGCTCGGAAACTTCTCAAGTCAGGTGATCGAACGGATTCGAAGTGGAAGGGAGATTTGTGCCTTGAACGTTGTGACCTCCGGTCTCTATGGCGCAATCGGCGGCAGACTCTTCCAACCAATTAGCAAGGTTTTCGGGAACGTGTCGTGGCTCTCGCCTGCGGAGCGCAGATTCGACGATCTCTCGAGTGAGTTGTCGGCAGGGCTCGTCGGATCACTCCTTGAACTCGGAGAAAGGGCTTTCCGCGATCTCGTGCGTCCCACGCGCCCCGAACCGGGGCCCGTACTCCCACCGAACTATCCGAGCAACCGATGAATCGCATCCTGCTCTCGGTGATACTACCGCTCGTCGCCGCAGAGGGCGTGCGTAGGATGTGGTTCGGATTCCGCTACGGAGTCCAGCGCCGGCGAATGCGTCGATCCGACTTCAATCTCGAACCGGATGGAGATATCGTCGGATGGCGTGCAGTGGCCATCGGTCTCACGCTGTTGATCGTAGGGGGATTCCTTCTCGTAAGTGCTAGCGTCGTTCTCTACGACCAATGGAGCTGACATCTGTGTGTGATCACCGGGCCGGAACCTCTCGGGGTCCAGCACCATCAGACTCCTTGTGGAGCTGCCAGGGCTCGCTACCGTAGGTAGGGGAGTTCGATGTCAGTTCTTACTGTGATAATCCTGCTCCTCTTTGCAGCAGAGCGAGCGCGGCGCGTCTACTATGGCGTTCGTATCGTCCGAACCAACTCACTAGCCGATCTCGGGCTTCATGAGTCGGTCGCCGATGGGGTGAGTTCGGCGAAGAGAGCAAGACTAGTTGCTGCAGTCTACATCTGTGTCGGTTCGTTCATGGTCGTCTTGAGTGCGTTGGTCTTCAATATTCAGTTCTTGCGATAGCGTTAGTCTCTTCTGCCTCGACCGCTGTGCGCGAAGCGCGCCAGCGCCCCCCGCGATCGCATCAACGATCGGCTGAACCTCGAGTACGACGCGGGGGCACTTTGAGCAGCGTGACCCGGACTGGCATACCAACGGCAAGCTGCACGGCGGCCCTAGAGCAGCCCCCGCACCCGCATCACCCGATCCGCGACGAGCTCGCCCAGCCGCGTCAGCACATCTTGCGGATCCCGCGTGAGCGCAACCGTGCCGTGCAGCGTCGCCTCCAGTTCCGACAGCATCCGGTCGCAGACGTCCTCCACCATCTGCCGCACCAACGCTGGCGTCACGCCGAAGTCCTTCGCGAGCCGCACGACGTCAGCCGCAGTGAGTGCGTTGGCGCGCTCCGCGTGCCCGAATCGCATCGCGAACGTCGGGCTCAGCAACGGATACAGCTCGGTCGAGACGACGTCATAGAACGGCGCCAACCGCCGACCGGCCGGTGTGGAGAGCAACGCGAAGTTCTTCGCATGCGCATCACCGTTGCCGAGCAGGACGTTGGCGATCGATGCGCGCAGCAGCAGCGTGAGGTCCTCTGCCGGTCGCACACTCCATCGCCGCAATACCGCAGCCAACTCAGCGAAGCCCGGCCCTCCACCAGCCTGATACTTCGCGGACGGCCGACGGCCGGTGAGCTGACAGAAGTCTTCTTGATGCAGCCGCTCGATCCGATTCGCATGCTCGACGCGGTCGAACCGGCGCACGGCGAGCAGCAGCGACTCGCTCTCCGCTTCCGTGCCGGTGTCCGCGTCGTCCTCCACCACAACGGGCGCGACGTCCGGCACGGGCAAACCGACCGCTGTGAAGAGTCCGAGACAGGCGATCTCGTTCGCCACGAGCCCCGGATAGCGCCCACTCGAGCGCTTGATGATGTGCGTGCTCGGCGCACCCGCCAACGGCAGGAGCCAGTCCGCGCCTTGTCGCCGAAACACGAGTTTGCGCTGTACACCGCTGAGGACCTGCTGACTCTCCAGCTGCGCCTGCAAGAGTCGCTCGCCGTGCCGTTCATCGAACAGCGAGAGCAGATCGGCGGTGGAGTAGCGGCGATACTGCGGCGGTTCAGCCGGCGCTGACCCCGTGAGCCATACCGACACCGCGCCCACACTCTCTGCACCGATGCGACCGAGAAGTCCGACGACATCGCTCGGATCGAAACGGGAGAGTTGCGCCAACTCCGCACGGGTGTCCGACTCGACCAGCAGATTGTCGAAGAAGACCAACGTCTCCCGATGTCCGTACGGAGCCGCTGTGATCGGCATGCGGACTGAGATCGGTGGATCTGCGACGGCACCGACGTCGTCGCGATAGCGGAACCAGACATCCGTATCCGTCTCTCCGATGCTACCGACGAGTCGGCCATCCATGCGCACGTCGAGCTTCGCAGCGCCGAGCTCGGTCGATCGGACGCGACGGTGATTCACGGTCGCGAACCGCCGTCGATGAGATCGCGCGCACTGCGCAGGACGAGATGCAGGTCGAGCGCGACGGTCTGGATCATCCGAAGAGCTGTGTCGAGCGCGAGCCCTGGTCGCTTGCCAAGTTCCGCCTCGTTCCACAGTCGCGTGCTGACGCCGGAGAGTTCGGCAGCCTGACGCTGGGTGAGCCCCTGCTGGCGCCGCGCCGATCTGAGCGCATCGCCGAAGGCGAGCGCGTCGTGGATTGGCTCCGCGATCGGTGAGCTCTGACGACATGCAGCAGGCATTACGTAAGCGTATCTAACGCGCAAAAATCCGCAATAGATACGTTTACGTAACTTAAGAAAAAAAAGCGCAAAAAGTTACGTATAAGGAAAAATCGCATTGGCAACGTGCACGGATTGTCAGTTGCATTAACAATCCGTGCATGTTGGAGGTAAATCCTTCAATTTGAATGGTTTAACTTGCCACCAGCTCTCCGTTACACCTCAAACACCCCCGCCGCCCCCATCCCCCCACCGATACACATCGTCACCATCCCCAGCCCACCCCCCCGCCGCTGCAGCTCATGAATCAGCTGCACGGTGAGCTTCGCCCCACTCGCCCCCAACGGATGCCCCAGCGCGATCGCCCCACCGTTCACATTCACGCGCGAGGTATCCATCTCGAGATCCTTGATCACCGCGAGCGCCTGCGCGGCGAACGCTTCATTGAACTCGATCACCTTCATATCACTGAGCTTCATCCCCGCACGCGCGAGCGCCTTGGGCACAGCCTTCATCGGCCCGATGCCCATCACGTCAGGCTCCACACCCGCCGTCGCGAACGTGACAAAACGCGCCATCGGCTTGAGCCCGAGTGACTCAGCCTTCGCACGCGTCATCATCAACACGCCCGCCGCACCATCCGACAATGGCGATGCGTTGCCCGCGGTCACACTGCCACCAGGCTTGAACGCCGGCGGCAACTTCGCGAGCCCTTCGATGGTCGTGCCCGCGCGCACCATCTCATCGGTCGCGAACGCGACCTTCTCCACGGTCTTCTTCGCGCCGCTCCACTTCACCTTCTCCACGGTGATCGGCACGATCTGCTCGTTGAACACACCCGCCGCCTGCGCCGCCGCGGCCTTCTGCTGCGAGCCAAGTGCGAACTCGTCCTGCATCTGCCGTGTGATGCCCCAGCGCTTGGCCACACGCTCAGCGGTGAAGCCCATGCCGATGTTCGCTTCGGTCATCTCGGGGTGCAGTCGGGTGTGATAGCCCGACATGGGCACGGCGCTCATCATCTCGACGCCGCCCGCGAGGATCACATCGTTCATCCCGCTCAGGATCGCCTGCGCGCCGAGTGCGATGGTCTGCAGGCCGCTCGAGCAGAAACGATTGACGGTCATCGCGGAGACTTCGACCGGAAGTCCAGCGCGCAGCGCGGCGAGCCGCGCATGATTCAAGCCTTGACCCGCCTCGGGCATCGCGCAGCCCCAGATCACATCATCGATCTGGCTCGCGTCGAACTTCACGCGGCCCACCACGGCCTTCATCACCTCGGCGGAGAGATCGACGGGGTGCGTGGACGCGAGTGAACCATCCTTCTTGCCGCGAGCGACTGCGCTGCGAGCGGCCGATACGATCACGACTTCGTTGGTCATGGTCAGTTCCTCAGGGGCTTGCCGGTGGTCAGCATGTGCATGATCCGCTCCTGCGTCTCCTTGGTGCCGAGGAGTCGCAGGAAGGCGTCACGCTCGAGATCGAGCAGGTCCTGCTCCGTGACGTCGCGGGCGGGTCCGTCTCCGCCACACAGCACCACGGCGATCTCGTGCCCCAGTCGTACATCGTGCGCCGACGCCTGCCCTGCTTCCTGGAACGACCACAGCGCATAGTCGAGGTTACCCACACCTGCCTTGCCCAGCGCCGTCATGGTGCGCGGCAGCGGTGCGACGTAGTCCGCGGCGAGGTCGATCACGCGCGCCTTCGCGTCCGCCAACAGCGTGTCGCGATTCATCGAGATGCGATCGGCGTGGGGACGCAGGAAGCCCATCGCGCGTGCTTCGTGCGCTGAGGTGCTGGTCTGTGCGAGTGCGATCAACTTGAACGCACGCTTGATGCCCTCGAACGGATCGGCTTCTTCGTACGCCTCGAGTGCCTTGGTGAAGCGGAATGCGAGTTCCTTGGTGCCGCAGCCGCCAGGGATCAGCCCCACACCGACTTCCACGAGTCCCATATACAACTCGGCGTGCGCCTGGATGCGATCGCAATGCAGCGAGATCTCCGTGCCGCCGCCGAGTGTGAGACCGAACGGCGCGGCGACCACGGGGAAGGGCGCGAAGCGGAAGGACATCACGGTGTCCTGGAACCGCTTCACCATCGCCTCGACGGTCTTCCAGTCGCCGGCCTGCACCACCTGACCGACACCGGCGAGGTTCGCACCGGCGGTGAAGGTGCGCGGATCGTCATTGCCGATCACGAGGCCGTGGTACTTGCCCTTGCCCACCGTGTCGAGCGCGATGGCAGCCATGTCCATCACGCCGGCGCCCAAGGTGTTCATCTTGCCGCAGAACTCGAGGCAGAGCACACCGTCGCCGAGGTCGACGAGGCGCGCCTCGGGATTCTCCTTCACGACCTTGTTCGCCTGACGCAGCAGCGCGAGCGAGATCTGTCCGGGGATGGGCGGCACGGCGATGCGTGCGTCCTTGTCGAGCGCGGGGATCATCTCCACCGGCGTCGCACCCGTGGTGTCGACGGAGTAGAACGACGCGCCGGCCTTGGCGAGCATCGGCGGCACGGTCTTGCCGCGCTTGGTCATCTCACCGCGCAGCCAGTCGAGGCCCATCGCATCCATGGTGCGGAAGGGGCCCATTTCCCACCCGTAGCCCCACTCCATCGCGCGATCGATCGCGGCCACGTCGTGCGCGAGCTGCGGTGCGAGTGTGCACGCATAGGCGAACTGCTCAACAAGAAGGTCACGCAGGAACTCGCCGTGCTTGCCGCCGATGTCCTTGGCCTTCGCCACACGCGCGGTGGGCGGGAGCTTGGAGATCTTGTCGATCTCTTCGGTGGAGAAGCGACCCTGATCCTTGTACTCGAGTGTCTTCCAATCGAGCGCGAGGATCTCCTTGCCGTCCTTCTTGTAGAAGCCGGCCTTGGTCTTGTCACCCAAGCGACCGGTCTTCACGAGTTCGTGCACGAAGGGCACGAGGGCGAGGTCTTCGCCCGTGGTCTGCGAGAGCCCGGCAGTCACATGCACGAGGACGTCGAGCCCGGAGAGATCGCCGGTGCGAAACGTCGCGGTCTTGGCGCGTGCGATGAACGCGCCGGTGAGTGTGTCGACCTCGGGGATGCTGAGATCGTGCTGCACCATCAAGCGGCCAGCGACGACCATGCCGTGCACGCCCAAACGATTCGCGACGAACCCCGGCACATCCTTCGCGAGCACGATGCCCTTACCGAGGATGCGCTCCTGGAAGTGCCGCATGCTCTCGAGCACGTCGTTCGACGTCTCACCCGTGGGGATGAGCTCGAGCAGGTGCATGTAGCGCGGCGGATTGAAGTAGTGCGTGCCGAGGAAGCGTTCGCGGAACTTCGCGTTGCGACCCTTGAGAAGGATAGCCATCGGGATGCCCGAGGTGTTGGACGTGACGATGGCGTCGGGCGCGATGCGTTCGAGCTTGGCGAAGAGTTCCTGCTTGGGCTCGGGCTTCTCGATGATCGCTTCGCAGATCCAGCTGCAGTCGGCGAGTAGTTCGAGATGGTCGGCGGTGTTGCCGACGGTGATGCGCGCGTGAGCGGCGGCATCGAGGAAGGCGGCGGGCTTGGCCTTCCGTGTGCGCTCGAGCCCATCGCGTGCGGGCTTGGAGCGGTCGGGGGATTTGGGATCGTCGCTGCCGGGGATATCGAGCAGGACAACGGGCACACCTGCACTCGCGGCGAGGGCGGCGATGCCGGCCCCCATCGCGCCGGCGCCTATGACGCCGACTTTCGTGATCCGCATGACGGACTCCGAGATGGTGGTGATGCGGGAGAAGCGGCCCCAAGGCCGCTGGGCCATCGCAGGGCTCTGGCCGGGTACTATAGAAGCTAGTGAGAGTGCGGCTAGTCGGCGCCTGCCCCCGGGACTACCTTGGGCAAAGGCTCCTGCCTCCCGACCCCACGTCATGCTCCGTCAACCTGCTGTTCACCCTGCCCTGATGGACCGCGCCAAGGGGAGCCTGCTCGGGCTCGCCGTGGGGGACGCACTCGGCGCGGCGGTGGAGTTCCAGGCGCCGGGAAGCTTCGAGCCGGTGACGGGGATGCGTGGCGGCGGCTTCCATGGATTGGGGCCGGGCGAGTGGACCGACGACACCTCGATGGCGCTCTGTCTCGCCGAGTCGCTGGTGACCTGCGGGCGCTTTGATGCGCGCGACCAGATGGAGCGGTACCTGCGCTGGTATCGCCAGGGCCACTTGAGCAGCACGGGCAAGTGCGTCGACATCGGCGACACGGTGCGACAGGCCTTGGAGCGCTATGAGCGCACGGGTGAGCCGTATGCTGGTCTCACCGATCCGCGCACGGCCGGCAACGGTTCGCTGATGCGCATCGCGCCGGTGGTGATCTGGCATGCGAACAATCCCTCATCGGCGATGGCTGCGGCGGCGGCGAGTTCGCGGACCACGCATGGCACCGCCGCGGCGATCGACGCGTGTCGATACCTTGCCGGTCTTATCTCGGGCGCACTCAACGACGTGCCCAAGGCCACGTTGCTCACCCCGCAGTTCTCGCCGGTGCCGAATGCGTTCGCCGATGAACCGCTCACCGACGTGATCGCCGAGGTGGCGGCGGGGTCGTTCATGCGACGCACGCCGCCGGAGGTGCGCGGAACCGGCTATGTCGTGGAGTCACTCGAAGCGGCGCTCTGGGCCTTCGCCGTGACCGACACCTTCGCCGACGGAGTGCTGGCCGCCGCGAACCTCGGTGAAGACGCCGATACCACTGCGGCGATCTACGGCCAGCTCGCAGGGGCGTACTACGGAGCGGCCGCGATCCCCGCCGAGTGGCGACTGCAGTTGGTGAAGCGGTCGCTGGTCGAGGAATACGCGGAGCGGCTCGTGTTCGAGCGTCCGCGGCACGATCGCTGAGCGCGTCGTGATCAAGTACCTCGGCTCCAAACGTCGGTTGGTTCCGCAGATCGTCGCGCTCGCGCAGGCGATCCCCGAGGCGCGCACCGCGCTGGATCTGTTCACGGGCACGACGCGGGTGGCGCAGGGTCTCAAGGCGGCCGGCTTCACGGTGACTGCGAACGACTGCGCGTCGTACAGCGGTGTGCTCGCTGAGGCGTACATCGCCACGGATGCGGCGGCGGTGGATTCCACCCGCATGATGGCACTGCTCGCCGAACTTGATGCGCTGCCCGGTGAGCGCGGGTACGTGACGCGCACGTTCTGTGAGGATGCGCGCTACTTCCAGCCGGCGAACGGTGAACGTATTGACGCGATCCGCGCGGGCATCGACCGGCTGGCGCGCACGCCGACCGAACGGGCGATCGCGCTGACGTCGTTGCTGGAGGCAGCGGACCGCGTGGATTCCACGACGGGCCAGCAGATGGCCTATCTGAAGCAGTGGTCGACGCGCAGCCATCGCACGTTGTCGCTGCGGATGCCCACGCTTCTCGCCGGCGCAGGGCGTGCGCTGTGCGAGGATGCACGCGTGTGTGCGGCGCGGGACGACGTGTACGACGTGGTGTACCTCGATCCGCCGTACAACCAGCACTCGTACTACGGGAACTACCATATCTGGGAGACGCTGGTGCGTGGTGACGCGCCGGAGAGTTACGGCGTCGCGCGCAAACGCACCGACGTGCGCACGACGAAGAGTGTGTTCAACCTGCGCGGCGCGGCGTGGAACGCGCTGCGCGATGTGGTGCTGACGCTGCGTGCGCGGCACGTGATCCTCTCGTTCAGCAATGAGGGATTCCTCAGCAACGCGGCGTTGCGTGCGTTGCTGGTGGAGCGCTTCGGTGAGGTGGCGATGGTGCCGGTGGACTCGCCTCGGTATGTGGGGGCGCGGATCGGCATTCATAACCTTCGTGGCGAGCGAGTGGGTGAGGTGAGCCATCTGCGGAACACGGAGTGGCTGTTCGTCGCCGGCCCCGACGCTGCGGGCGTCGTCGCCCGCGCGGGCATGGAGGCTGCGGTGCTGCCGGCGGACCCCGACGCGTCGCCGTTCCAGGAAGCGAGCTGAGCATGGCGACGGCGGATGGGGTGCCGTTGCCCACGGTGCTCGTCGTCGATGACGATGCGACGGTGCGGCGCGTGTTGACGCTCACCCTGGAGTCGGCGGGGTTCCGTGTGCTCACCGCGGACGATGGTCGCCACGCACTCACTGTGCTCGCATCAGCGCGCGACGTGGTGGACCTCATCCTCACCGACGTGGTGATGCCTGAGATGAGTGGTGTCACGCTGGCGCAGCAGGTGTTCGCGCAGGATGCCGCCGCGCGCATCTGTCTCATGAGTGGCTACCTCGACGACCGCGCGAAGATGCGGCGCGAGATCGGGCACCCGGTGACGTTCGTGCAGAAGCCGTTCGATGTGGATGAACTCGTGGCGCATCTGCGCAGCGAGTTGGGCGCGGAGTGATGCCGCCGCGCCACGCGAAAGCCATCGCCCATTTGAGTCAGGCGGATCCGGTGCTCGGCCGATGGATCGCCGAGGCGGGGCCCTGCACGTTACGTCGTGATAGCGCCGGGACCCATTTCGACCATATCGCGCGTTCCATCGTGTATCAGCAGTTGTCGGGCGCAGCGGCGTCCACCATCTGGGACCGCGTGCTCGGGTTATACGGTGGTGCGTTGCCGGAGCCGGCACGTGTGCTCCGGACGCCGGACGCGAAGTTGCGTGCGCTGGGGCTGTCGGGTCGGAAAGTCGAGTACATCAAGGATCTCGCGCGGCATACGCACTCGGGCGCGTTGCCCCAGGACACGCTGCACACGATGGACGACGACGCGGTGATCGCGGCGTTGACGCAGGTGCGCGGGATCGGTGAGTGGACCGCGCAGATGTTCCTGATGTTCCGTCTGGGTCGGCCCGATGTGTTGCCGGTGCTGGACCTCGCGGTGAAGAAGGCAGTGCAGTCGTTGTACGGAATGCGGAAGCTCCCGAGTGAGGAGCGTCTCGCGAAGATCGGTCGGGTGTGGGCTCCTCATCGCACGGTGGCGTCGTGGTATCTCTGGAGACGAGTGGACAATCCACCGCAGTGAGTCTGCGTTCGCCGATGCCGGTGTCGGCCTTGGAGTTGTTCGCGTGGCATGAACGGCCGGGGGCGTTCGAGCGACTATCGCCGGGCTTCATGCCGGCCCGGGTGGTCTCGCGGTCGGGTGGTATCAAGGACGGCGCGCGGGTCTCGCTCGCGGTGCCGGTGGGTCCGGTGAGCACGCGCTGGGACCTCGAACATGTGGGCTACATCGAGGGACAGGAGTTCCGCGATGTGCAGCGCAACGGCCCGTTCGCGTCGTGGGAGCACGTGCATCGCATGGAGCCGGACGGTGCGCTCAGTGTGCTCGACGATACGATCACGTATCGTCTGCCCGCGCCGCCGTTCGGCGCCCTCGTCGCCGATGCATTCACCCGCGGGCGACTGGAGCGCCTGCTCGCCTGGCGCCACGCGATGACGCGACTCGACCTGGAACGCCATGCCCGATATGCCGCGCAGGGCGCGCGCAGTGTCGCGATCACCGGGGCGAGCGGATTCCTCGGTGGCGCGCTCGTGCCGTTCCTGACCACGGGAGGCCATCGTGTGCGCACGATCGGTCGTGGGCAAGGCAGCGATGCGTCGTGGGACCCCGCACGCGGTGTCCTCGACCCGCATGCGCTCGATGGTGTGGACAGCGTGATCCATCTCGCGGGCAGCTCGGTAGCCGAGCGGTGGACCGACGCCAACAAGCGCGAGATCCGCGAGAGCCGTCTCAAGGGCACGCGGTTGATCGCGGAAGCTGTGGCGCGGGCGCCCAAGCGCCCACGCGTGCTGGTGAGCGCGTCGGCGATCGGGATCTACGGTAGCCGCGGCGACGAATGGCTCGATGAGACGAGCGCGCCGGGCGACGATTTCCTCGCGGAGATCGGGCGCGAGTGGGAGGCGGCGACGGCCCCCGCGCGCGACGCAGGCGTGCGTGTGGTGCATCTGCGCACGGGGATCGTGCTGAGTCCGAGCGGCGGCGCGCTCAAGAAGATGTTGTTGCCGTTCCAGCTCGGGGCCGGCGGACGTCTCGGGCCGGGGACGCAGTGGATGAGCTGGATCTCGCGCGAGGATTGGGTGGGCGCCGTGTACCATGCGCTGCAGAACGAGTCGGTGGTGGGTGCGGTGAACCTCGTCGCCCCCGAGCCGGTGACGAATGCGACATTCACCGAGACGCTCGGCCGGCTGCTGCACCGTCCGACCTTGGCGGCGGTGCCAGCGTTCGCGTTGCGCGCGATCTTCGGGGAGATGGCCAGCGGGACCATCCTCGCGAGTCAGCGCGTGCGACCAGCCGCGCTGGAGCGCACCGGGTTCACCTTCGCACATCCGAGCCTGAGCTCGGCCCTGCGGTTCGAGCTCGGTCTGCTCTGAGGCCGCGCCCTGTGGTGAGGGCGCGTCGCGCTCCGTAGATTCCGCGAATGGACCTGCGAGGCACACGCGTGGTGGTGACGGGGGGCTCCGGCTTCCTTGGACGCAAAGTGGTGGCCGCACTGCGCGCGCGCGGTTGCGCGGAGGTGTTCGCGCCCCGTTCCAAGGAGTTCGACCTGCGCGAGAAGTCACAGGTGATCGCGCTCTATAAGGAGCTGCGCCCTCAGATCGTCGTGCATCTCGCTGCGGTGGTTGGCGGCATCGGTGCGAACCGCGCGCACCCGGGGCGCTTCTTCTTCGACAATCTCGTGATGGGTGTTGAGACGCTGGAGCAGGCGCGGCTGCACGGCGTGGAGAAGTTCGTGGGCATCGGGACCATCTGTGCGTACCCGAAGTTCACCCCGGTGCCGTTCAAGGAAGACGATCTGTGGATCGGCTATCCTGAGGAGACCAACGCACCGTACGGACTCGCGAAGAAGATGCTGCTGGTGCAGTCGCAGGCGTACCGGCAGGAGTACGGGATGAACGCGATCCACTTGTTGCCGGTGAACCTCTACGGGCCCGGCGACAACTTCGATCCGGAGTCGTCGCACGTGATCCCGGCGATGATCAAGAAGATGGAAGAGGCGCGGTTGGCTGGGCGCGATGAGGTCGTGCTGTGGGGCGACGGCTCGGCGACGCGCGAGTTCCTCTACGTCGACGATGCCGCCGAGGGTATCGTGCGCGCGACGGAGTCGTACGACGGCGTGGAGCCGGTGAACCTCGGCAGTGGTCGCGAGATCGCGATCCGTGATCTCGCGCCGATGATCGCGCAGGCGACCGGCTTCACCGGACGCATCACGTGGGATACGAGCAAGCCCAACGGCCAACCGCGTCGCGGGCTCGATGTGTCGAGAGCGGAGCGGGAGTTCGGCTTCCGCGCGTCGACGCGGTTCGAGGACGGGCTCGCAACGACGGTGCAGTGGTATCGCGCGCATCTCGCCGAGCGCGCCCAGGAGTCGCGCGCGCACGGATGACGAACCCGGCGGCCGGCTTCATCGACTTCCATAGTCATCTGATCCCTGGCGTGGACGACGGGTCCGCCACGCCGGAACAGTCGGTGGAGTCGTTGCGTGCGTTCGCGGCGCAGAGTGCGTCGACGGTACTGACCACGCCGCACTTCGATGCCTCGCTCACGAAGATGCCGGTCGCGCTCGCGGCGCGGTTGGGGGTGTTCGATGCCGGCTGGGCGCAGCTCGTGGCGGCACGCAACGCGGCACTCGCAGCGGAGCCGGGGTTGGTGCTGCCGGAGATCAAGCGTGGTGTAGAGCTCATGCTCGACGATCCCGATCCGGACCTCTCGGACGAGCGGATCCGGCTCGACGGCGGCGAGTTCGTTCTCTGCGAGTTCCCTGGAATGCAGCTGCCGCCCAACGCCGAGTGGGCGATGCACAACCTACGGCAGAAGGGCTGGCGTCCGGTGATCGCGCATCCGGAGCGGTATCGCAATCACGACACGCGGCTCTCGGTGCTCTCGCGCTGTCGGTCGGCGGGTGCACACCTGCAGGTGAACGCCGGGTCGTTGATCGGGCAGCACGGGAGTCGTGCGCAGCTGGTGGCGTTCGCGCTGCTGCAGGCGGGGTGGGTGGACTATCTCTCCAGCGACTATCACGCGCGCGGCACGCCGGCGACGGCGCGAGCGGTGGAGGCCTTGGTGGAGCGCGGGGCCGCCGCACAGGCCACGCGACTCACGGTGGAGAATCCGGCGCGATTGCTCGCCGGCGAGGGACCGTTGCCGGTGCAGCCCCTGGATGCACAAGAGGCGCAGTCCTGGTGGACGCGCCTCTTGAGGAAAGTCGCGGGGAACGACTGAGTCGCGCGCCGTCCGTGCGTCGCGCGCTTAGCGCTTGAGTCCGCGCAGCTGCAACTCGAAGTCGAGCGAGTTGGTCGCCAGCGTGACCGCCACCTCGAACGACACCTGTCCCGAGATCACGCGGTCCGCGAGATGCTGGTCGAAGGTCTGTGTCCCGTACTGCGCGCGGCCTTCGCTGAGCGTCTGACGCAGCTCCGAGAGGCGGCCTGCATCGGCGAGCACATCGCGCACGGCGGGCGTCATCACGAGCACCTCGGCGGCGACCACGCGACCGCGGCTGTCGGCGCGAGGCAACAGGCGCTGGGCGATCACGCCTCGCAGCAACTCGGTGAGCTGCAAGCGAGCGGAGTCCTGCCGATCAGGCGAGAAGTTCGCGAGCAACGTGCGCAGCGC
Organism: Gemmatimonadaceae bacterium; assembly: GCA_020853635.1. Taxonomy (GTDB): domain Bacteria; phylum Gemmatimonadota; class Gemmatimonadetes; order Gemmatimonadales; family Gemmatimonadaceae; genus Pseudogemmatithrix. The sequence goes on from JADYYN010000135.1 coordinate 20,804, forward strand.
GGTGGTGGTGTCGTTGGCGCGGACCTTCGCGATGACCAGGCGGCCCTGTTCGGCGGCGCGCACCGCGAGCTCGACGAGCTCCGGGGTGGCCAGATCGCCGATCACGATCACGTCGGCGTCCTGATCCATCGCGGCGCGCACCCCGGTGAGATACGAGTCCGTGTCGATCCCGATCTCACGCTGTGTGACCGCGCAGCCGTTGTTCTTGTGCAGATAGCGGATGGCCTGCTCCACCGAGACGATATGGCGGCGGCGCGGGCTCTTGGTGTTGAGATGATTGACCAGCGCCGCGACGGTGGACGAACGACCCGCGCCCGGCGTGCCGGCGACGAGGATGAGTCCGAACTCTGACAGGCCGATCGAGGCCAGGACGTTGGGCAGCGAGAGCGATTCGAAGGTCGGCAGCGTGTCAGGGATGACGCGCAGCACGATCATGAAGCTCGAGCGCTGCTTGAGCAGACTCAACCGGAAGCGACCGATGCCCGGCGCGCTCCACGGGCCAGAGTAGTCGTGCACTTCGTCGATGTCGGGCGTGTTGGCCGACGTCGCGAGGATGTGCATCGTCATCTCGTACGTGTTGAGCGCCGAGAGGACGGAGGTGTCGAGCGGGACGAGGTCACCATCGACGCGCGCGTAGACGACATCGCCGGCGCGGATGTGGATGTCCGTCGCGTTCCGCGACACCGCTTCCATGAGGATCTTGCGGAGGCGTTCGACCTCGGCGGGCGAGGCGGTCAGGCGGATGCGCGGGTCGACCGCTGCCGGCTGGTCGGCGCGGCCCGGCTCGTTCCCCTTCTGCGAGTTGAGCACGATCGAGGTCGCGGGTTGGGTCGGTCGTTCGTCAGTCGTGGACGGTCGGAACGCCGCTTTGTGGCGCTCGTAGCACGGACGAGTCTATCGAGAGAAGGTAAACACTGGCCGACAATTAGTCGGTGACCTACCTTGCCCCTCCACACCCGCTCATGGCCATCGAGACTCCACGCGACGGAAGCGCGCACATCGCACGGCTCGGCGCACGCCACAGGGCGGTGCGTCTGCAGCGGCGTCGCTTCTGGCGCGAGGTGTGGTACGGCGTGGTGATGATCGCGTCGGATTTTGTGACCCTCGCGGGGGCGTTCGTGGTCCTCTCGATGTTGCCGTTGTCCTCCGTTGGGCCGATGCTCGGGCCCGACGGTGATGCCTTCCTGGGGTTCCTGCTGCCGAGCGAGCCGGTTCCGCTGGCGCGTCGTCTCACCGCTTTGGTGTTCTGTCTGGTGGCGACCCGTTCGTACTCGTACACGGAGCGCGAGGCGCATTCCGGGCGCATCCTTGCCGCCCTCTTGCTCGGTCTGGCCTTGCCGCGTTGGACGGAGATCTGGACGGCGTTCCTCGTTCCTCGCGCGACGGCGCTGGGGCTCGTGCTGGGCGTGCTGGTGGTCGCATTGATCATCCAGCGGCGGATCCTCGCGCACGCCCTGCGCGCGGTGGATCCACGTGCGCTCGAACCGCATCGCACGTTGATCGTCGGGCCCGCGGAGGTGATCGACGGCGTCCGAGGCGACTGGAGCAAGCGCGCGGCGGAGTCCGGTGACGGTCAGGGGTCACCGTCGTTCTTCGCATTGTCGCCCGAGTGGCCGAGCGATCGTCCGCACGGGCCTGGCGAGTTGTATGAGGCGCTCTCGTCGTCGGGGGCGGATGCGATCGTGCTTGTTGGACCGCTGGAGGACGCGGCGCTGCAGAGTCTCATGATCGCGGCGTCGAGTGCGGGCTGCCGCGTATTCGCGACCCGGCGTCGTGCGTTCCAGCGACTGGACGAGCCGAGTTTCCTGCTGCGGCGTGCCGAACCGTTGGCGCTGCTGAGCCGTCCGGCGCTGGTGGGCGTGCAGCTGGTGCTCAAGCGGGTCGTCGATTCCGTGGGCGCGACTGTCGGCCTCGTGGTGGGCGCGCCGCTGGTGCTATTGATCGCGTTGGCGATCCGACTGACGTCGCGCGGGCCGGTGTTCTTCCTGCAGACGCGGGTGGGGCTGGGCGGGGACCCGTTCACCCTCTTCAAGTTCCGGACGATGGTGGCCGACGCTGAAGAGCAGCAGGCCAAGCTCACCGCGGCCAATCAGTACGCGGCGGACCCGTTGTTCAAGATCAAGGGCGATCCACGGCTCACCGCGGTGGGGCGCTTCCTGCGTCGATCGAGTCTGGACGAGCTGCCTCAGTTATGGAACGTGCTCCGCGGCGAGATGTCGCTGGTGGGGCCACGTCCGGCGTTGCCGTCGGAAGTGGCACGGTACCAGCCGCATCATTTCGTGCGGTTCGAGGTGTTGCCGGGGATCACGGGGCCGTGGCAGGTGAGCGGTCGCAACGCGATCACCGACTTCGAGGCGGTGGTGCGGCTCGACGCGGCGTACATCCGCGGATGGACCGTGTGGCGTGACCTGTGGATCCTCGTCCGCACCATTCCCGCAGTGATCTCGATGAAGGGTGCGTATTGAATCTGGACGGTGTTTCGTCCTGTTCCGCTCAATCGTATCTACCGTGACGCCGAAGCACGTCCGATCCCTCGTGACCAGACCTGTCATGTCGTACCAGATCCGGCGCAGCGCGATGCTCGCGTGTGCCCTGCTCATCGCTTGTGGTCCCAATCGTCCGCGCACCATCGCGCCGCTGCCTGAGGCGATGATGGAGCCGTGGACGACGCAACCTGGCGACCAGATCCGCATCAACGTGTGGCGCGAGCCGGAGCTCACGGGCGAAGTGTTCGTGCAGAACGACGGCACCGCGATCGTCCCGGCGCTGGGGCGACTGAAGGTGGCGGGCCTCACGGCGGACTCACTCAACGGCCTGTTGGTCGCGATGTATCGCACCCGCATCGTGGGCACGCCCGTGGACGCACGGTTGATCCGTCCGCTCCCGGTGTTTGGTTCCGTCCGCTCCCCCGGTGTGTATCCGGTGGATCCGACGTCGACGACGATCCAGCTCATCGCGCGCGCGGGTGGCACCGTGGGCGCGGAAGGTGTGCCGCGCGTGAAGCTGCTCCGCTATGACGGCACCGAAGTGGAACTCACCGTCGAGCAGTCGCTCGGCGCGCTCAATATCCGCAGTGGCGACGCCATCTTCGTGCAGGACCAGTCGTGGTGGATCCGCAATCAGCGTCAGGTGACGACGGTCGCGGCGGTGTCGACGATCATCGCATCGGTGGTGTCGATCATCTTCCTCATCGGTCAGCAGTGAGCGCGCGATGACGAACCTGCCGATGCCGGTGCCGGTGGAACCGAACACTCCGCTCGACCTCCGTCGTGGCTGGCAGACGATCGCGCGCAGCGCGTGGATCATCGTCGTCTGCGTGGGCCTCGCGGTGGCGGCTGGCGTGGTGGCGGCACGGCGCGTGGAGCCACTGTACCTCGCCGAAGTCACCGTCCGGATCGACGAGCCCAACGCGGGCGCGATGTCCGGCCAGATGTTCTTCGGCACCGACTATCAGCAGCTGCTCGCGACGTCCACGGAGATCATCACGAGCCGAAATCTCGCGCTCGAGGTGGTGGACTCGCTCGGACTCCGGCTCGCGGTCGTGCAGCCGCAACGGACGCCGCGTAGCGGTGTGGTGGCTTGGGCGGTGATCGATGATTCGGTGCCCGACGTCGAGTACCGCTTCCAGCGCGTGCGCGGCGGCTACGAAGTGCGGCAGTTCCCGCGCGACACGCTGCTCGGCGTGTTCTCCGACACGCTGCCGATCGCGCTTCCGGGCCTGCGCATGCAGCTCTCCGCCGGTGGACGCTTGCAGGAGCGTATGTCGTTCCTGCTCGTCGATCGGCTGTCGATCGCGAACGGACTGCGTGGCGCGCTGGACGTGACTCAGACGAATCGCGATGCGAACGTGCTCCGCATCTCGTTCCGCGGGACGGATCCGGAACTCACCCGTGAGATCCCGAACGTCGTCGCGCATCGGTTCGTGCGGCGCAAGATGGACCTGGAGCGCGTCAGTGCGCGCTCCACAGTCACCTACCTGCAGGCGCAGTTGAGTTCGCTCAACGACCAGCTCTACGACGCCGAAGGACAGGTCCGCAACTATCTCCTCACCGAAGGCATCACCACGCCGACGGATCAGGCGCAGTACTTCTTCACCGAGATCAACGACCTCAAGAGTGCGGCGGCCACGTTGCGTGGCATCCGTGAACAGCTGTCGCTCGCGCTGGCAGGGCCCACGAGTGTGGACTCGCTCACGCGTCGACGGGAACTGCTCGAACGCATCCTCTCCACCGATGCGTTCAGCGATGCCCGCATCGCGGAGTCCGAGGTCGACCGGCTCGGGCTCTTGGTGGACGAGCGCAACATCCTGCTCGCCCGCCGCATGCCGACCGATCCGGACGTGCAGGCGCTGGATCGTCGCATCGACGCGGTGCAGGACGTTATCGAAGATCGCGCGCGCCGTTTCCTCGGCAGCGTGAACGCGCAGATCGCGGTGCTCAACGACCGCGTGACCAATCTCGAAGAAGCCCGCAAGAAGATCCCGGAGCAGCAACTGACGTTCGAGCGCCTCGAGCGCGGGCGTCGGGTGCTCGAGGATCTCTCGATGATGGTGCAGTCGCGCTTGAAGGAAGCGGAGATCACCGCGGCGGTGCAGGACTCGTCGGCGCAGGTGCTCGATGAGGCCGCTGGTGCGCCGGCGATGATCTCGCAGTCCAAGTCGATCATCTTCGCCATCGCGGTGCTGGCGGGCCTCGTGGTGGGCGTGAGCATCGCGTTCCTGCGTGAATGGCTCGACACCACCATCCGCACGGAACAGGACCTCGCAGCGATCGCAGGCGTGGCGGTGGTGGGCATCATCCCCAACCTGCAGCAGCAGATGAAAACGGGGATGTATCGATTGGGCCCACCGACGGCCGTCGGCACCGGTCGCGACGCGCCCCGGGAGAACGGTCCGGCTGCCGGCCGCGACTACCACACGCCGGCGGCCGAAGCGTATCGCTCGCTGCGTACGAACCTCAACTACCTCACGCCGCCCAAGGCGCCGCGGGTCATTGTTGTCACCAGCGCACTGCCTGGCGACGGCAAGACGACCACGGCCGTGAATCTCGCGGTCACCCTCGCGCATCAGGGCCAGCGCGTGATCCTGATCGACGCCGAGACGCGTCGCGGAACCGTGCACGATGTGTTCGGCATCCCACCCGCTCCGGGCTTCTTCGACCTCATGTACGGCCAGGCGTCGCCCGGCGAGTGCATCCGTCGCGTCGCGATGGAAGGTGGTGGAACCATCGACGTGCTGCCGTTGGGCTCGGCGCCGAGTGTGAACCCAGCCGACTTGCTTGTCGCGCAACGTCTGCAGCCGTTGTTCGAGCGTCTGCGCCAGCAGTACGACTACGTGTTGATCGACACGCCGCCGTTGAACCTCTTTACTGACGGTGCACTGATCGGGTCGCAGGCGGACGCGTTGTTGCTCGTGGCCCGCTCGGACCGCACGGAGCGCGAAGAACTGCGCTTCGCGGTCGCGCAGCTACGGAACGTGCAGGTGAATCTGGCGGGTGCGGTGCTCAACGACGTGGAGTTCCGTCGGAGCTCGCGGTACCGCGCCGGCTACGGTTACTACTATGACTATGGTCGCTGATCGCACGCCGGGACGGCCAGCGCGCAAGTCGCGCGGCGGTACGCCTGTCATTGAGGAGGCGGAGCCGGAGCTCGTGCCCGACATCTTCGATGCGGGGGCGGACCGTCCGCCGTCGTCCGGTCAGGTCGGTGCGGCGACGCTCGTGGGCTTGGTGTTGCTGGCCGTCGAACTGCTCGCGGCGCCGCTGGTGCTCGGGATCAGTCTCGTGGTCTCGTTCGCGACGTGGTGGCTGCTCGACACCTCATGGTCGGGGCGTCGCCGCTCGGGTCGTCGGCGCGGACTCAGCTCGCGGTTGCTCTACCTCAGCACGTTGATGCTCGTCGGGCTGTGGCTCGGCGTGATGTTCATCTTCCGGGCGAGCGATCCGGCGTTGTCGTCCGGGTTCACGACGACGTTGCCGGTGATGATCTGGGGCGTGGATGTGACGCTACTCGAGCGGTTGAACGGCATGGCGCAGCCGGCGTCCCCGTCGGGGTCGTTGCCGGTATCGATCGGCGCCGGTGGCTTCGCGCCGTTCTCGCTGTTCGTGCACGGTACGGCGTCGACGGTCGCGATCAGCCTGTTGGGCTACGCGGTGTCGTCGGCACGGCGTCGGTTGCGCCGTCGTCTGCGCGAGAAGGGCTTGATGCCGATGACGCGCGAGTCGCGCCCGTCGAAGGTCCCGCAGACGGGTCGCTGAGGCGCGGGTGACGACGCACCCGCCGATCCCCATCGCGGCACCGCGCGAGACCGCTTCGGCGGTCCCGTCGCTCACGACCATCGCGCTGACCGGATTCATCGCGCTCACGCTCGCGGGGCTCGCGGGCGCTGGTGGACGCGCGTTCGCACCCGTCTGGGCCGTCGCTGCCGCTGTGACGGCGCTGGCGCTGGTGACGCGGATGCCCGGTGGCTACCTCGCGTTCATCGTCACGCTGTGGTTCTACACGCCGCTGGTGCGTCGCATCCTCGACATGCACCACGGCTACATCCCGCAGAGTCTCGCACTGGCTGCCCCCGTGCTCGCGAGCTCGGTCGCAGTCTGGACGGTGATCCGGTTCGCGCGTGAACTGCGCGGCACGTTGTTCGCGCCGGCGCTGCTGGTGATCGGTGCGATCACGTACGGATTCCTCGTCGGCGCACTTCGCAACGGTGTGGTGCCGGCGTTTTATGCATATCTCGCCTGGCTCTCGCCGGCGCTCGTGGGACTCCACACCGCACTGCACTGGCGCCGCTACCCCGAGATGAAACAGGTGCTGCTGAGGACGCTCGCATGGACGGTCGGCCCGGCGGCGCTGTACGGCATCTATCAGTTCGCCGTGCTGCCGATCTGGGACCGCATCTGGATGATCGGTACCAACCTGCAGTCGATCGGCGCGCCGGAACCGTTCGCGTTGCGTGTGTTCGGCTCGATGACCATGCCCGGCACGTTCGCGGTGGTGATGCAGGTGACGCTCCTGCTGCTGCTCTCGGCCGAAGTGCGCGGCCGCTTGCCGACGCTCGTGCTGAGCTTCATCGGGCTGCTGCTTTCGCGCATCCGAACGGCGTGGCTGGGGTTCATCCTCGGGCTCGTGTTGCAGTTCATCACACAGCCCGTGCGCAAGCTGCCGCGCAACTGGATCACCATCGCGGTCGTCGCGGTGTTGTCGTTGCCGGTGATCACCATCCCGCGGTTCCGCGAGGGCATCGCGCAGCGCATCTCGTCGCTCACCACGGGCGGTGGTGACTCGTCGGTGAAGCAGCGTATGCTCGTCGCGCGCGCCGGCTACGCGCTGGTGCTCGACTACGCCGAGGGCGCGGGCCTGGGGTCCACCGGCAGTGCGGTCACGCAGAACGCGCGCGGCGGCATCCGCAACTTCGAGAACGGTTTGCTCGAGGTGTTCTATCTCTTCGGTTGGCCTGGCGGGTTGATGTTCTTCCTCGGTCTCTTCGGCATCGTCGTGCAAGGCATGCGACTCGCGGACGCGCAGTTCGACCCGTTCGCCAACGCGGTGCGCAGTGGTGCGGCGGCACTCCTGGCGAGTCTGCTCATCTCCGAGATCTTCACCGGTGCGGCGGGCACGCTGTTCTGGGTGCTGATCGGCTTCGGCGTGTCCGCGCACGCCTACAACCTCGCCTCGGGCGCGACGATGGCGTACCGCCAGTCGCAGATGCGCTTCCGATGACGACCGCCGCGCGGCGCATCGCCGAGAACCGCGCGGCGCACGACCGGATCACTGGTGCGACGTACGCGGCGCGCCATCCGGAGATCTACAACGACGTGGAGCAGGCGCGACTCGTCGAGGCGGTCGCGCGTGCGGTGGGATGCATCGCGACGACGACCGCTCCTGCCGAGCGCGTGATGCTCGAACTCGGTGCGGGGCCGGGGAATCTCACGGAGAAGCTCCTCGCGCATCCTGGCACCGTGCTCGCGACCGATCTGTCGACCGGCATGCTCCAGGCGCTGCAACAACGCTTGGGGAGCAGCGGGCGACTTCGCACACAATCGCTCAACGGTGCGGATCTCCGCGAGTTCGCGACCGCGAGTGTGGATATGGTCGCGGCGTACTCCGTGCTGCATCACGTGCCCGACTATCTCGCGCTGGTCGCCGAGTGCGGACGCGTGGTGCGGCCTGGCGGCGTGGTGTACTTCGAACACGAGAAGGCTCCCGGGTATTGGGCCCCGACGCCAGCGCTGCAACGTTTCCTCGAGGCTGCCGTGGTGTGGCCCGAGAAGTCGTGGACCCGCTTCGTCGACCCTCGGCGCTATTGGGCGCGTGTACGTCCTTGGCTGATCTGGCAGCGCTGGGGTGACCCGCGCTGGATGCCGGAGGGCGATCTGCACATCTGGCCCGACGATCACATCGAGTGGGCCGACGTCGAGCAGCGCCTGCGTGCGCAGGGCTGTGCGCCGGTGATCGTGGAAGACCATCTCGCCTACGAACCGCGGTTCGACCGCGCGCGCTGGGACGAAGCGCGCCACGCCGCCGCCGATACCCGCATGTTCATCGCAAGGAAAGCCGCATGACACCCACGCTCACGGTCATCACGCCGTCGTACAACCAAGGTCGCTTCCTCGCGGAGACCATGGACTCGGTGCTCTCACAGGGCATCCCCGACCTCGAGTACATCGTGGTCGATGGAGGCAGCACGGATGAGAGCGTCGAAGTCATCAAGCGGTACGAGGAACACCTGACGTACTGGGTATCCGAGAAGGATCGCGGGCAGTCGCATGCGATCAACAAGGGGCTCGCGCTCGCGACCGGAACGTGGGTCGCGTACCTCAACAGCGATGACGTGTATCTCCCCGGCGCGCTGCAGTCCTTGCTCGCCGCGCTGGAGAAGCGCCCTGGCGCGCGGTGGATCGCCGGCGGTGTCGTCGGTTTCGGCACGGCCGAGGCGCCAGTGGATGAATGGCATCTGCCCGTCGTGCCGGACTCCATGCTCGATCTCCTGTCGTCGCGGTTCCAGATGGCGCAACCGGGCCACGTGTGGTCGCGTGAGCTCCTCACCTCGGTTGGAGGGTTCGACGAATCGCTGCGCTATCTGTTCGACATCAACCTCTATGCGGCGTTCATGGCGCGCGGTGAGCGCTGCCACGCGCTGCAGCGTCCCGTCGCGGGCTATCGATTCCATGCGGCGAGCAAGACCGTCGCGGAGGGGAACCTCTTTGAAGCGGAATGGGACATCATTCGCGCACGCTACATGAACAAGCTGTCCGCGGTCGATCGCTGGCGGCTCGAACAGCGCATCGGGATGCTCAAGGCCCAAGCCATGATGGTGGAAGCCGCCATCGCGGCGGAACAAGGCAAGAAGCAGGACGCGAGCGCCGGCATCTCGGCAGCCGTGCGGCGGTACCCTGGCGTCCTGTTCACGCGTGCGGCCGGCGGTGCCCTGCGTCGTTGGCTCGGTGCCTGAGCGATGGCGCCGCTCCGCGTCCACTTCGTCTGCACCGGACTCGGCCGCGAGGCGCGCGGGTTCGAGACGTTCACGCGGAGTTGTGCGGCGGCGCTGCGCGGGGAATCGGCGATCGATCTGACCGTGTTCGCCGGTGGGCGCATGGGGCATGTCACCGGTGAACGCGTCATGCCCAATCTGCCGCGCAGTTCGCGCCTGGCGCGCGTCGCTGGCGCCGTGCTCCGTCGTGATCCCTACTTCATCGAGCAAGGTACGTTCTTCCTCGGGTATCTCGGAACGCTCAAGCGAGAGCAGCCTGACTTGCTGTATTTCGCCGATCTGAACTTCGGCAACGCCGTGTGGCATTGGCGCGAGCGCAGTGGCGCCAAGGTCCGCCTGTTGTTCTACAACGGCGGCAACACCACCATGCCGTTCACGCGCTGCGACCACGTGCAGGTGCTCACTCCCGCGGCGCGCGATGGTGCCTTGTCGCGCGGTGAGTTGCCGAGCCGGCTCACGGCGTTGCCGCACGGCGTGGACTTCGATGCGTCGTGGCGCCCACCGACCGCCGACGCGCGCGCGGCCGCGCGTCGTGCGCTCCGGCTTCCGGCGGACGGCGAGGTGTTGCTCAGCGTGGGGCAGCTCGACCGGTCGATCAAGCGCACACATCTGTTGATCGAAGCGGTGGCCGCGCTGGAGGGGCCGAAGCCGTTCCTTCATCTCGTGGGAGCGGACGGACCGGAGCGCACCGACCTCTGCGCGCTCGCCACCGCACGACTCGGCGACCACTGGCGTTGGGAGATTCTGTCGCGCGAGCAGATGACCCTTGCGTACGCCGCCGCAGACCGCTCTGCGTTGCTCTCGCATGGCGAGGGGTTCGGCCTCGCATACGTGGAGTCGCTCGGAGCCGGCCTGCCGTTGCTGGTGCATGACGATCCGACGACCCGCTATGTGGTCGCGGACGCGGGGATCCGTCGTCCGATCTCCGACGCGCACACCGCGCACATGGGCCTTCGCGTCCTGATGACGGCACCGACCGATGCGGCGAGCAAGCAGGCGCGGCACGACGATGTGCACGCGCGTTTCGCCTGGGACGCGTTGCGTGCGCAGTACGTCGCGATGTTCCAGCGCGCGGCCGTCACGCCATGAGCGCCCCGCGGTGGTCGGTGGTGATCCCCACCTTCGATCGTGTCGAGACGCTGGGCGTATGTCTCGCGCGTCTGGCGCCGGGCGCGCAGACGCTCGCGCCTGAGGAATACGAGGTCATCGTGACCGATGACGGACGCCGCGATGCGACGCGTACGTTGCTGGCGCTCAAGTTCCCCTGGGCGCGCTGGCTCGCGGGGCCGGCACGCGGACCGGCGGCGAACCGGAACAACGGCGCGGCCGCGGCGAGGGGCGAATGGCTGGTCTTCACCGACGACGACACGGTCCCGTCGCGCGGCTGGCTCTCGGCGTACGCTGCGGCGAACGCATCGCATCCCGAAGTCGACGCGCTCGAAGGACGCACCACCTGCGCCGCGGGCTTCGGCACGCCGATGTACTACGCTCCCGTGAACGAGACCGGAGGACTCTTCTGGTCGTGCAACATCGCCGTGCGGGCGTCGCGGTTCCGAGCGATCGGTGGGTTCGACGAAGGCTTCACGCTCGCGCACATGGAGGATCAAGATCTGCGCGAGCGATTGCTCGCGGCCGGCGTGCGATTCCCCTGGGTGCCTGAGGCAGTGGTCGACCACCCGCCACGTCGACAGCCATCGGGTGCGCGCCTGGGTGCGCTTCGCGCAGCCGAGGTCCGCTACCTCGTGAAGCGTGGCGCGCCAGAGCCGCTCAAGTGGCGATTGATGCGAAGCATCGCGTCGCTGCGGATCGGCGTCGTGCGTGCACTGCCGCTGGGGATCGACTCGGGGCGCGCGTTGGTGTCGTTGGCGCAAGAGCTCTGGACGGTGCAGCGACACTTCGGCGCGTGGGAGCGCGCGGCACGTGCGGAGTTCCCCGTGCCAGATCCCTTGCGCGTGGCGCAGATGAAGTCGCACGCATCGAGCCCGACGGCCCGGTCAGAGGGGACGAGATGAGCGACCGCCCCATCGTCGTCTCGGTGATCGTCCCGGCGTATCAGCGCCCGGAGGCGCTCGTGCGGTGCCTGACGGCGATCGCGCGGCAGACCCGACGCGCGGACGAGGTGATCGTCGTGCTGCGCGCGGGGGACGAGGCGACGATCGCGGCGGCGCGGAGCGTCACGTTCCCGTCCGCGACCGACGTCAAACTGGAGATGGTCACCACGCCCGGTGTGGTCGCCGCGATGCAACGCGGACTCGACGCCGCGCGTGGCGCGATCGTCGCGCTCACCGATGATGACGCCGAGCCTCGCGCCGACTGGTTGGAGCGGCTCGTCCGCACGATCGAGCAGGACGCACGCATCGCCGGTGCGGGTGGTCGTGATTGGCAACCGCTGGAGCGCGGGGACGCGCACGACGTGGGTCGAGTGCAGTGGTTCGGACGTGTGGTCGGCAACCATCACCTGGGCGCTGGTTCGGCTCGGGATGTCGACCTGCTCAAAGGCGTGAACTGTGCCTTCCGCGCCGCGCCGCTGCGTGCGGTGGGATTCGATGCCCGTCTGCTCGGTGGCGGCGCGCAGCTACATTGGGAGCTCGCCTTGTGCTTGCCACTTCGGCGCGCCGGCTGGCGGCTCGTATACGATCCCGCCATCGCGGTCGACCACCATGTGGCGGTGCGGACCGGCGAGGATCAGTTCCACCGCGGACGATTCGCGGCTGAGCCGTTCCTGCATGCGGTGCACAACGAAACGCTGGTGTTGCTGTCGCATCAACAGGGAATGGCGCATCTGGCGTATCGTCTGTGGTCGATGTGGGTCGGAACGACGGCGAATCCGGGCGTCCTCGCGGCGCTGCGGTTGCGCCTGCAAGGGCACACCTGGGCGGCCGACGCATGGCGCGCGGCGCGCGAGGGTCGCGCACGCGCGCGTGCCACCTGGCGAGGGAACGTCCGGTGACCGATCTGCGCGTGATGATCGTGATGCCGCTCGGCGAACAACTCGGGGGCGGTGAGGTGATGTTCCAGCAGCTCATGCGGCATGGGCGCGGGCAGGGCATCGAATGGATCGCCGTGTTCACGAAGGACGGTCCGATGGTCGCCGAGACCCGGGCACTCGGCGTGGAGACGCATCTCATCGAAGCGGGCCGCATCCGCGAGTTGTGGCATCGGTGGCAGACGATCCGTCGCATCGCCGCGCTCGCGCAGGACCGTCAGGTGTCGCTGGTGTTCGGCTGGATGGCGGCGGCACAGTTGTTGGCAGGCCCTGCGGCGTGGATCGCCGACATCCCGGCGGCGTGGTACCAGATCGGGCTGCCGACGCCGGATTGGATCGATCGCTTCGCGACGTTCTGTCGCGCCCGCGGAGTGCTCGTGCTCTCCAAGGACGTCGCGGCGGCACAAGCACGTGTGACGCCGCATCGTGAACAACGGCTCGTGTACCCGGGTTCATCGCTGGAGCGCTTCGATGCGGTACGCGGTGAGTCACCGCGTGCGCTGCGTGCGCAGCTCGGACTTCCCGTCGACGGACCGCTCATCGGCATCGTCGGACGGCTGCAGCGCTGGAAAGGCATGCACACGGTGATCTCGGCCCTGCCAGCGGTGCACTACACGCATCCGGATGCGAAGGTCGTGATCGTCGGGGGACTGCACGACACCGAACCCACGTACGGCGAAGAACTCCGTGCGCTCGCCGACGTTCGTGGCGTCGGCGATGCGGTGCACTTCGCCGGTTTCCAGGCGGATGTGCCGCGCTGGATGCAAGCGATGGACATTGTCGTGCACGCGTCCGATCGCGAACCGTTCGGCATCGTGGTGGTCGAAGCGATGGCGCTGGGCAAGCCGGTCATCGCGGGTGCGCTCGGCGGGCCTGCCGAAGTCATCGTCGATGGCGAGCACGGCCAGCTGGTGCCGTTCGAGGCCGACGCGGCGATGTCGCGCGCGATCCTGCGGTATCTCGACGATCCAGCGTTCGCGCAACGGTGCGGCGCAGCGGCAGCCGTCCGTGCCCGCGACTTCACGGCGGAGCGCTACGCGCAACAGGCTACGGCGGCGATCCTCGAGTTCGCGCTCGGGGAGCATCCGTGAGCGAGCGTCCGCTGCGCATCCTCCACGTGCTGAACACCGTGCGCGAAACCGGGAACGGGATCATCAACACGGCGATGGATCTGGCGTGGGGGCAGGCGCAACGCGGGCATCACGTGGCGGTGGCGTCGCAGGGCGGCGAGTTCGAATCGGCGCTGGCCACGTGGGGCGTCGCACACCACCGGATCGATCAGACGCGCCGCGTCGGTACGCTGTGGCGGGCGGCGTGGACTCTGCGTGCGCTCCTGCGCGAGACCGCGCCCGATGTTGTGCATGCGCACATGGTCACCGGCACCTTGCTCACTTCAATGGTGCGCGGTGGGCGTCCGCCGCTGCTCGTTGCACACGTGCACAACGTGTATCAACGCAGCGCGCGCTGGATGCGCGGCGCCGATGTGGTGTTGTGCTGCGGCACATCGGTGCGGGCGACCATGCAGGCGCAGGGCGTGCCGCATGCCAAGCTGCAGGTGGTGCTCAATGGCACCGTCGGGTCACCACGACTCCGCAATGCGGATGACGTGGCGCCGGCGGCTATCGCGAAGCCCGCGATCGTGACCGTCGCAGGGATGAATGCCCGAAAGGGCATCGACGAACTCATCGCGGCGTTCGTGCGTCTCGCGGATCGCCATCCTGACGCGCACTTGCACTTGGTGGGCGACGGCCCGGAACGCCCGCGCTTCGCGGCGCTCGCGGCGGCGACACCTGTTGCCTCCCGCATCCACTTCCACGGGTTCCAGCGCGATCCCATGCCGTTCCTTCGCGCGGCGGACGTCTTTGTGCTCGCATCTCGTCGCGAGTCCTCGCCCATCGTCATCGGTGAGGCGCGGGCCGCCGGGTGTGCGATCATCGCGACTGCGGTGGATGGGGTGCCTGAGACCCTCGACGACGGTCGGGCGGGTCTACTCGTTCCAGCGCAGGATGCGCCCGCGCTCGCCGAGGCGCTGCATGGACTGCTGTCGGACCCGGCGCGGCGTGCTGCACTGTCGGCGGCTGCGCGCGAAGGACTCGACCGATTCCATGTGACACGGATGGTGGACGAGACCCTCGCTCTCTACCGAACTTTCCTCACATGATGTCGCTCGCATTCATCGCGCTGGAGGTGCACCGACGCGGCGGCCAAGAACGTGCCGCGGCGGAAGTGCTCAGTCGTCTCGCGTCCGATGTCGAGTTGAGTGTGGTGGCGAACGTCTGCGAGCTGCCGGGCGTCGCGCATCGGTTCGTGCGAGTTGGACTACCGACCGGCCCCACGGTCGTCCGCACCATGCGCTTCGCGAGCGCTGCCACGCGGGCCGCACGCGATGTGGGCGCCACGCTCACGCAGAGCATCGGGGCGGCCGCGCGCGAAGCCGACGTGATCACGGCCCAGTTCTGCCAAGCGGCATTCACCAAGCGCTTCGGTGGACTCCGCGGCGGGAGTGCGCTCCGGCGCGTCTGGCAGCGGGCCGCCCAGCTCCAGTTCGTCGCCTCCGAGGCCCACGCGTACCGCTCCGGGCGACTGCGCCGTGTGATCGCGGTGTCCACCGGCGTCGGTCGTGAGCTGCACGAAGAGTATGGCGTGCCGATGGAGCGCATCACGGTCATCCCCAACGGCGTGGACCACGCGGTGTTCCGTCCGCTCGACGGGACCTCCAAGCGCCTCATGCGCATGCAGCTCGCATTGCCGAGTGACCAGTGCATCGCGCTGTTCATCGGCGGCGATTGGGAGCGGAAGGGCTTGCGCGATGCGATCACCGCCGTCGCCGGCATCCCCGACACGATGCTCGTCATCGTGGGCGCGGGTGATCAGGAACCGATGCGACAACATGCGGCGCGCGTCGGTGCGACCGCGCAGGTGCGTTTCGCCGGTATGTCGACGGAGCCGGAGAAGTGGTACCAGGCTGCGGACTTCCTGCTCTTCCCGTCGCGCTACGAAGCGTTCTCACTCGTGACCCTCGAAGCCGCGGCCTGTGGTCTCCCGATCATCGCGCACCGCATCAACGGCACGGAGGATCTCATCCGCGACGGCGAGAACGGGTATCTCAGCGAACTCGGTCCCGAGGCGTTGCGTGTCCACGTGCAGCGATTCCGCGACGATCAGATCCGGCGTCGGCAGATGAGTGAACAAGCGGTGGTCATCTCCAAGCGATACGCCTGGGATCGCATCGCGGCCGAGCATCTGGCCGTGCTGCACGAGGTCCAGGCGTGAGTCCGCTCGCGGCGACGCGACTGCACTCGTTGCAGGTCGGGCTCGGCTGGCAGGGCGAGACTGCGGGTGGACTGAATCGCCTCTTCGCCGCACTCGCCGAGCGACTGCCCGACGCGGGCGTCACGGTGACCGGGCTCGTCGCGGCGGACCACGCGCCAGGGATCATCGCGCGGGACGCCGGCGCGGTGACGGCGCGTATCGATGCGTTCGCCGCGCCGAGCGCGTCGAGCACGGCCCGGATGCTCGCGGCACGACGCGCGGTGCGGCGCGCCGTCGCCGCGCAGCCGCCCGATGTTCTCGTCTCGCACTTCGCGCCGTACGGGGCCGCATTGCTTCCCTTTGCCGAACGCATCCCGCTCGTCGTGCACTTTCACGGCCCGTGGGCCGAGGAATCGCGCACCGAGGGTCGCGGCTCGGTGTCGACGTGGTGGCGCGCACGCCTCGAGCGCCGCGTGTATCGACGTGCGACCCGGTGCATCGTGCTCTCCGAAGCGTTCGGCGAACTGCTCCACAGGCAGTACGGCGTCTCACGCAGCCGCATCGTGGTGATCCCCGGCGGCGTTGATGTGGCGGCGAGCACCGCGTTGCCGAGTCGCGCCGACGCGCGCGTGCGACTCGGGTGGGACGCAGAAGCGCCCACCGTGCTCGCGGTGCGACGACTGGTGAAACGCACGGGCATCGATCGTCTCATCGCCGCGGCGGATGCGGTGCGTACGGCGGTGCCCGGCGTTCGCATTCTGATCGCCGGCGATGGGCCTGAGCGCGCCGCGTACGAGGCGCAGATCGCATCCGCCGGGTTGGGAGACACCGTGCGTCTGCTCGGCTTCGTGTCGGAGGAGACGTTGCGACTCGCGTACCGCGCAGCGACCGTGACCGTCGTGCCGACCATCGCGCTCGAAGGCTTCGGGCTCATCGTTCCGGAGTCGCTTGCGGCGGGCACACCGGTCCTCGTGACGCCGGTGGGTGGGTTGCCCGAGACCGTGCGCGCCCTCGACGCATCACTGGTGCTGCGCGACAGCTCGAGCGAGGCGATCGCAGAGGGACTCATCGCGGTGCTGAGCGGACGCCAGGCGATGCCGGACTCCGCGCGCTGCACCGCGTTCGCGCGCGAGCACTACGACTGGCCGCAGGTGACCGCGCACATGGCCGACCTGTTCCGTGGGATCGTCGCGGCCCGCAGCGTCGGGGCCGCGTGAGCGCGCCAAGGGTCCTCTTCCTCACTCAGAGCGGCGAGCTCGGCGGCGGCGAGCGGTCATTGCTCGACCTCGCCGCGCAGTGGCCCAGCGAACGTGAAGTGATGGTGCTCGCGGATGGCCCGTTCGTCGAGGCGCTGCGGGCGCGCGATGTGCCGACGTCGATCGAACCGCTCGGCGCGCTGGCGTCGGTGAAGCGCGAGTCGGGAGCACCGGGGCTCGGCGCGCTCACGGATGTCGCGCGACTCGCGACGCGCGTGGCGAAGGCGGCCAAGCCGATGGACGTGATCCACGCCAACTCGCAGAAAGCGTTCGTGGTGGCGGCCGCGGCCGGACTCCTCGCGCGCCGCCCCGTCGTCTGGCATCTGCGCGACATCCTCACGACCGCGCATTTCTCCGCCGCGAACATCCGGGCGGCCGTCATGCTCGCCAACGCGCGTGCAGCGGCGGTGATCGCGAACTCCGAAGCGACTGCGGAGGCCTTCCGCGCAGCGGGCGGGAACGCGGATCTCGTGCAGGTCGTGCACAACGGGATCCCCGCCGGTCGGTTCGATGCGGTGACCGTCGCCGACGCGGCGAACGCGCGCCGTGCACTGGCTCCTGGCGCCGGATGCGTCGTCGCGGCGGTGTCGCGACTCGCGCCGTGGAAGGGACAGCACGTGGTGATCGCCGCAACGCAGACACTCCCGGACGTGCACGCGTGGATCATCGGCGCACCGTTGTTCGGTGAGGACGACTACGCGGCGAAGCTCCGCGCGCAGGTGAAGGGACTCGAGGTCAGCGACCGCGTGCAACTCCTCGGCGAGCGGCACGACGTGCCGACGCTGCTGCGCGCGGCGGACATCGTGGTGCACAGCGCAGTCGATGCGGAGCCGTTCGGGCGCGTGGTGGTCGAGGGTATGCTCTCTCGTCGCCCCGTCATCGCGACCTCGGCGGGTGGCGTGCGCGAGATCATCCGCGACGGCGACACGGGAGTCCTCGTACCGCCCGGTGATCCGGTGGCGCTGGCCGAGGCGATCCGCCGCGTCCGCGCGATGCCGGCCGCGCTTCGGGAGGTGATGGTGCAGCGCGCCTATGACGACGCGGTCTCGCGCTTCTCCGTCGAGGCGATGGTTTCGAACGTCGCGCGTGTGCTGAGCGAGGCCGTCAGCGGCCGCCCACGCCGAACGTGAGGCGCACGATCGGTCCGGTGGCTTGATCGATCGGACCGCCGCTCACCGCGACGCCACGGTACGTCCAGTCGGGACGGTTCGGCGCCACACGATAGCCGGCGCGCACGCCGAGCGTGATGCCCCGTCGCTGTGCTCGCTGCCGCACGACCAGCAGCTCCGCGGCGAGCATCGGCTCGTAGACCCAATGCGCGCCGCGAATGCGGCTCTCGGTTCCGGGGCTCGTGAGCACCTCGGCAAAGGTCGGAGCGGGCGACACCGGCGCGGACGCACCGCCCGCGCGATCGCCCACAGTCAGGTCGAAGCTGCCGCGTCCCACGCCGAGTGACGGCGCGATGCTGAGTCGCCCGCGCGGTCGCAGGTCCCAGCCCACGACGACGGTGGTGTACTGCGACTCCAGGCGCGCGGAGCGGCCGCCCGGTGTGCTCTCGCTACCGGCATCGAGCCGCACATGCTCGGCGCCGAGCCGCAGGGGTCCCCACGACGTGAAGGCTCCACCACCGAACCCGATCGCATCGTCAGAGACGGCGAAGTAGGATGCCGCGCCGAGCAGGGTGTTGATGCCGTCGGTCTGCACGAGTGCGCCACCCGTGCTCACGAACACCGACCCTCGTACCGGATACAACGGCGCGCCGCACGCACAGTCCTGCGCACGCAGCGCGGCGGGCGCGACGACGCTCTCGAGCGAGGCAACGACGGCAGTGAGGAGGAACGCGCGGAGACGAAGCATGGCGTGGGCGGAAGTGTCTTGATGAGTATCGGCACCCGCCAGCGACACATGAGCCGATGCGGTGGCTCCCGACTGAAGCATCCCGCACCACTCCGCCATCCACCATCCGCCACCTACAATCCAGGCTTCCTCAAATGATGCGGCGTCGCCTTCTGCCACGCCTTCGCCACCGTCAGGAGCGCTTCTTCCCCGAACAACCGTCCCACGAACGTCAGCGACACCGGCGTGCCGTCCTCCCGGAACCCGCTCGGCGCGATCAACGCGGGATGCCCCGTGAGGTTCGTCGCCAACAGTTGCCCGGAGTTCGTCGGCGCGACGATGACGTCGACGCGCTGCATGAGCGCGTCCCACTGCTCGATGGCGAGCGTGCGCACACGGTTCGCGTTGATATAGTCGACCGCGGGGATGAACCGTGCGGTACGGAACGTGTTGGGCCAGGCGCCCGCACCCTGCTGCGCGAGTTCCTTCACGCGCCCGCTCCGCGTGAGGTCATCGAACGCAGCGCCGGCCTCCGCCGTGAGGATGATACGCATGGCGTCATAGGCGGCGACCGGGATCTCCACCGGGATGAGGTCGATGCCGAGCGTCCGAAGTACCTCGAGTGCTGCGTCGTCGAACGGCTTGGTCGCATGCCCGCGCTCCGCCGGGAGATCGAACGCACTCTGCACGTAGCCCACGCGGATCCCGCGCAGCGGCGCATCGCCATCCCAGTTGAATGGCGCGGCGTGCACGGATTGATCGTGCCCGTCGGGGCCGTGCAGTGCGGCGAAGATCAGCGCGCAGTCCTCCACCGAGCGCGCCATCGGCCCGAGCTTGTCCATCGACCAGCTCAGCGCCATCGCGCCGGTGCGCGGTACGCGACCGAACGTCGGTCGGAGGCCCGTGACGCCGCAGCGTGTGCTCGGCGACGAGATCGACCCCAGCGTCTCCGAGCCGATCGCGAAGCCCACACAACCGGCCGCCGTCGCGGACGCCGGTCCGGCCGAGGATCCACTGGAGCCCTGGTCGAGCTTCCACGGATTGCGCGTCATGCCGCCGTACCAGCGGTCGCCCTGCGCGAGCTCGCCCAGCGTGAGCTTGGCGATGAGCACCGCGCCCGCGGTGTCGAGGCGCTGCACGACGGTCGCGTCGGTGTCGAGCATCTGCTGGCGGTACGGCGCGGTGCCCCACGTGGTCGGATAACCCTTCACCGCGAGGAGATCCTTCGCACCCCACGGGATGCCGTGCAGCGGTCCGCGATATCGGCCCTTCGCGATCTCCGCGTCGGCAGCGCGCGCCTGCGTGAGTGCGCGCTCGCGCGTGATCGTGGTGACGCACAGCAGTTGCGGATCAAGCCGCGTGAGGCGGTCGAGATACATCGTGGTCAACTGCTCGCTCGTCACCTGCCGCCGCCGCACGCGCTCGGCGAGCTCGGTAAGTGGCGCGAACGCGAGATCCTCGAGTGACGACGGCGCGGCGCCGAGCGTGGGGCGCGAGGGGCGGATCGGGCGCTGCGGTCCGGTCGGTACAGCGCCGGCGCGCGGCAGCGGCGTGAAGACGATCGCCGGTGCGACACTGTTGTCGAGCGGCACCTGATGGAGCGCGTTGAGCTGTGCGGTCTGTCGTTTGAGCCCCGCGAGCATGAGCGTGCGTTCCTCGTCGCTGAAGCTCACGCCCGCGATCTCGGCGGCAGCGATGATCGACGCGTCGGTGATCTCCACGCCGGCGGCGACTTTCGCCCAGAGGACGCCGGGAAACAGCGTCGCGCCTACTCCAAGGGCGCTGCAACGCGCGAGGAACTCGCGACGGGCTTCTGCGAGCACAGCGGACATCGGGACTCCGAGTGAGATGGTCCGAGACGAATCTGCATCGCGGGGTGTCCGCGAGCGAGTCGGCGGTCGATATTGCCCGGATGAGTGAACCCACGTCGACCGCGGCACTGCTCGTGCTGTTCGGCTTGCTGCTCGCGGGGGGCGTGCTCTCCACGCGCGCGTCCGAGCGTAGTGGTGTGCCGGCCGTCCTCGTGTTCCTCGGCGTCGGCATGCTCGCGGGGAGCGATGGCCTCCTCGGCATCGCGTTCGAGGACTACGGGTACGCGTTCCGCGTGGGAACCATCGCACTCGTGCTGATCCTATTCGACGGTGGGCTCAACACGCCGCTCGCACGCGTGCGGCCGTACTGGAAGCCCGCGGTCTCGCTCGCGACGCTGGGCGTGCTGATCACCGGTGCGGTCGTCGGGCTCGGTGCGCGCGCCCTAGGCCTCTCGTGGGAGCTGGCGCTGTTGTTGGGAGCGATCGTGTCGTCGACCGATGCGGCCGCGATCTTCAGCACCCTGCGCGGAAGCGGGATCACCGTGCAGAAGCGTGTGGCGTCCATCCTCGAGTTGGAATCGGGACTGAACGACCCGCTCGCGGTGCTGCTCACCATCGTCCTCACTGAGGCCGTCTCCAGCGGGCTCGGGGGTGTGTCGTGGGGCTGGGTCGCGCTCGACGTGGTCCGTGAGCTCGTGGTCGGCGGGCTCGTCGGCTGGGGCATGGGGCGCGTGGGTGTGCTTGTCCTCACGCGGGTGCGACTGCGTGCGACCGGACTGTATCCCGCACTGACGTTGGCGCTCGCGCTCACCACGTACGGTGTGGCGACGCTCGTCGGCGGTAGTGGATTCCTCGCGGCCTATGGCGCCGCGTTGCTGGTGGGCAACGCGCAACTTCCCTATCGCGCGAGTCTGGAGCGCGTCCACGACGCGCTCGCGTGGTTGAGCCAGATCGGCATGTTCCTCTTGCTCGGTCTGCTGGTGTATCCGGCGCGGTTGGGCGAAGTGGCAGGGCAGGGCATCGCGCTGGCGCTGCTGCTGGTGTTCGTCGCGCGCCCGCTGGCGGTGGGCGTGCTGCTCGCGCCGTTCGGGTACCCGCGCACGGAGCGGGTGGCGATCGCGTGGGCCGGCCTGAAGGGCGCGGTGCCGATCATTCTCGCGACCTTCCCGGTGTTGCGTGGTGTGCCAGGGGCGGAGCGCTTGTTCGATCTCGCGTTCTTCATCGTGGTGGTGAGCGTGCTGCTCTCCGGTGGCACGATGCCGTGGCTGCTCAAGCGGCTCGGGCTCGAGAGCGACGAGCCACCACCGCCACCCGCCGTGCTCGAGATCGTCTCCACCCAGCCGCTCAAGGGCCTGCTGCTCTCGTTCCATGTCGAGGAGGAGCTCGACATCACCGGCGTGCCGCTGAGTGAGATCCCGTTCCCGGAGACCACGGCGATCTCACTGATCCTGCGCGACGGGGCGATCCTCGTGCCGAAGGGGAACACGGTGCTGCAGGCCGGCGACCATGTGTACGTGGCGACGGAGCCGGCCGATCTCCCGTTCGTACAACTGTTGTTCGGGCGGCCAGAAGCGAGTTAGGCGTCGTGCGTGCCGGGTGCGCACGATGTCCTGCTGCACCCGATTAACTTCCCGGAGCCTCGTCGACGTGCCGGCGATCGACGGGGTCCGTCCGCCTCTCGACTAGGAGACTCCGTGCCGCTCATCCCGTTCGACACCCTTCCCGACGACGCGCGCCTCTGGGTGTTCGCCGCCCGTGCTCCGCTCGATGAGGTCGATGAGAAGCGTCTGCTGACCGCCGTCGACAGCTTTCTGCTCACGTGGAAGGCGCACGATCGTCCGCTCACCTGTGCGCGCGAGTTCCGCGACGAACACTTCCTCGCGATCGCGGTGGACGAGCGGGCCAGCGATGCGTCCGGTTGCTCGATCGACGGCCTGTTCCGCGTGCTCAAGGGCATCGAGGAAGGCATCGGCACCACGATGATCGGCGGCGGCATGGTGTACTTCCGCGCCGGCGGCGGGATGGTGCTCACCTGCACGCAGCATCAGTTCGAGCTGATGTCACTCGAGGGCGCGGTGAACGGGGACACCATCGTCTTCGACACGACACTCACGACACTCGGCGAGTACCGCACGCGCTTCGAACCGCGCGCGCGGGACTCCTGGGCCGCATCGCTCCTGGTTCAGGCGCGCAAGTAGTCGGGCTGCCAGTCGGTGATCGCCTGCTTGATGGCCTTCGCCGACTCGAACTCGCCCTTGAGCGTGCGCTCGACCAACGACTGCAGTTCGGCGTCGCCAGCGAAACGCAGGGCGACGAGCTGACGCACCGTCAGCTCGCGGATGCGCGGGTGCATGGCGGCCGGTAACACTTCCTTCAGGCGCAGGCGCATCTCGAGGCGGATCACGCGGTTCTGTACGGTGAGCGCCATGATTCGGGAGGCGAAGACCGCGGCCGCTAGCGCGAGCGCCAGCAACGCCTCCCCTGCATGCACGAGGCTCGGATTGCGGATCGCGTGCCAGATCATGTGCAGCGCATACAGCATCGTCACCGGTGACGCGAAGAAATGGAACAGTGGAAAGAACCGCGCGTGGTTCTTGTAGGTCTGGCTCATGGGGTAATCGGAGGAAAGAGGTCTGATTCGATACGGTCGAACGGTCGTGCAGAATCGGCGTCACGCACCAGCCGCGTCACGCGCATGCCGCTTGAGGCGCGCGACCATCGCCGTGAGTCCGGTCTCGCGCGCACTGAGTCCAAGCCCCTGCATCATACGTGAGACGAAATCGTCGGGGATCGCCAGCGTGGTCGACGGCGGCTGCTCGTTCACCGCGGAGAACACGATCGCGAGGAACGCCGCGATGGTCGGGGACTGACGCACGTTTACGTCGGCATAGAAGTGCAACTTGCCCTCATGCACCTCGGGGAACAGGTCCACGCGCGTCTGGCACTCGGGCACCGTGAACGCCGCGCGGTCGAGCGCCGCGAGCCGCTCGGGGAGCGGCTCCAACTTCTTCGCGTAACTCACCAGCGACTGCATCTTCTCTTCACGGCTCATCGCCGTGAAGCGATCCAGCACCTTCGCGATCGACGGCGGCAGTGCGGCGTCGCTCATCGTCCCTCCACGAGCAACTCGCCGCCGATGTCGGCGCGCAAGGCGGAGAGCAGTCGCTGATGCGGTGCGCCGAGTGCGTACTGCGAGGCGATACGCTCGCGCGCGGCATAACCCGCGGCCGGCCACGCGGCGCGCGCCACCCAAGCGCGTGAAAGTGCCGCGCGGATGGCTTCCACGGTGACCGCGGCCGCCACCCAACCCGTCTTGCCCTCTTCCACCACTTCGTCGTTCCCTCCCACCGGGGTCACCACGGCCGGACGGCCGTGCGCCATCCCTTCGACCAACGCGAAGGGCGTCCCCTCTGAACGCGACGGGAACACCAAAAGGTCCGCCGCGCCGAACGCCGCGCTCACATCGGCACTGTGCGGCAACAGCCGCACGCGCGCCTCATCGAACCCATGGTTGGTCGCGAGCCGGCGCAACAAGCGCTCGTGTGAACCGCCGCCCTGCAGCGTCAGCACCCAGTCGCGCGTGCGCCACTCGGCGCTCGCCAGTGCGTCCAGCAGGAGGTCCTGGCCCTTGAACGTGGGATCGAAGCGCGCCAAGGTGAGCATGCGCACCGGGCCCTTCACCTGCGGCGGTTGGGCGGTGGCGACTCGCTCGCCCGCTGCCAGTGTCGCCGCGGTCACTCCGTTCACGGCCGACTCCGCGTTGGGGAGCGGCGCGCCCAAGGCGCGCTCCAGCGCGCGGCGGTTCCGCATCGATACGGTGAAGAGACGCTTCGCACCGCGCGCCAACGCCAGCGCCGCGTCGGTGCGGTCGTCGTCGACGAAGTGGTACTCCTCCTGCGCGTGCTGCAGCACGAGCCAGTAGGGGATACCACGCGCGGCGCAGGCCTCGCCGGCCGGCACACACCAGTTCATGTCGCCGAGGCCCGCGAGATTGAACCACACCATATCCGGCGCGATCGCAGCGAGACGTGTCTCCCACCGCGTCCGTTCGGGGACGACGGACCCGGTGAGGCGGCTCAGCATCCGCGTGCGCAGCGGCTGTGGCATCAACTCGGTCATCGCGTGGAACTGCACCGCGCCCGAGCGGAACGGCTCGGGGTCGGCCTCGCGGTAGTCGGACGGCGCCAGTAGATGCAGTTCCAACGCCGGCGCCACTGCGGGATCCTGCACGAAATGCCGCCACAGGTTGTGCGCGCCGCCGGGGATGTCGATGAAGCTCACGATCAATACCCGCGGCTTCCGCGCGCCGAGTGGTGGCACGCTGTTCTGCAGTTGACTCATGGGGCCACCGTGCCGCGCTGCGGTGCGTCGCCCTCGCGCGCCAACTCCCACTGCGCACTCTCCAGGTACGTGCAGTCCCCTGCGGTCCACGCGTAGTCATCGCGGTGCACGCCGTCCATCGTCACCTCGAAGGGGCAGATGCCGTGCAGTTCGTCGAACATCGTGTTGGTGCGTCGGTCAGATAGGAACGCGCGCAGTGAGTAGGCGCCTTGGAAGAGTCGTGCACGCGGCACGGTGAAACGCAGCGTGTACTTGCCGGCCTCGCGACGGAAACGTGCGTCGGGCTCGAAGCACCAGAGGTGCACGATGTTCCGGTCGCTGTCATCCGCGAGCTTGCAGGAGAAACACAGCGTGCTCGTCGGCTCGGGCACATCGAGGTCGAACTCGAGCGTGAGCGCCTCGCCGTGCCGATGCACACCGCTGGCATCCGAAGTGCGCACGCGCGCATGACGCACGTGGTTGCCGCTGCGCCCCGTCGCGACGTACTGCGCGGGTGTCGCCTCGCCGCCGCCCTGCAGCGCGCGGTACTGCGCGATCCCGGCCGCCGTCGGGCCGTCGAAGCGGCATTCGCCGCGGTCCAGCAGCAGCACACGCTGCGTCAGCGCAGAGACCGCCGCCATCGAGTGACTCACGAAGATCACCGTGCGCCCTTCGCCCGCCACTTCGCCCATCTTGCCCAAGCACTTCCGCTGGAACTCCGCGTCGCCCACCGCGAGCACTTCGTCGACCACCAGCACTTCGGGCTCGAGATGCGCTGCCACCGCGAACGCGAGGCGCACGTACATGCCGCTCGAGTAGCGCTTCACCGGCGTGTCGAGGAACCGCTCCACCTCGGCGAACGCGACGATGGCGTCGAAGCGCTGCGTGATCTCGCGTCGCTTCATGCCGAGGATCGCGCCGTTCAGGAAGATGTTCTCGCGGCCGGTGAGTTCCGGATGGAAGCCGGTGCCGACCTCGAGCAGACTGCCCACGCGCCCGCGTAGCCGCACCTCACCCGTGGTGGGTGGCGTGATGCGCGACAGGATCTTGAGCAACGTGCTCTTGCCCGCGCCGTTGCGTCCGATGATGCCCACAGCACTGCCGGTGGGAATACTGAAGTCGACGTTGCGCAGCGCCCAGAGTTCTTCGTCGCCGGCGCCACCGAGCGGCGCGCGCACGAGTTGTCCGAGCCGCTCCACCAGCGTGGTGGCCTGCGGACGGTGCGAGAGCACGTAGCGCTTGCCGAGGCCGTGTGCTTCGACGGCGGCGGTGGTCGCGCGGTCAGATGACATCCGCGAACCTCCGCTCCAGTCGCCGGAACACCGTGGCCCCGAGCGCGAGCATCACCAGCGTCGTGATCACCGACGACGTCACACTCCACGTCGGCGGCATCGCCGTGCCGAGCAACGAGGCACGCAGACCCTCGAGTAACGGTGCGACGGGGTTGATCCAGTAGATGTCGCGATACCGCTCCGGCACGACACCCGCGGCGTAGGCCACCGGGCTGGCGTAGAGCAGCAGTTGCATCGCCACCGGCAGGATATGCTGCACGTCGCGATAACTCACCATGAGCGCGGCGCCGATGAGCCCGAGACCGAACGCCAGCGCCACAAGTGCGAGCGCCCAGAGTGGTGCCAGCAGCATCGACGGCGAGAGTGCTACGCCGAGCCAGAGCATGAGCACCACGAGCACGGCGAGCGCGACGGCCAAGTCGAGCAGCGCAGCCGGCACCACCGAGCCGGGAATCACCACCCGCGGGAACCAGACTTTGGCGATGAGCCCGCTATTCTGCACCAACGACCCGCTCGCGCGTGTCACGATGCCGCTGAACAGTCCCCAACCCGCCAGCGAGGCGAACGTGAACACGAGGTACGGGACGCCGTCGCTGGGGAGCCCGGCGATGGTGCCGAACACGAACGTGAAGATGAGCGCGCCGAGCAGCGGCTGCAGCGCCACCCAGGCCACACCGAGCACGGTCTGGCGGTAACGGAGGGTGAGATCGCGGCCCGCGAGGGTCCACAGCAGGTCGCGGAACTCCCACAACTCGCCCACCAGACCGAGCGATCGGGCGCTGTCCGGCCGGATGATGAGGGTCGGGGGGGCAACGGGCCCGGGGCCAGAGGCGTTCATTAATAGTGAAATAGGCCACTCGCCTTCCGGGAACCCAATCCCGGTCTCAACAATAGATACCGTATGACACGCCACGACCTTCCGTCCAGCGAGATCACGCCCGAGTCGGCGTACCTCGATCGCCGCCGTTTCATCGCCGCTGCCGGCCTTGCCGGCGCGGGCCTGCTCGCCGCGGGTTCGCTCGCGCGCGGCGCCTTCGCGTCGGGACCGACGCCGCAGCAGAAGTCGCTCGGCACGCCGTACGGGCTGCAGCCCGGCGACGACCCTACGGCCGAAGAGGACGTGACGAGCTACAACAACTTCTACGAGTTCGGCACGGGGAAGGGTGACCCGGTGGAGAACGCGCAGGGGTTCGTGACGAAGCCGTGGACCGTGAAGGTCGAAGGTCTGGTGAAGAAGCCCGGCAACTACCAGCTCGAGGACTTCCTCAAGCCGTCCAAGGTCGAAGACCGCATCTATCGCATGCGCTGCGTCGAGGCCTGGTCGATGGTGATCCCGTGGCGTGGGATCATGCTGGCCGACGTGCTCAAGCGCGCGGAGCCCACGGCGGGCGCCAAGTTCGTGGAGTTCACGACGCTCATGGACCCCAAGCGCATGCCGGGACAGCGGTATCCGGCACTCGACTGGCCGTACAACGAGGGACTGCGTCTCGATGAGGCCATGCATCCGCTGACGTTGCTGGCGACCGGCGTGTACGGGAAGGAACTCCCGCCGCAGAACGGCGCGCCGCTGCGATTGGTGGTGCCGTGGAAGTACGGGTTCAAGGGAATCAAGAGCATCGTGCGGATCCGGCTCACGGAGAAGATGCCGAGCACGTCGTGGAGCATCGCGAACCCGGGCGAGTACGGCTTCTACGCGAACGTGAACCCGCAGGTGGATCATCCGCGGTGGAGTCAGGCGACGGAACAACGAATCGGTCGCTTCCGCCGCATCCCGACGCTGATGTTCAACGGCTACGCCGATCAGGTCGGCTCGCTGTACTCGGGGATGGACCTCCGCCGGAACTACTGAGTGGCTCCGCTCGGCGGCGTCGCGCGTGAACCGCGCGGCTTCAGTGCGCTCTTGATCGTCCTCGCGGCGGTGCCGGCGGTTTACTACGTCGGCGCGATGATCGGCGATCTCTTCTTCGAGACGCGATTCCTCGGCACGCGACCCATCGAAGCCGGCGAGCACAATCTCGGCAAGTGGACGCTGCGCATCCTCTTCGCCTCGCTCGCCATCACCCCGCTGCGTCGCATCACCGGCTGGAATTGGCTCGCGAAACACCGTCGTACACTCGGACTCTACGCGTTCGGCTATCTCGCGCTGCACCTACTCACCTGGACGCTGCTCGACGTGCAGCTGTTCATCAGCGAGTATGTGAGCTGGGCAGACGTGCAGAAGGACCTCCTCGAACGCCCCTACATCACCATCGGCATGCTCGCCTTCCTGCTGATGATCCCGCTCGCCGTCACCTCCACTAAGGCGATGATCGCGCGACTCGGCAAACGCTGGCGGGTACTGCATCGACTCGTCTATGTCATCGCGATCCTCGGCGTGGCCCACTTCTTCATGGCCGTGAAGAAGGACATCCGCGAGCCGCTCATCTACGCCGCCGTGCTCGCGCTGTTGCTCGGTTGGCGGGTCTGGGAGGCGCGACGCAGTAGATTGCAGAGTGCCTCCACGCCCGCTCCCGCCTGAGTACGACGCCTTCGCCATCGCGGCGCCGGGGCTCGAACCGCTCGTCGCCGCCGAACTCGCTGCACTCGACATCCGCGCCGAGGCCGTCCCCGGTGGCGTGATGTTCCGCGCCAACGTCGGCATCCTCGCCCGCGCGCAGATCGGGCTTCGCACCGCCAGCCGTGTGGTCGTTCGCGTGGCCGAGTTCCGTGCGACGGCGTTCAGTGAGTTGGAGCGCGAGGCGCGGCAACTGCCGTGGGCGCGGTTCGTGGGCGAGCGCACGCGCTTCCGACTCCGCGTCACCTGCAAGAAGTCCAAGCTCTATCACTCGGACGCGGTCGCTGAGCGTGTCGCCGCCGCGCTGATCCGTGCGGTGCCGAGTGCGGTGTGGGACGAATCGACCGGCGCACCGGACGACGTGGAGCACATCGCCGAGGGCAGCGCCGAGGGCAGCTCTGAACTCCATGCGGGCACCGAGTCGCAGTCGAGTTCGCCGAGTGAGGGTGACGTGCAGCTGTTCGTCGTGCGCCTCGACCACGACCGCTGCACCATCAGCGCGGATGCGTCCGGTGAGCTGTTGCATCGTCGTGGCTACCGACTCGCCGTGGCACGTGCACCGCTGCGCGAGACGTTGGCGGCTGCCATGCTGCTCGGGGCGCGCTGGGATCCATCGCAGCCGCTCGTTGACCCACTCTGTGGATCGGGCACGATCCCCATCGAGGCCGCCATGCTCGCGCGCGGCATCGCACCGGGACTCATGCGGAAGTTCGCGGCGGAGCACTGGCCTGAAGCGCACGCGCCGGCGTGGACCAAGGCGCGGGAGCGCGCGCGCGATGCCGTGCGTCCCACCGCGAGTGCCCCGATCATCGGTGCCGACCGCGACGACGGGGCGATCGCCGCGGCGCAGTCGAACGCGGCGCGCGCGGGTGTCGCCGCCGACATCGAATGGCGCGTAGCGGCGCTCTCGGCGCTCGAACTGCCGCCGGGACCTGGGCTCATCATCGCCAACCCGCCGTACGGCGTGCGTGTGGGCGAGAAGGGACCGCTGCGCGATCTCTTCGCCCGCTTCGGTCAACTCGTCGCGGTGCGTGCGGTCGGTTGGCAGGTCGCCCTGCTCAGTGCCGACCGCACACTCGACGATCAGATGCGATTGGACTTCGAGGAGCGATTCAAGACGAGCAACGGCGGCATCCCCGTGCGGCTCGCGGTCGCGACGGTCAGAACTCGAAGCCGAACGCGAGATTGAGGTGGTGGTTGGTGCGCTTCTTCGCCGTGAACTCCGTCGCGAGATGCCGCCACTCCAGCCCGAACAGTACCGGACCCACCGGACGCAGGTGCAGATGCGTCTCCATCACACGATTGTTGATGCGGCCGCCCGGCAGCACGTGGGCGTCGCGCGGGTCATCCATGCCGAAGCCCACGCCCCAGAGCACACGCGGCGAGACCTGCATGTTGACCTGGCCCCAGCCACCGCGCGTGCGCACCGCCTCACCGTTCACGCCGATGCCCTGGGAGACGCCACCACCGCCCAAGCCGCGGAGCGCTTCGCCCTGGAACGCCTCGCCGCGGAGTTCGAGCCGCGTGCCGATCGGCAGGCGCAGCGTGGCGGCGAACGCCTCGGACTTCTGCGTCTCGTCGAGCGCGTTGTCGATCCAGCCGCGATGGGCGCCGACCGTGAACACGCCGGGGCGCTCCGCCTCACCCCACGAGACGCGCACCGCGCTCTGGAAGAACGGTCGTTTGGTGCGTTCGGCGGGGTCGAACTGGGTGTCGAAGAGGCCGTTGGGGTCGCCGCTCGTGGGCGCGAGGATCGCGCCCTCGAGCCCGATGCGCACTTTGCCCGCGGTGTGGACACCGGCACGCAACTGGGGCAGCCAGAGCCACAGGTTGCCTGCGGCCGTGAATCCTGGCACGCCCACCGAGGCGAGCGACACCGGGTCGACGCCGGTGATGAGCGGTTGTTCCTGCCCGGCCATCAGCATGCCGTGTTTCCACGCGAGCGATGCACGCGCGGTCCGCAGGCGCATGAGCGGGAAGGTCCGCCCGCCGCTCGACGGGAGTTGTCCGCCGAAGAAGTCCACGTCGATGTCGCCGACGAAGTCGCCACCGGCGACGTCGCTGGCCGTCACCGCCATGCCGATCGTGGTCTGACGGATACCCATGGCGAAGCCGCCCGAGGGCCCGGCGGAGTCCGGCCGCGTGAAGACGGGGACATCCACGTTGTTCGTTCGCGACGTATTCATGAACGCGTTCATCAACACGCGTCCGGAGAACTCCAGCGACATCCGCGACCGCGTCCGCACACCGCTCGAGGATTCGGTGGCGAGCTGGTCGCGGAGTAACTGCAGCGCCGCTTCTGCGTCTTCCATGCGTTGGGCGAGCGAGTCCAGTCGCGCCCGGGTGGAGTCCGGGGTCTGGGCGCAGAGCGTGACGGGCGTCACGCTCAACAGGCAGAGCATCGCGGCGAGCGCGGTCCCGCACAGGACTTGCAGGGGATTCATGCTTGACCGAGGCGAACGCCGAGGGGTAGCGTTCTCATCATGACTGAGAGGGAAATGAGCGGGCATCGAAGCACTCGTCGCAGATGGTCACAAAGCACGGCCGCCACCCTGGCGGCGGTGCTGCTTGCCGTGGTCCTGGCACCGGCGCCGGTTGCGGCGCAGGGCTCCGTCAATGGACGCGTAGCCATCACCGAACGTCCCGGCGAGGCGACCACCGATTTCAATGCGACGGTCGTCTATCTCGTGCCGGTGGACTCCGCCCCGCGGCCACCCGTCGCAAAGGCGAAGGGCGAGAAGGTGCCGTCGGCGTCGATCGCCATGAACGGCCGTGCCTTCGTGCCCCACGTGCGCGTCATCACGCCGGGGATGAAGGTCGAGTTCCCCAATCAGGACCCGTTCAGCCATAACATCTTCTCCACCGCGACCGGCGCGGCGTTCGACCTCGGCCTCTACGGTGCAGGCAAGTCGAAGGACGCGACGTTCAAGCGCGCGGGGGCGTTCCCGATCTACTGCAACATCCATCCGCGCATGACGGCGTTCGTGGTCGTCGCGCCCACGTCATGGTACGCGCAGGCGGGGAATGACGGGCGCTGGACGATCGAGGGCGTGCCGGCAGGCCGCTACACGCTGCACGTCTGGCACGAACGTGCGACCGAAGTGAAGCAGTCGATCACCGTGCTCGCGACCGGTCTGAGCGATGTGAGCAGCTCCCTCGATGCACGCGGTTTCAAGTTCTCGCCGCACAAGAACAAGTTCGGCAAGGAATACGATAAGAACAGCGCGGTCCGGTACTGACGCGTCCCCTCCGCCCCGGTCTCGTGAAGCCTCGCGGTCTCAGTCTCACTCTCAAAATCTTCCTCGGCACGGCGCTCGTCGTGGTGGCCATCGTCGGCGCGACGCTCGCCATCACCGCGCGGCAGGCCAGCCGCACAGTCGATGACTCCGTCACGCGCGTGCTCGCCTCGGCGCGCGAGGCCGTCAGTGCCCAGCTCACGGGTGGAGGCAAAGGATTGCTCGAATCCGCGACCACCTTCGCCGAGAATCCGCAGTTCCGCTCCATCGTCGAAGAGCGCGTCGGGACCGACGTACTCGACCAAGCACAAGAAGCCGCGACGTCACTCAACGCCATCTGGGTGCAGATCACCGACGCAAAGGGCCTGCGCATCGCGAAGAGCGACGAGCCGGGCGCACCCGAAGTCGACATGCTCGGGTCCGCGGAGATCCGCTCCGCGTTGGAGGACGACGGCACGACCGGATTCGGTGTCACAAAAGACAGTGTGGTCATCCAGGTCGCCGCAGTGCCGGTCTACGGCGCCGGCAAGATCGTCGGGGCTCTTCTCGTCGCCCGCGCGATCGACGATGCCTTCGCCGCCGAGCTCAAGCAGCGCTCAGCCAGCGACGTGGAGATCATCTTCCACACGACCAACGCCACTGGTGCCACGGTCATCTCGGCCTCGACACTCGGGCGGACCCCGGAGGTGCTTGCGGCCATCGAAGCACTGCCCGAAACCAACGACGCTTCCGCCGAGATGCGCGTGGAGCGCGACTTCGCTGAGGTGCACTACGTTGGCCTCGCCGCAGTGCTGAACAACTCCGCGGGCGATCTCGCCGGCGGGTTCGTCATGCTCAAGAACCGCGACGCCGAGTTCGCCGGCTTCAAGCGACTGCAGCAGTCGCTGCTGCTCTCCGGCGGCCTGGGCATCCTCGTCGCCGGCCTGCTGTCGTTGTTGCTCGCCCGCGGCATCACGCGGCCCGTCAGCAAGCTCGCCGAAGCCGCCCGACGCGCCGCCGATGGCGATTACGGCACCACCATCCCGCAGACCAGCCGTGACGAGATCGGTGTGCTCGCCGGCGCGTTCCGCAACCTGCTCGGCGACCTCAAGGAGAAGCAGGCGCTCGTGGACTTCCTCTCCTCCGGCGACACGGCGAAGACCGTGCAGTTGCAGATCATGTCGGCGACGGCCGAGCAGCGCATCGAGCAAGGTGGCCTGGTGCCCGGCAATCGTTTCGCCGGCCGCTATGAGGTGAAGGAGATCCTCGGCGAGGGTGGCATGGGCACCGTATTCAAGGCGGTGGACGGCGAACTCGGTGAGGTCATCGCCATCAAGACGCTGCGCACGCAGTTCCTCGCGCAGGATCCGACCGCGCTCGACCGGTTCCGCTCCGAGATCCGTCTCGCGCGCAAGATCTCGCATCGCAACGTCGTGCGCACGCACGACATCGGTGAGAACTCCGGCGTGTATTACATCACGATGGAGTTCGTCGACGGCAAGTCGCTCAAGGACCTCATCAAGGCCCGCCGGCGCCTGCCGCTCGGCGTCACACTCTCGGTGGGCAAGCAGTTGGCGCGCGCGCTCGAGGTCGCCCACGACATGGGCGTGATACATCGTGACATCAAGCCGCAGAACATGGTCGTCGAGCCCGACGGCGTGCTCAAGGTCATGGACTTCGGCATCGCCCGCATGGCGTCGCGGAAGCCGGAGAGCGGTGTCACGCAGCAGGGGATGATCGTCGGGACGCCCGAGTACATGGCGCCGGAGCAGGTCACCGGAGGCGAAGTCGACCATCGCGTCGACATCTACGCGGCCGGCTGCGTCCTCTACGAGTGTCTCACCGGGCGTCCGCCCTTTCAGGCCGAGACCGCGTACCAGCTCATCGCCAAGTTGCTTGAGGAGGTGCCCGAGCACCCGGCGAAGCTGAACCCGGACGTCCCGGGCGCGTTGGACGCACTGGTCATGGCGATGCTGTCCAAGGACCCGGCCGGACGTCCCCAGACGGCCCTGGCCCTCCACGACCGCTTGGCCCAGATCGGCTGACCCCCGATTAGATTGGGGGCATGTCGACCGAGCCCATCGCGAGCGTCTTCAACGACGCCTACGCAGCCGAGCAGTTCGAGGCATATCGCCGAGATCCGCAGTCCGTTGAAGAGTCCTGGCGCCAGTTCTTCCGATTCGCCGAGCAGGCCGCCGGGCTCGCGCCGGCGAGCAGCACCTCCGGCGCGGTCGGCATGCGCCCGAACGACTCCGACTTCGCCGCGAAGGTCGCCGGGATCGCGCGCTACACCAACGCGATCCGTGCCTACGGCCACATGGCCGTGCAGCTCGATCCGCTGGGCGAACCGCCGCCCGGCGCGCCGGAGCTGACGCTAGAGTTCTACGGGCTCGTCGATGCCGACCTCGATCTCGTCAGCGGCGCCTCGCTGGGTTTTCCGCATCTGGCCACCGGGCGCGATGTCGCTGAACGACTCAAGAAGCGCTACTGCAACAATCTCGCGGTCGAAGTCGGACATCTCGCGTCGGAAGAGGAGCGCGCGTGGTTCCGCCAGCTCTTCACCGAGGAGAAACTCACGGCGCCGCTGACGCCCGACGAGAAGAAGGCCGTGCTCCGTCGGCTCACGGAGGTCGACGGTTTCGAGCGGTTCCTCGGGCGTGCGTTCGTGGGCTACAAGCGGTTCTCCATCGAGGGCACCGACGCGTTGGTGCCGTTGCTCGACACGGCGATCGAACGCGCGGCCACGAGCGGCGCGAAGCACGTCGCGCTCGCGATGGCGCATCGCGGACGTGTGAGCGTGCTCAATCACGTGCTCGGCAAGCCGACCGCGCTGATCTTCGCCGAGTTCCAGGGCCGGCACGATCACCTGACCGGTTCATCGACGGGCGACGTGAAGTACCACCTCGGCTACGAGGGTTCGTCGCGAACCGCGCAGGGCGAGATCGCGGTCTCGCTGGTGCCGAACCCGAGCCACCTCGAGGTCGTGAATCCTGTCCTCCAGGGTCGTGCCCGCGCGTTGCAACGCACCACGGACCGTCGCGTGCGACGCGAGCAGGATGTGGTGCCGGTCGTCATCCACGGCGACGCTGCGTTCCCGGGAGAGGGGGTCGTGCCCGAGACGATGAATCTCTCGCGCCTCAAGGCGTACCGCGTGGGTGGCACGATCCACATCATCGTCAATAATCAGATCGGCTTCACCACCGACTCCATCGACGCGCGCTCCACGAAGTACGCGAGCGATGTGGCGAAGGGCTTCGAGGTGCCGATCATCCATGTGAACGCAGACGACGCCGAAGCGGCGATCATCGCGATGCGCATCGCGATGGCCTACCGCGAGCGCTTCGGAAAGGACTTCCTCGTCGATCTCGTCGGGTACCGCCGCTGGGGTCACAACGAGGGCGACGAGCCGAACTTCACGCAGCCGCTTCTGTACGAGAAGGTCCGCGCCCATCCCACGCCGCGTCAGGTCTGGGGCGCGCGCCTCGTCGCCGAAGGCCTCGTCACGCAGGCCGAGGTCGATGCGCTCGACGCGGAGATCGCCGCCGGTTATCAGGCGATCCTCGATCAGACCAAGGTCGTGACGGAGACACCGCATCATGAAGAGCACGGGTCGGCGCCCGACCCGCTCGTGCTCACGGCGGTGCCGGAGTCCGAACTCGTGAAGCTCAACGAGGCGATGCTGAAGTATCCGAGCGACTTCACGCCGCATCCGCGTCTGGCGAAGCAGTTGGAACGTCGGCGTGACGCGATGGGTGACGCCGGGGGCATCGACTGGGGCCACGCCGAAGCGTTGGCGTTCGCGTCCATCCTCACCGACGGCATCCACATCCGCATCTCGGGACAGGACGTCGAACGCGGGACGTTCTCGCATCGGCATGCCGTGCTGAACGACGTGCAGACCGCGAAGAAATACGCACCGCTCGCCAACCTGCCCGGCGTGGACGCGTCGTTCGAGGCGTACAACTCCGCGCTCTCCGAGACGGCGGTGATGGGCTTCTAGTACGGCTACAGCGTGGCGGAACCCGACACGCTGACGCTCTGGGAAGGCCAGTTCGGCGACTTCGCGAACGTCGCGCAGCCGATCATCGATCAGTTCCTCGCTGCCGACCACGCGAAGTGGGCGCAGAGCTCCGGACTCGTGCTGCTGCTGCCGCACGGATACGAGGGGCAAGGCCCTGAGCACTCGAGCGCGCGTCTCGAGCGGTTCCTACAGCTCTGCGCGGAAGGCAACATGCGTGTCGCCTATCCGAGCTCACCGGCGCAGTACTTCCACATCCTGCGGCGCCAAGCGTTCCACAAGCGTCGGCGACCGCTGGTGTTGATGCAGCCCAAGTCGCTGCTGCGCCTCGCGCAGGCGGCGTCGAACGTGAAGGATCTCGCGGATGGCACGGTCTTCCAGCCCGTCATCGACGATCCGCAGGGCACGAGCAAGCGGGCCAAGGTGCGTCGACTGATCTTCTGCACGGGCAAGGTCTACTATGACTTGCTCGCGAAGGGGATCCCGAAGTCAGTGGCAGTGGTGCGCGTCGAGGAACTGTATCCCTGGCCGCATGAGATGATCGCGAAGGTCGTCGACAGCTATCCGGACATCGACGAAGTCGCGTGGGTCCAGGAGGAGCCCAAGAATCAGGGTGCGTGGAGCTTCGTGGCGCCGCGCTTGCGGGTCTCCACCGGCAACGCGCTCGTGATCAAGTACTACGGCCGCCCGGAGCGGGCGAGCCCCGCCGAGGGCTATCCCGCCGACCATGCTGCGGAGCAGGCCCGAATCGTCGGAGAAGCGCTGCAGGAACCCACCAAGCCCGGCAGTGGACGGCGCAACACGGGTTCGATGGCGCGCGTGACCCCTTAGTGAAGGAGCTGTGATGCATCGGCGTCTCTTCTCGACGCTCCTCGCGATCCTTGCCGTCCTCGCCGCGCCGCGCACTGCCCACGGGCAGGAGCGCGGCGCGGCCGCGTTGGAGCAACTGGTACGAGGGCTCCCCGTCAACGCACGTGTGCTCATCATCGGCGCGCATCCGGATGACGAGGACACGCAACTCATCGCCTGGCTCGCACGCGGGCATCAGGTCCACACGGCGTATCTTTCGCTCACGCGAGGCGATGGCGGTCAGAACATCATCGGCACGGAACTCGGGGAGTCGCTCGGCGCCATCCGGAGCGCGGAGCTGCTTGCGGCCCGCGCGATCGACGGCGGTGAGCAGTTCTTCTCACGCGCGTATGACTTCGGCTTCTCGAAGAACGCCACCGAGACGTTCCAGCAGTGGGATCGCGAAGCGCTCACCACCGACGTGGTGCGCGTGATCCGTGCGTATCGCCCTCACGTCATCGTGTCGGTATGGTCCGGTACCCGCGCCGACGGCCATGGGCACCACGAAGCCGCCGGACTGCTCGCGCGCGACGGCTACGACCATTCGGCCGACACCGTGCGCTTCCCGACACAGTTGCACGGACATCCGTGGGCGGCGAGCAAGTTCTATCGCGGCGCGTGGGCGCGCGCGCTGCCGGCGACGTTGACGTTCAATGTGGGCGCGTTCGATCCCGTGCTCGGGCGCAGTCCCGCCGAGCTCGCTGCGGTCAGCCGCTCGGCGCATCGGTCCCAAGGGCAGGGCGGCCTCGAGCGGCGCGGCGTGGTGATGTCGCGTCTCTCGCGTGAGGCCACGCGCGTCAACGAGGCGACCGCAGCCGACCAGGAGACGTCGCTGTTCGATGGGATCGACACCAGTCTCGCGCGTGTGGCAGCGGTGGTGCCGGCCAACCGCGCCGTGTTGGAGCGCGCGACCGCGCGCATGGCTTGGGTGCAGCGCGCGCTCGATCTGCGGCGCCCCGCGGGGGTCGTCGATTCGCTGGCCCATCTTGTGACCTCGCTCGAGTTCGCGCGCAGCACGGCGACGCGTTGCGGTTGGGGTGTGGTGCGTCGCGCACTCACCGGGGGCGCGAGCATGGTCGAGTGCTCCCATGAGCAACTCGACCTCGATGCCACGCTTGATCGCATGATCGGGCGCACGAAACAGGCACTCATCGTCGCCGCAGGGATCGCCGTGGAGGTGACGGCCGCCAAGGAACTCCTCGCGTTCGGTGACTCGATGGACGCGCAGGTCACGATCCACAATCGTGGCACGCATCCCGTCCGCTGGGACGACCTGCAGCTGACCAACGCGCCGCGCCGCCCGTTCGATGCGGTGGAGATCCGGCCCGACTCGAGTGCCACCGTCACGCGTCAGGTGATGGGGTTGGTCGATCATCGTCCGTGGTGGACCGGCGGTCGCAACGGACGTCCGCTGTTCGTCGACACGCGCTCGCCGGTCAGTGGGATCGCGCAGGTCAGCTACGGTGCGACCGCGCTGCTCGCGCCCAGTGTGTCGATCGCCGAGGGATCACGCCGGCTCTCCGACGCCACGGTCTGGCTGAGCATCGGCGAGATCCCGGTGTCGTTCTCGGTCGGGGAACTGCAGTTCCGCTACGCCGACCCGGTGCTCGGCGAGCAGCGGCGGCAGGTGGGCGGTGTGCCACCGCTGACACTCGCACTCGACCGCGGCTTGCAGTGGCGGCGCGCGAACACGCCGATCGACCAGCGCATCCGGATGAGCGTGCAGTCCCATACCACGAGCGATCGCGCGTTGTCGTTCCGGTATCTGCTACCGACGGGCGCGAAGATCGATGGCGTGCCGGACACGATGACCCTCAAGGCGGGTGAGTCGCGCGAGGTGTTCATCAACCTCAAGGGTGCGTTGCCGGCCGGGCGACATGAGTTCGGGATCGGTGCCGAGTCCGACGGGGCGGTGTTCACGGAAGGCTTCCGCGAGATCAGCTATCCGCATATCCCACCGCTGCGACTGTATCGCTCGTCCGCGAGTTACGTGCACGCCGTGCAGCTCCAAGTCCCCAAGGCGCTCTCGGTGGCGTACGTGGCCACGCAGCCGGACGGCACGGCACAGGCGCTGCGGGAGATCGGCATTCCGACCACCTACCTCACGCCGGATGAGCTGCCACTGATGGACCTCGCGCGATTCACGGCGATCGTGATCGGGCCGCGCGAATATGAACGGGCCCCGGAACTCGCTACGATGAACCCGCGTTTGCTGGAGTGGGTCCGCGCCGGCGGTACGATGGTCGTTCAATACGGACAGTATGAGATGACTCAGCCCGGCATGATGCCGTTCCCGATCGGACTCACACGGCCGGCTGCGCGCGTGACCATCGAGTCGGCGCCGGTGAAGGTGCTCGATCCCACGTCGAAGCTCCTCACGTGGCCCAACAGGATCGGACCGAAGGACTGGGCCGACTGGGTGCAGGAGCGGGCGCTGTACATGCCGACGACCATCGACCCGCGGTATCGCACGCCGATCGCGCTCAACGATCCCGACGAGCCCGAGAATCGTGGCGCGATCCTCGAGGCGACCATCGGCAAAGGGCGCTATGTGTACACCTCGCTCTCGCTGTTCCGTCAGATTCCGGCGGGCATCGAGGGCGGGTTGCGGTTGTTCGTCAATCTTCTCTCCGCGGGTTTGCCCCCGCAGTAAGGTCTCGTGGCACGTACGCGCGTCGTCATCATCGGTGGTGGGTTCGGCGGTCTGAACGCAGCTCGCACGCTCGGGAAGTCCGACGTCGAGGTGATCCTCATCG
This sequence comes from Gemmatimonadaceae bacterium, assembly GCA_020853635.1. Lineage (GTDB taxonomy): Bacteria > Gemmatimonadota > Gemmatimonadetes > Gemmatimonadales > Gemmatimonadaceae > Pseudogemmatithrix. The sequence goes on from JADYYN010000135.1 coordinate 60,436, forward strand.
ACCGCACCAACCATCACCTCTTCCAGCCGCTGCTCTACCAGGTGGCGACGACGTCGCTCGCGCCGAGCGAGATCACGGCGCCCATCCGGTGGGTGCTGCGGCAGCAGAAGAACGTCACCACCTTGCTCGGCACGGTGGAGAAGATCGACCGCGCGTCACGCGCGATCCGAGTGGTCGGAGAGCCGGACCCGATCCACTACGACTATCTCATCGTCGCGACGGGGACGCGCCACTCGTACTTCTCGCACCCGGAGTGGGAGAAGTGGGCGCCGGGATTGAAGAGCATCGAGGACGCGCGTCGCATCCGGAAGCGCTTCCTGCTCGCGTTCGAACGCGCGGAGTGGGAGGAGGATCCGGTCGCACGCGCTGCACTGCTCACGTTCATCATCGTGGGCGGTGGCCCCACGGGCGTGGAACTCGCCGGCGTGTTGCCTGAGATGTGCAAGCGCGCGTTCCGCCCGGACTTCCGCCGCATCGACACCTCGAAGGTGCGCGTGATCCTGCTCGAAGGGGGCCCACGCATCCTGCCGAGTTTCCCGGAGTCGCTGTCGGAGCGCGCGAAGCGGGATCTCGAGCGGCTGGGTGTGGAGGTCCGGCTCAACACGATCGTCACAGGGATCGATGAAGAGGGCGTGACGATCGGTGCCGATCGTATCCGGTCGCAGTCGGTGTTCTGGGCGGCGGGCAACGCCGCGTCGCCACTCGGCAAGGCGCTTGAGACGCCGCTCGAGCGCACGGGCCGTGTGTTGTTGGAGCCCGACCTCTCAGTGCCCGGTGATGCGCGCGTGTACGTGGTCGGTGACCTCGCCGCGGTGCCGTGGCAGGGCGACGTGCTCGTGCCTGCCGTGGCGCCGGCGGCGAACCAGATGGGGCAGCATGCCGCACGGAACATCCTGCGGCATCTGCGCGGTGAGAAGGGCGAGCCGTTCCGCTACACGAACAAGGGTGAACTCGCGACCATCGGGCGTCACCACGCGGTCGCGTCGCTCGGGGGAGGCAAGTTGAAGATCACGGGCTCCATCGCGTGGATCTTCTGGCTCTTCATCCACATCATGTACCTCGTCGGCTTCCGCAACCGGCTCAGCGTGCTCCTGCAGTGGGCGTACAACTATCTGTTCTGGGAGCGTGGCGTGCGGTTGATCACGGAGACCGAGGACGCGAGCATGTCGCGGCATCCGGCGATGACGGGGCGGACGGGGGAGTTCGAGCGGCGGCAGGTGGGTGCGTCGGGTCCCTGACCTGTGATGCACATTGTGACAGGAGCGTTGCTCGCACAATGTGATGCGCTGGTTGTTGCAGCAGAGAGAGGTCTCTACTCTTCCCCCTCGAAGCGCCGATGGGTGGTGTGGGAACGGCACACACCAAGGCATGACATCCATCGTGCGCTTCAGTTCTCGGCCCTCCTGCCGAGACTCAGCAATACGAACAGCTGCTCAGAGCAAACTCATCGAAAGATGAGGACGCAGAGCCACGGGGCTACAGCGGATCCGTCCGCCATGCTCGCCGAGCCGCCAGCCATGTGGACTGAACTCTTGGTCCTCGGTCGGCGGCTCTTTCGCGTGCCGGTCCGAGAGCCATCCATCTCCTCTCGGAGTCCCTGGCTATGCCGTATCTCTCGAAGCTCATCAAGCGTATCACGCTCGCGTGGTCCGTCACCGCGCTCGCCGCCATGGCAGCGTGCACTCCTGTGGACAATGTGACCGATCCGGACGGCGGCGAGGCGACTCTCGTCGCCGTCCTTGTCGCGCCGGACTCGGCGGATGTGCGGGTCGGTGCGCGGTACCGGCTCGTCGCTGAGGCGCGCGATGACCGTGGCCGCTCTATGGTGGGCGCACCGGTCTCGTGGACGAGCACCGACACCTCCGTGGTGGTTGTCGACACATCGGGTCTCGTGACAGCGGTGGGCGATGGCGTCGCGGAAGTGCGCGCCCCGGCCCGCGGCGTGTCGGGGAAGGCCAAGCTGCGCGTCCTGGCCGAGCCGGTCGCCGCCGTGGATGTGAACCCATCGAGCGGGACTGTGACGCGCGGTCAGACGGTGACGCTGACGGCACGAGTGCTCAGCGCCTCGGATTCGGTGATGACCGATCGCCGAGTGACGTGGAGCAGCAACGCGCCTGCGGTGGCGACGGTCGACACCACCGGTCGCGTGTCTGCGGTGGCGAGCGGATCGGTCGTCATCACGGCTGCGAGCGAAGGGCAATCGGATGTCGCTGCGCTGGTCGTGGTCGACCAAGCGCCTGCGACGGTCAACAATCTCACCGTGACCGCGTTCAGTGACACCAGTGTCACACTACGTTTCACGGAAGTGTCCGATGGTGTGAGCGGCGCGGCGAACTACGAGGTGCGTTACGCGTTGCCGCCGCTGGCCTGGGACAACGCGACCACGGTGGCTCGTGGGTCGTGCGCGACCCCCATCACAGGCACCAGCGTGGGCGCGTCGCGCACCTGCGAAGTGCGTGGCCTCACACCCGGCACCAACTACCGGTTCATCGTCCGCGCCTTCCGGGGTGCGTTCGGGAGCGGCGCCGTGTACGGCGCGCTCTCCAATCTGGTCGCGGCGACCACGGACCCGGCCGTCATCGCGAGCATCACGCTCACACCCGCCAACTCCGCACTCGTCATCGGCCAGACGGCGACCTTCGTCCCCACCGTCCGCGATGCGAGCGGGAACGTGTTGACCGGACGCAGCGTCACGTGGAGCTCGACGAACAACGCGGTCGCGACCGTCACGAGCGGCGGTATCGCGACTGCGCTGTCTGCCGGTACGGCATCGATCCGCGCGACCTCTGGGTCGGTCGTTGGGAGCGCGGCGATGACGGTGTCAGCGCCGTCGCCGGCGCCGGTGGCGAGTGTCACCGTCGGACCGGCGAGTGACACCCTAGTCACGGGTGCCACCGTCACGTTCGTGGCGACGCTGCGCGACTCGACGGGCGCCGCGTTGAGCGGACGTCCGATCACCTGGAGTTCGACCAACACCGCGATCGCGACGGTCAGTGCCTCAGGCGTGGTCACCGGTGTGTCGACAGGCACGACGACGATCCGCGCGACCAGTGAAGGGATCAGCGGCAACGCGGCCTTGCTCGTCACATTGCCGCCGGTCGCCTCCGTGCTCGTCGGTCCGTCGAGTGACACCGTCGTCACGGGTGCGACCGTGACGTACACCGCGACGCCCCGCAGTGCCGCTGGCGCGACGCTCATCGGTCGCAGCATCACCTGGAGTTCCGCCAACACCGCGATCGCTACCGTGAATGCGTCAGGCGTTGTGACCGGCGTGGCTGCCGGCACGACGACAATTCGGGCCACGAGCGAAGGCGTGCAAGGCGCTGCGGCGCTTTTGGTGACCGTGCCCCCGGTGGCGACCGTGACGGTCGGGCCGTCGGTTGATACGGTCAATGTCGGGGCGAGCGCTCCGTTCACCGTCACGCTGCGTGATGCGAGCGGTGCCACGTTGACGGGCCGTGCTGTGACGTGGAGCTCCACGAACACCGCCGTAGCGACGGTGAATGCGTCCGGTGTCGTCACGGGCGTCGCCGCAGGAACGGCCACCATCCGCGCGACGAGTGAGACGATCGTCGGGACCGCGACCATGTTGGTGGTCACGCCGCCGCCGGCGCCAGTGGCGTCGGTCACGGTGGGGCCGACCAGTTCCGGCGCGTACGTCGGCGCGAGTGCGCAGTTCAGCGTCACGCTGCGCGACGCGGCCGGCAACACGCTCACCGGGCGTGCGGTCACCTGGTCGAGCACCAATAGCTCGGTCGCGACCGTCTCCGCCAGCGGTGTCACCACCGCCGTCGCGGTCGGCACGGCCACCATCCGCGCCACGAGCGAGGGACAGACCGGCCAAGCGACCTTCACCGTGACGGCCGCGCCGGCGCCGGGCAGCAATAGTCTCTTCTACAACTCGCAGGAGTGCAGCGCGCTGAACCCGAGCATCCTGTTCTGCGATGACTTCGAAGACGGCGATTGGTACACCAGGGACGCGGATCAGGCGAACGCCACCGGTGGTGTCCTCCAGACGGACGGATGGTACGGCACCATCTATGCCAATCCGATCACGCCCTCGACGGCCGCGTACTGCGGTGCGCGCGGCGCGAACGGCACTAGCTGCGCGGCGACCGGCGGCACGCTCTCCGGTGCCGTCGGCGGCAGGAACATGGCGTCACACGCCTTCGCCGGTGGACCGGTGAGCGAACTGTGGGCGCGATGGTATTACCGAGCAGATGCCGGCTACCAGTGGGGCGCCGAGAAGAACGTGAACTTCACGAAGCTCGCCGGCGACATCACTTGGTTCAACGTGCAGTTCAACTGCGGTACCGGGTCACGGCAGCCGCAAGCGACTCCGCACATCCAGATCATCCACGGCACCAACGTCTGTCAGTCACCGAACGTCAGCCCGATCAGCATCCAGAGCGGTCGCTGGTACTACTTCGAAGTGCATCTGCGTCTCAACTCGTCGGGCACCACACCGGACGGCCTGCTCGAGATGTGGATCAACGACTGCGGCGACACGGGCGTGTGCACCGGGACCCCGACGCTTCGCACCCGGATGACGAACGTGGCCTTCAATCGGAATCAGAGCGGGTGCACGACGAGTCCCTGTCAGGTCGAGGTCCTCTGGTTCGAGAACTGGGCCAACCCGGGCTCGATCGGCACCAACTACTACGACCAGATCATCGCCTCACGGTCGGGCCCGATCGGCTTCATGCCCTAAGCGCCAGCCAAGCTCGGAATCAGCGAGCGGGTCACGACGTCGGTCGTGACCCGCTCGTCGTTGTGCGACCCGGCAGATGCTGTTCGATCCCGATCCCCAGGAAGATCGACCCCGCCGCCAGCACCGCCCCCGTGAAATACGGGATGCTCTGCCCGAGATAATCGAACGCGAAGCCCGCCCACAGCGGCCCGATCACACGCGCCAGCCCGCCGAACGTCTGCTGCACGCCCATGTACAACCCGCGCTCGTGATTGGGGATCACCTGCGACAGCATCGCGGTCACGCACGGGAAGGTGAACGCCGTCCCCAGCGGGATGAGACCGATCGCGATCGCCAACGCGAAATAGTTGTACGTGAACGGGATCATCAGCAGGCCGAGGGCGAGCAGCGCCTGCCCGTATCGCGAGAGCTTCGCCTCCCCGTAGCGATCCACCGCCGGTCCGAGGAACAACGCGCGCAGTACCACCGACAACACGCCGATGTACGCGAACACGTACCCGATGCTCTTCTCGTCGATCTGGTAGCGATTCGCGAGGAATAGCGCGAGGATCGCATTGGTGCCCTGGAACGCCCACATGCCCACCGCGTACATCCAGATCATGCGTGAGGCGGGCTCGCCGGGATGCGACAGCACGCGCTTGAGGGCGGTGCTCGACCGCCGCACCGCGGGATGCTCGCCCGTCTTGGCGCCGACGCGTTCGTTCGACTCGGTGAGATACTTCGACGCGAAGACCATCGTCACGACCATCAGACCAGCCGCGAGCAGGCCAGGTGCCGCGAGGCCCCACGCCGCCGCGGCCGAGCCCAGCACCGGACCGATCGCCACGCCCGCATTCGTGGCCGCCGAGAGCCAGCCGAGCGTCTTCGCGCGGTCCTTCGGTTCGGTGGCGTCGGCGACGTAGGCCTGGATCACGCCCACCGTGCCGCCGCCGGCGCCCTGCACCAACCGCGAGAGCAACAACAGCTCGAGCGAGTTCGCGAACGCGAACACCAGATACGCGATCGCACTGGCGGCCATGCCCACCAACAACGCCGGGCGACGGCCCATGCGATCGGAGACGCGGCCCCAGGTCGGTGCACTCACCAGCTGCGCGATGGCGTAGCTCGAGATGAGCAGTGCGATGACGATCCCCTCGCCACCGAGCCCGATCGAATCGAGGAAGGTCCACAGCGGACCCTGCCCGATGAGCTTCTTCGCGTAGAACGGGAGCAGGGGGAGCACCATGAGGAGCCCCACCATGTCCAGGAACGCGGTGACCATCAGTACGACGAGCTTGCCCAGGGGGCGATCCTCTTGAGCCGACAGTGACGATGATCCGCTCGCGACGCCGGGCGAAAGCGCGGCACTCGCTGCGGATCGACCCGGATAAGATAACCCGTCGACTACACGAGGGTCGGGGGCTACCCGACGCCACGTGAGGGGTGCCCTCTAGGGGCGGGGCCTCGCGCACCGTATGTTCGACCTATGGTCGAGACCATCGGACGTGTTGCGCGGGGTTCGCTGGAGTCCTTCGGTGCCGCCGGGAATCTCACCGCCGAGGCGGTGCGCTCCCTGCGGGACGTCTCCACGTGGTGGCCGAACTTCTCCCAGCAGGCGCGCAAGCTGGGTGTGGACTCGCTGCCGATCGGCATCCTGATCGCGCTGTTCACCGGCGTCGTGCTCGCCCTGCTCGCCAGCTACAGCTTCACCAACGCCGTGCCGCGCTACCTCGTGGGCACGCTGGTGCAGAAGACGGTGATGATGGAGCTGGCCCCGGTTCTCACCGGTCTCGCGCTCGCCGGTCGCGTGGGCGCCAACATCGCCGCCGAGCTCGGCACGATGCGAGTGACGGAGCAGGTCGACGCGCTGGAGACGCTGGCGTACAACCCGATCGCGTATCTCGTCACCCCGCGCATCCTCGCCGGCATCATCATGTTCCCGGTGGTGGTCGGTGTGGCGATGTTCGTGGGACTCGGCGCCGGCTGGGCGGCCTCGCTGCTGCTGCTCGATCTCTCGACGCCGGAGTTCCTGAAGGGCGCGCGCTGGTTCTTCGACACGTTCGACGTGCGCTACGGGCTGGTGAAGTCGGCGAGCTTCGGCTTCGCCGTCACCGTGCTCGGGTGTGTGAACGGCCTGCGCGCCCGCGGCGGTGCCCAGGGCGTCGGCGCGGCCGCGACCAGTGCCGTGGTGCAGTCCGCCGTGATGATCCTCGTACTCGACGCCTTCTGGGCGATGGTCTGGCTTCTCGGGAGGGCCAAGTGAAGCAACGTTCGAATGATTGGATCGTGGGTGCGGTCATCATTGCCACGATGGTGCTCATCGTCGCCGCGACGCTCTTCCTGCAGGAAGCCGATCTCGGGGAGAAGCGTACCGGCATCACGGCGCGCTTTCGCGATGTGGGCAACATGCAGGTAGGCAATGCGGTCGTGATCCGCGGCGTGCGGGCGGGTCGCGTGAAAGCGATCTCGCTCGCGCCGCAGGGTTGGGTGGTGGCCGAGATGGATCTCGACGAAGGCATCGTGTTGCCGTCGGATCCGGTGGTGCTCATCCAGGCCTCGACGCTCTTCGGCGAGTGGCAGGCCTTGATCACCGCGCGCGAAGCGGCACCCACCATCCGCGATGTCGTCACCCAGCTCTCCGACGTGACCGGCGCACCGCCGGGCGCGCTCGCCGGTGCGGTGCTGCCGGACATCGCCCAGCTCACCACCTACGCCGGCGGCATCGCCGGCAACGTCGCCTCGGTGGCCGAACGCGTCCGCACCGCATTCAACGACAGTGCGGCACTCGAACTGCGCGCATCGATCCGCAACTTCAGTGTGCTCTCCAACGACCTCGCCCGCGCGGTCCGCGTGCAGTCACGCAACCTCGACTCCATCGCCGTGCACATCCGCGCCGGCGCCGCGGACCTGGCCATCACCACCGAAGCGCTGCGCCGCACCGCCGGTCGCGCCGACACGGCCACATCCAACGGCGAAATCACCCGGATCGTCGCCGAGACGGAGCGGGCGTCGAGCAACCTGCGGCAGGCGACCGAGCGATTGAACGCGCTGAGCGAAGCACTCATGACCACCGAGCAGTCGCTCAAGAGTGTGATTACCAAAGCCGATGGCGTGCTCGGCAAGGTCGATCGTGGCGAAGGATCGCTGGGCTTGTTGGTGAACGATCCGAGTCTGTACCGCAACAGCGATTCGCTGTTGATCGACCTCCGCGTGCTGATCCAGGACTTCAAGAAGGACCCCAAGCGGTACTTCGCGCTGCGGGTGTTTTAGGGGCAGATGGGAGAGGGGAGATGGGAGATGGAGGCAGGCCCGGCCAAGATGCTGCACATTCCCCATGCAGTGTTCTGCCACCCGCCATCTCCCCTTCGCCACCCATCATCATGTCCCAACGTCGTGAGTTCCTCACCGCCGCCGCAACGCTCGGCGCGGCGGTCGCGCTCGGTGCACGGCCCGGCAATGCGCAGGACGACCACGCGGCGCCGCAGCAGGGTGCCACGGACCTTCCGCCAGCGATCCGTGCGCTGCGACCCATGCGCGATGGTGTGATGCCGATCTCCGTCGCTGAGCGCCAGGGTCGGCTCGAGAAAGCACGTCGCCTCATGCGCGAACAGGGCATCGATGCGTTGATGCTCACCGGCGGCACGTCGATGATGTACTTCACCGGCATCTCCTGGGGCCTGAGTGAGCGGTTGCTCGCGGCGTTCATCCCGGCGAACGGCAAGCCGTTCCTCGTCACGCCGAAGTTCGAAGAGGAGCGCGCGATGGAGCAGGTCGCGCGTGGTCCGATGACCGATGGCGCCGATGTGTATCCGTGGGAGGAGAACGAAGACCCATACGCCCTCGTGAGCAACGGGCTCCGCGCGCGTGGTCTCGCGGCGGCGACCATCGCGGTCGAGGAGACCGTGCGTTGGCAGTTCAGTCACGGGGTGTCGCGCATTCCCGCCGTGAAGATCGTTGATGGCACGCCGGTCACCGCTGGCTGCCGCATGGTGAAGGACGCCCATGAGCTCGCCCTCATGCGCCACGCGAGCAAAGTCACATTGCTCGCCTACGAGGCCGCGTGGAAGTCACTCAAAGAAGGCATGACGCAATCCGACTTCGCGCGTCTCGTGTCGCAGGCGCACACGCAGCTCGGCTACTCCGGGTCCGCGGGTGTACAGGTCGGCAAGTACTCCGCGCTCCCGCACGGCAGCGCCACGCCTCAGGTTGTTCGCGAAGGGAGCATCCTGCTCATCGATGGCGGCTGCAAGGTCGAGGGCTACAGCTCCGACATCTCCCGCACCTTCGTGCTCGGCAAGCCGACGCAGCGCATGAAGGACGTGTTCGAGATCGAACACCGCGCGCAGACCGCCGCACTCAAGGCGGCGCGTCCGGGACTCGCGTGCGAGGTCGTCGATGCCGCTGCGCGAAAAGTGATCGTCGACGCGGGCTTCGGCCCTGACTACAAGTACTTCTCCCATCGCGTCGGACACGGCATGGGCATGGACGGGCACGAATGGCCGTACCTCGTGCGCGGCAACACGCTCCCGCTGGCTCCCGGCATGGTGTTCAGTGACGAACCCGGCATCTATATCCCGGGTGAATTCGGCATCCGGCTCGAGGACGACATGGTGATCACCGAGAACGGCGCTGAGCTGTTCACGCCGCAGTCGGAGAGTCTCGAGAAGCCGTTCTAGAAAGGCAGGTGTGAGGAGGGAGGTGTGAGGTGGGAGGGGAAACGACCCCAACTTTCCGACACACAATGAAGAAGGGCCGCCTGCAGAGGCGGCCCCCTCCCCCCTCACACCTCCCCCCTGCCGCTAGACCAGCATCCCCGCCAACGACGCCGAAGTGAACGCCGCGAGATTGCCTGCGACCATCGCGCGCAATCCCAGCGCCGCGATGTCCTTGCGACGCTCCGGTGCCAATCCACCGATGCCGCCGATCTGGATCGCGATCGACGAGAAGTTCGCGAAGCCCAGCAACGCGTACGTCAGGATGATCGCGCTGCGCGGCTCGAGCGCCTGGTTGCCGCCTAGGTCCGTGGCGAACTGTGCGTACGCAACGAACTCGTTCAACGACGCCTTCAAGCCGATCAGGCTGCCCACGTACGACGTGTCTTGCCACGGCACGCCCATCACCCAGGCGAGCGGGCGCAGCAGGAAGCCGAGGATCGACTGCAGGCTCAATCCGTCGTAGCCCATCGCTGAGCCGAGGCCGCCGAGCATCGCGTTCAACATCGCCATCAGTGCGACGAAGGCCATGAGCATCGCGGCGACGTTGATGGCGAGCTGCACGCCTTGCCCCGCACCGTTCGCCGCGGCTTCGATCACGCTGTTGTCCGCGGTATCCGACGTGAGCAATCGCGAGAGCCAGCTGCCCTTCCGAGGCGCTTCCACGGCGGCGGCCGCTGCCTTGACCCCCGCCGCAGTCTCGGGCACTTCGGTCTCCGGCATGATGATCTTTGACAACGCGAGTCCCGCCGGTGCGTTCATCACACTCGCCGCGAGCAGGTGCGCCGCGATGCCCGGGAAGAAGCCCGACAACATCCCGACATACGCGGCCAGTACGCCGCCCGCCACCGTTGCGAACCCGCCGATCATCACCGTGTTCAGCTCGGACTTCGTCATCTTGCCGACGAACGGCTTGATCAGCAGCGGCGCCTCCGTCTGCCCAAGGAAGATGTTGCCCGACGCCGAGAGCGTCTCGGCGCCTGACGTGCCGAGCGTCTTCTGCATCACGAAGGCCAGTCCCTTCACGATCAACTGCATGACGCCGAGGTAGTACAGCACCGACATCAGCGCCGAGAAGAAGATGATCGTCGGCAGCACATTGAACGCGAAGTACGCGCCGGTCTGTGCGACCATGCCCTCGGCGGCTCCACCGCCCGTCACCGGCACCGTGGACTGCACCAGGTTGCCGAAGACGAATCGGGCGCCCTGCTCCTGGAAGCCGAGCAGCCCGGTGATCAGGTCGCCGACCTTCTGGAATATGAGGCGTCCGGTCTCGGTCTTGAGCACGACCACACCGAACACCGCCTGCAGTCCGAACCCGGACGCGACCAACTTCCAGTTGATCGCCTTCCGATTGAACGACATGAGATACGCGAGTGCGATCATCGTCGCGATGCCGACGAGGCCGATCAATCGCTGGCCGAGCGGGATATCGAGACCCGCCTGCGCCTGCGCGAGGCGCTCGGCGGCGGTCTGGGTCTGCAGCAGGACGGTGAGTCCGGCACTGACGAGCATCAGAGTCCTCCGGGGGAACCGCGCCACGCGCGGCAGGGAGAGTGAACGGGGAGAAGCTACTGGTGTCCAACCATGCGGCGCCACTCGCGGCGGGGCGGGCGCCGCCATTGATTCCAGTCATGCCAGACCGCATACGCACCCGCTTCCTCGTCATCGGCTCGGGGATCGCGGGGCTCCAGTCCGCGTGGCGCGCCTCCGACCACGGCGACGTGGTCGTGATGACCAAGCGCACGCTGAAGGATTCCGCCACCGCCTACGCCCAAGGTGGGATCGCCGCCGCCCTCGGAGCCGGTGACTCGCCGGACCTCCACAAGAGCGACACGCTCGCCGCCGGCGCAGCGCTCTGCGACGCAGCCGCCGTCGAGGTGCTCGTTGCGGAAGGCCCCGACCGGGTCCGCGAACTCGCGTCCGCCGGGGCACGGTTCGATACGGACGAGCGCGGCAAGTTCACGCTCGGCCGCGAGGCGGCGCATTCGCGCAAACGCATCGTGCACGCCAAAGGCGATCAGACCGGCGCCGAGGTGGCGCGGGCGCTCATCCATCGCGTGAACGAGCGCAAGAACATCGAGGTGCTGGAGACCGCGCGCGCGCTCGACCTCATCGTCGACAAAGGCCGCTGTGTCGGCGCGCGCGCGAACGTCGCCGGCCGCGCGGTGGAGATCATCGCGGACGCCACCATCCTCGCCACCGGCGGCTGCGGACAGCTCTATCGCCACACCACCAACCCGCTCGTCGCCACCGGCGACGGGTACGCGATCGCGCATCGCGCCGGCGCACGCCTCGCCGACATGGAGTTCGTGCAGTTCCATCCGACGGCACTCGACACGGTGGAGAACCCGCTCGCGCTCATCTCCGAGGCCGTGCGCGGTGAAGGGGCCACGCTGCTCAACGACCGTGGCACGCGCTTCATGCGTAAACGGCACAAACTCGCCGAACTCGCCCCGCGCGACATCGTCGCGCGCGAGATCTTCCACGAGCAGATGGGCGGCAGCCGTGTGTGGCTCGATGCGCGCAAGTTGCGGCGCACCTTCGCGCGCCGCTTCCCTGGTATCCTGCGTCTCTGCCTGGCGCGCGGTATCGACCCGCGGAAGGAACTCATCCCGGTGACGCCGGCCGCACACTACATGATGGGCGGCATCATCACGGATCTCGCCGGACGCTCCACGCTCGATCGACTCTACGCCTGCGGCGAGGTCTCACGCACCGGCGTGCACGGCGCCAATCGCCTCGCCAGCAACTCGCTGCTCGAGGGACTCGTGTTCGCCGAGCGTGTCGCGCGCGACGCGGTGAATCAGCCGAAGCTCACGCGCGTGCCAAGACGCGGTGAGTGGAAGGTCACGCCGCTGCGCGACCGCGGCGCCGCACAGGTCGCCGCCGAGGAGATCCGCCGCATCATGTGGGAGCACGCCGGTATCTCCCGCGACGCCGTCGGCCTTCGCTCGGCGAAGCGCGCGCTGGATCAGATCCTCTCGCGCCTCACGCCCGGCGCGACGGAAGAACTGAACATGGTCGACACCGCGCGGCTCATCGTGCAGGCGGCACTCAAGCGACGCGAATCGCGCGGCGGACACTACCGCAGCGACTTCCCCAAGCCGAGTCTGGCGTGGAAGGGCAGACACCTCGAGTGGTGACACACGCCCCGCGGATGTGAGGCAGGCGTACCGCGCCGACTCACATCTCCGGCGGACTCACACTCGTCAGCACACCGGTCAGCACCAGCACCACCAGTGCCAGCCCCAACTCCCGCGCCAGGCTCGTGCGCAGCCCGGCGCGGTCGCCCTTGGCCACGGACTGCTCGCTCCCCTTCCAGTGGCGGTAGCCAAGCCAGAGCACGCCGCCGAGTACGAGCAGTTTCGTCACGAGAAGACGGCCCCACGCGCTCGTCCAGAGCGCGGCGGGCGCCGGCAGCATGGTCCAGACGTGGTAGAGTCCGGTGAACGCCAACGCGGTTGCGGCACCGAGCGCGACGTTGTGGAACGCGTGGAGTAATCGCGTGAGCGTGAGTTCGCTCGCCGCGCCTGAGGCACGATACAAGTGGAATAGTCCGCCGATCCACGCGCCCGCTGCCAGCACGTGGATCGTCGCCGCGGTCATCGCGAGGGTCGCCTGCTCCTGCGCTGCCGGATGACCACCCAGCGCCGGAGTGAGCGAGCAAATCATCATTGCGATCGCCGCCGCAGACCAGCCGCGTTGACGCCCGAGCCGCGCGACCGAGAATGCCATGAGCGCGGCCGCCGACCAGATCGCCTGCAACTGCAGCGCGCGGCCCAGTCCGGTGTCGAGGATGGTACGGAGCACCGGCAGCCACGGTTCTCCGGGGTCCGCGAAGGCGTTCACTTGCACGGCGGCGCGCATGAACGCCGCGACGAGGACCAGTGCCGCGCCGATCGCACCGCCACCAGCGGCGTGGCGCGCGGCGGGGGCTCGTTCGGTCACCGCGAGACCGCTCCGCGTGAGGAGCAGGTACCGGAGCGTCACCGCGCCGATGGCGATCGTGAGGCCGGTGAAGAGCAGGAAGTTGGCGAACGCGATCACACAAGCGGCCGGTCGGGGGGAACGACGAAGGCGCGGAGCATCGCGTACAATCTACGCGGCCCCGCGCCTTCCATCACCTCAGGGGATCTACTTGGACTTCACGTTGAAGAAGAACGTCCCCTTCACCGGATGCCCGTCCTTCGACGCCGCGGTCCAGCGCACGGCGTACGCACCATCGGGCAGCTCCGTCACTAGGCGCCCCACCACGGGCGCGTCCGGCTTGGCGTCGTCACGGGTGAGGTTCGAGACCGGGATCGCCTTCTTGTTCGCATCGAGCAACTCGATCTTGCTCGGGCCGAGCTCGATCTTCTCGCTGAACCACAGTTCGATCGCGAGCGGCGACTGCTTCACCGTCGAGTCCGCCATCGGCTGGCTCTTGAGCAGCCGCGTGTGACGGCGCGCCGCCTCGGCGCGATCGATCGAGAATCCGGCGAGCAGCACCACCGCGGCGAGCGCGGCCAACGGGAACCGCAACGACTTGAGTGCACGGGACATCGGTTGCTCCTGATCAGCGCGGACGACGAGAGCCGCGACGGGGGATGGTGTCGAGCCACGGATCGGAGAACCGCGGATCGGTGAGGAATGTGGAGTCGGTGAGGCTGTGCAGGAAGGCGACGAGATCCTTCCGTTCGGTCGGTGTCAGTTCGAAGCCGTTGATGAACTCGCTCTTGTTGGGATTGCTGCTCCCGGTCCCCTTGTACGGACCGCTCGCGATGGTCCGGCCGCCTTCGGCGTAGTGGTCGATCACGCCGTCGAGCGTGGGGATGCTGCCATCATGCATGTACGGCGCGGTGAGTGCGATGTTCCGCAGGGTCGGCGCCTTCATCTTGCCCTCGTCATCCGCGCGCTGCGAGAACTCGCGCAGGCCCGGATTCTCCTTCGGGAACGCGCCCTTGCCGTCGAGGTTGTAGAGCCCGGTGTTGTGGAACTCCACCTCGGCGAACGGCCGGTTGGCGGCGTCCACGGTGCCGGTGAAGTTGAACCCACCGTGGCAGTGGAAACACTCCAACCGCTCGGAGAAGAACAACTGCTCTCCACGCTTCGCCTCGGCGCTCATCGCGCTGGGTTCACCGTGGGCCGCACGATCGTACGGCGAACGCCCGGAGATCAGCGTCCGCTGGAAGCTCGCGATCGCGCGTGTGATGTTCTGCAGCGTGATGGGTTGTTTGTCACCCGCGAACGCGGCCGTGAACATCGCACGGTACCGCGTGTCCGCGGCGAGCCGCGCGATGAGCGCGTCCTCCATTCCCGAGAGACCCAGCTCCACCGGGTCCTCGCCGAACATCGGCACGAGCGCCTGCTGCTCGAGCGACTTCATGTTCGGGTTCGCCCACGTGAGCGCCGGGCTGTACGCGACGTTCGCCAGCGACATCGCACCACGCGGGTGCACTTCGCCGGTCGATCCCACGCCGCGCGGCCGCGGATCAGCGAACGCGCGCGACTGCATGTGGCACGAGGCGCACGAGAAGGTCTGATTGCCCGAGAGCCGTTTGTCGTAGAACAAGTGACGCCCGAGCGCGACCTTCTCCGCGCTCATCGGATTGTCCGCCGGCACACGTGGCACCGGGAACCCGACCGGGAGATCCCAACGCCACTCGGCGCGTGGCGTAGCCGCGCCGAGCAGGCCGAAGCCCAGCGCCAACCCGAATACCGCGGCGATACCTGAGCGCTTCACGGCGTGCGCGCCGTCCGCACCGCGCCCGACTTCGCACGCATGAACTGCTGCGGCACCGCCGGCGTGTCGTTGAACGGCAGGCCGAGCTTCGAGAAGATCGGGCCGCAGTCCGAGTCACTCGGGCCCGACATGCAGCCGGCGGCGGTGCGCGGTTGGTTCTCCTCGAGATTGCTGCCTGCGTAGAGCGCCGCGACGTCGGCGACGATCACGTCGCGCGAGAGGTCGAACTTGTCGAACTGCATCGTCGCGCGGTTGCCGTACGTGCACTGTGTCGGCGCAGCGGTCGCGCTCTCATTGGGCGAGCAGGCCGCGCTGCCCAAGTGCAGGACCCAATTCTTGCCGCTCTCCGTCTTGGCATCGAGGCGCACGAACTTGTGTCCGGAGTTCCACGCCCAGAACATGCGCGTCACCGACAGCGGCGCGGGCTGCGTGGCGAGGTCGCGATGATTGTGTTCGAACGGCACGCCGATGGTGAAGCGCACGCCGGTGTACTTGCCTGCCGGCGCGTCGCCCGTGATGACGGTGCGCGTCTCGGCGGTGCCGTTGCTGCACGGACCCGTGCCGTTCTCGAAGTCGAGCATGGCGACGTCCTCCGACTGCCACTTGCCGTCCTGCTCGAGCGCGACCGGCACCGCCTTGCCGTCGGCGGTGAGCAGTTCCACGCCGTGCACGAACACGCGGAACTCGGACGGCGTGATGGTGCTTTTGGCGGTGCCGATGTTCGGATAGCTCTGGCCGCAGGCGAACGCGGCGTCACCGACCATCGCGGCGAAGTTGATCGTGACCGGCTGCCGCTTCTCATCGCGCGGTGTGGTGGCCTGCAGACTGGCCGCGACGAGCGGCAGGACAGCAAGCGCGCCGGCGGCGAGCCGGAGCGCGTACGGATGACGGTGCATTGGTGGGACCCTCGGAGTGGTTGATCGACGGGGGCGCCGGATGCGGCGCCGATAGCCCGTGCCGACTGACGCCGGCGAAGACGAACTCCGCGCGCCGCAGCGCGCGTCGGTCAGCCGATCAGTCCAGGGGGGCCGTTGGCGAAGGGAAGTCGATGCGGCACCGCCGACGCGGGCGCAGACGCCTCCACCGGGTTCGCAGCGATCGTCCGAGGCCATGCGGAGGCATCGACGGTGACCAACGTGGCCATCGTGACCGCGGTCGGCGCGGTGGCGCAGCAACAGTCGATGCAATCGCAGTCGCCGGCAGACGGTACGGCCGAGTGGTCGCCGGACAGGTCCGCGACCAGTCCATCAGGCGACTGGATCGCCCCATGCCCTGCGTGCGCTCCGTGGCCGCCGTGGTCAGCCATCGCGGTCGCTGCCGCCTCGTGGCCTTCAGGGCACGCGTGCAGCCGCACCGGCGAGCTGAGGACGACCAGCGTCCACAACGCACCCAGACTTCCCAGTGACCTGAGGACCCGACGGAGCATGGGGAAAGAATACCCCTGAAAGTCCCGAACGGCCAAGGTCAACTGGCCAGTCGCATCCGCCATCTCCCATCCCCCATCCGCAGTTCCGCTATCTTCCACTCATGCCCACCCCCGCCGCCACACCCGCCGCGGTCGCCGAGCTCCAGCGCCGGATCCGGGCGCTCGCCAAGGAGCGCCGCGCGGTCATCCTTGCCCACAACTACGAGCGCCCCGAGGTCCAGGATGTCGCCGACTACGTCGGCGACTCGCTCGGACTCTCCCGCGAAGCGGCCCGAACCGATGCCGAAGTCATCGTGTTCTGCGGCGTGCACTTCATGGCCGAGACCGCGGCGATTCTGTCGCCGGACAAAACGGTGCTCCTGCCCGATCTCGCGGCCGGCTGCTCGCTCGCCTCGACCATCGATGCCGAGCAACTACGGAAATGGAAGTCGGAACACCCGGGGGCGGTCGTCGTCGCGTACGTGAACACCACGGCCGAGGTGAAGGCCGAGAGCGACTACTGCTGCACGTCGGGCAATGCGGTGGAGGTCGTCAACGCCATTCCGGCCGACAAGCCCATCCTGTTCCTGCCCGACATGTTCCTCGGCGCCCACGTGCGTCGGGTGACTGAGCGCGAGAACATCCACGTGTGGATGGGCGAGTGCCATGTGCATGCCGGCATCGATCCCGAGAACATCCGGCTCCAGCGCTCGCTGCATCCGCAGGCGGAGTTCCTCATCCATCCCGAGTGCGGGTGCGCGACGAGCGTGGTCGAGGCGGTGAGCGCGGGTGATGTGGATCCCGAAGGCGTGCACATCCTCTCCACCGAGGGCATGATCAAGCGCCCCGGCATCTCGAGCAACGACACGTTCATCGTGGCAACCGAAGTGGGCATCCTCCACCGTCTGCAGAAGGCGTATCCGGACAAGACCTTCCACGCGGCGAACGAACGGGCCTCCTGTGCCTACATGAAGGTCACGACGTTGCCGAAGGTCCTCGCGTCGATCGAGCATCTGCAGCATCGCATCACGGTGCCGGCGGATGTCGCCGCGCGCGCGCGTCTGTCCATCGAGCGCATGGTGGCGATCGGCGGTGGGGCGCCCGTGCCGGCGTCGCCGGGCGTGGATACCGGCGCATGACCCTGCGCGCGCCGCGAGTACCGCTCGCGCAC
>JADYYN010000136.1 GCA_020853635.1 Gemmatimonadaceae bacterium
GACGGCGGCAGATCATGATGTTCTCGGGCTTCAAGTCGCGATGGATGATGCCGAGCAGATGCGCGACGTGCAGGCCGTCCGCGATCTCCCCGATGAACTTGGCGACCTCGGTGAGCGTCGTCTTGCCCACCCGATAGTTGCGGTCGCTGAGGATCTCGCCCTCCACGTACGGCATCACCACATACACGAGCCCGTCCTCGGTCTCGCCCATGCGCACAATGTGGCACACGTTCGGATGCGCGAGCCGGATGCCGAGCGCGGCTTCACGGCGGAGACGCGCCATCGCGTTCTCCTCCTTGGAGAGCGCCGGCGAGAGGATCTTGATGGCGTAGCGCTCCTGCGTGGCGACATCGTGCGCAAGATACACGTACGACATGCCGCCCTCACCGACCTTGCGGACGATGTGGTAGCGACGGTCGAGCACCTTGCCGGCCATGTTCGCATGGCTCGACGCACCGACCACCGGACCCGGATCGTTGGTGCGCGCGGCGGTGTGGCGTGGCGCGGCCGGCTTAGGCGCCGCAGGCGCGACCGGCGGCGCGGCGGCGGGCGGAGTGGGCGCCGCAGGCGCAGCTCCGAACGGCGCCAGCTTCGATCCATCACGCGTGCAGAACCGCGCCTCGTCAGCGTACATCGAACCGCAGGTCGGACAACGCATGCTCACGCGGGCATTCCTCCGTCGCCGATCAGGGCGCGCAATCCATCCCACTCGATGTTGCCGCCGCTGAGCACGCACACGGTCGGACCACTCACCTGCACCTTGCCTTCCAACAACGCCGCCACGGTGATCGCGCCACTCGGCTCGGCGACGAGCTTCATGCGGTCGAGCAGCAACTGCATCGCACACGGCAGTCCACCATCCTCCACCGTGATCACATCGTCGAGATACTGCTCGAGGTGCGCGAAGTTGCGTGTTCCGATCCGCACCGCGAGCAATCCGTCGGCGAGTCCACTCGGATTGGCCGGGATCGTCACCGGCTCCTTCGCCGCGCGCGCCTTGGAGTACTTGGGCGAACCCGCCGGCTCCACACCGATCACCCGCGCCTTGGGCGCGAGCAGCTTCACCGCCGCCGCCACACCAGAGCTCAGGCCACCGCCGCCGATCGAGACCAACACGGTGTGCACCTCGGGCAGATCCTCGGCGATCTCCACGCCGAGCGTGCCTTGGCCAGCGATGATCGTCTCGTCGTCGAACGGCGGGACCATCGTCAGACCTTCTTCCTGCTGGATTGCGGCAGCCTTCGCCATGCGCTCGGCGGTGGTCACGCCTTCGTAGAAGCAACGCGCGCCGAGTCGCACCGCACCGTCCTTCTTGGCGCGCGGCACCGTGGTGGGCATGACGATGGTCGCGCGCACGCCGAACAGCTTGGCGGCGAGCGCGACCGCTTGCCCGTGGTTGCCGGAGCTCGCGGTGATCACACCCTTGGCGCGCGCTTCAGGTGAGAGCTTGGCGAGGTAGGTGTAGGCGCCGCGGAACTTGAACGCACCGCCGCGCTGCAACATCTCCGGCTTCACGTAGACCGGCGCGCCCAGGCGATCGGTGAGTGCGTCGAATCCGAGCAGGGGCGTGCGGACCGCCACGCCCTTCAGGATGCGCTGAGCCGCGCGCAGGTCGTCGAGTGTGACTAGCGAGCTGGCCAACGCTGTACCATCTGCCCGCGCGCCTGCAGTTCCATGTCGACGAGCGAGACCGAGAGCGCACGGTCCGTGTCGCTGCGTCCACCCACGGTGAAGCGCGCCGTGAGCGTCATCGGCGTGCGGAGCACATCGAACTGACGCGCAGCCGCACGCGGGAGACGCCAGAGTTCGGCGGCATCGTAGGACATGCCGTCCGGCATGCACCAGAAGGCCGGACGCGTGAAGCAGGCCAACGTGAGCTGGCTGCGGCCCTCGCGCGTGGTCGGTAGACGCATGGCCTCGACCGTGAACTCCACGATCTCGCGATCCGCGTCGTAGCGCACGGCGCGCACCGGCATGGTCACGACGAACGAACGGCGCGTGTTGCGGAAGTAATCCGCCTCGCGACGCTGGTATTCCGCGAGGGCGGCGGCGCGCCTCGCCTCGTATTCCTGCGTGCTCTCGTACGGGTCACGCACGACTTCCGGGGGCGGCGCGTCCATCACCGCCACTGCTTCACGCGCCATGCCGGAGAGTACGTCGGTGAACTGTGCCGGCGTCACCGCCTCGATCCGCTCCGCCATCACCACGCCGGACGTCGCGTCGCGTGTGATCATGCGCACGGCTTCGGGGCGCGAGGCGGCATTGCCCGCGGCCGCACGCGTGCTGGGTGTGACGGCGCGCGTCGGGGTCCGCGGCGGCGGCGCAGGAGTCGTGGCCGGAGTCGTCGCGGGCGTGGTGGCCGGCTTCGTCGCCGGCGTCGTCGCCGGCGTCGTCACCGGCGCACGTGTCGGAGTGGACACCGTCATATTCGGCGTCGATTCCGCCGCAGGGCGAGCCGGAGGAGGAACGACTGGCGCCGGCGTCGTCGCCGTGGTCGGCGCGGCAGTCGTCGCAGCGACACGCGACGCGGCGGTGCCGGGCTCCACATCGGTGCAGAACGGCTTCGACGTCGGCGCGTCCACCGCATCCGTCGCCGAGACGATCACGAAACACTTCACCGGCGAGAGCGCCGGATGTGAGGCATTGGCGGCCCACGCGTTCATCGACCCGAACGCGATCGCCACTTCCGCGCCGCTGGTCGGTGTGAAGCGAAGGTCC
Organism: Gemmatimonadaceae bacterium; assembly: GCA_020853635.1. Classification (GTDB taxonomy): domain Bacteria; phylum Gemmatimonadota; class Gemmatimonadetes; order Gemmatimonadales; family Gemmatimonadaceae; genus Pseudogemmatithrix. Next base: position 2,719 of record JADYYN010000136.1, read on the forward strand.
TTGAGATCGGTCGCGTAGAGCTTGGTGCGCGCGTGATACGTGCGCTGCGCGGTGGCGAGTCGATCGAGGTCCCGCTTCACCGCCTCGGCCACGCGCGCTTTTTCGCCGGCGAGTGCGGGACGCTGCGCCGTCGCCGCGCTGGGGGCGCTGGCGATCAGGAGGGCGACGAGGAACGCGACAGGCGGGGTGAAGCGAGCCATCTATTCGGAGCTCCGAGGACCAGCCGGCGGGAGTCAGGGATCGCGCCCGAGGGGGTTTTTCCCAAGGGCGCGAATGCGGGTAATCTGCGGTCCCGCAGAGACTTCCGCAACGCTGACACCCCTTACATCAGGGGCGCATTTGCATCGTTGCGCAGGGGGCCGTCTCGGGCGGGTTGGGCGGACCGTAGTGCCCTTCGATCAGGCGCGCGGTCACCCCGTCCAAGACGAGCGTGTAGAGCCCATCGTAATGGTGATCACACAGATCCGGTCGCTTCGGCCCCCCCAAGGCGGCGATCCAAGGCATCACGGTGTTCGAATGCCCCACGATCACGATGGTCTTGCCCTGGTTCGCCTTGACCGCCTCCACCACGGCGGCCGTCATCCCGGCCATCCCCTGACCGGCGATCGGCTGGATGCTCACCCCCGCCCGCTCGGCGATGGGTCGTGCCGTCTCGCGGGTGCGGGTGGTCGCGGTGGAGTACACCGCCGAGACGTTCGCCTGGGCCAGCGCGGCGGCGAGGGCCTGGGCCCGCGCGGCGCCGACCTCCGTGAGCGGCGGATCGTTGGCCGGCTGGGCCGCCTTGTCTGCATGGCGGACGAGGATCACCACCGTCTGTGCGGCGACGGGGACCGCACCTAGGAACAGAGCGAGCGCACTGAGAAGGACGAAGGCACGACGCATCGTGAGTACCTAATGAAGGAGAGTCACACTGTGATACGCCGGGAGATTAGGCCCGGCGTCTCCGTCCCGCCAGCAGTGCCGGCAGGATGAGCATCGCGCCGAGCGTGCCGGCCACGGTACCGCCCGCGGTGGCGAGCGCGATCGACCCGAACAACGTCGTCGCGCTTGTGCCCACGGCCAGCGGCACCAGCGACGCGATGGTGGTGAATGTGACCATCATGATCATGCCGGAACGATCGAGCGCCGCGCGGTACACGCGTCCCGGCGTGAGCCGACGCGTCGGCGAGGCGAGTTTGCGCTCGAGCGCATCGTCCACGAGCAGGATGCTCTGATTCACCGCAAGTCCGACCACGAGGATCACCCCCACCGCCGCCTCGCGCGTGAACGCCGCGCCCGCCAGCCAGAACGCCGCCATCACACCCGCCAGCGCGATGGGCAACGAGAGGAACACCATCGTCGCGCCCCAGGTGGAGTTGAACACCATCGCCACCGAGAGCACCACCAGCGTCACACCCACGGCGAACACCAACCACAGCCCGCGCTGGCTCGTGTCCTGCTGCCGCTGGAAATCGTTCGCATCGATCACCGTGAAGCCGGGCGGCACGCTGATGCTCTTCATGAACGCATCGTGCGTGCGATTGGCGAGCCGGTTCGGCCCACGGAACTCGTACGCCACCACGCGCAGATATTGCTGGTCCTCACGCGTGATGGTGCTCAGACCCTCCCGTTCACCGACCTCTGAGAGGTCGCTCAGTCGCACGGTCGAGTTGTTGCCCGTGGGGATGAGCGCGTCGCGCAGTTCGTCGAGCGCGCGCTCGCGTGAGCCCTTGGCCTTCACGGAGATCGGGATCTCCTCACCGCCGATCTCCAACCGCGTGCCACCGGCCGGCCCACGCACCTCACGACGCACGGCGTTGCTGAACTCGGTCGCCGTCACGCCGTAGCGCGCGAGCGCATCGCGATCGGGATCCAGCGTCACCGCGTACGCGCGGTCACCACCCCACCACGAGCCGCTCGTGACGATCGCATTGCGCACACGCGTGATCTTCTCCAACCGCCCGCGGATGTCTTCCGCGAGCTGCTGCACGGCGGCGTACGAATACCCCATCACGCGGATGCGGAACGTGCTCAAGCTCCCGCTGCCGCCACCCGAGCTGAACGCGTTGCCCTGCCCGTACACGCCGATGCTCGCACCACCCACATACACCGCGCGCGCGGTGAGGTCCTCCTGCACCTGCAGCGGCACCGCGGTCATGTCGTGCGCCTGCGTGAAGCGCACGACCATGCTCGCGCTCGAGATCGACCCCTGCGCGATCACCTCCTCCACGCCTTCGCGCCCGACCACGATGCGCTCCATCTCGCGCATCGCGGCGTCGAGCGTCGCCGGATCGGAGCCACGCGGGAAGCTGATGCTCACCTGCACGGTCGTGCGGTTGTTGCCGCCGAACCCGCCGAAACTGAACCGCGGCACCTTCTTGATGAAGATGTAGGTCAGCCCACTCATCGCGGTGACGGTCAACAACAACGTGAGCCAGCGCCAGCGCAGCGATCCGCGCACCATCCACGCATACACGCGCTGCATCCGCGGCCAGGTGTTCTCGCGGATGCCGTGCCCGGACGCGAGCGCCGGGATCAGCACCACCGCGGAGACGATCGAACAGAACAGCGCGAGCGTGAACGCCGCAGCGAACGGGAAGAACGCCGCGCGCGCGTTGCCTTGCAGGTACAAGAACGGGAACAACACCACCGCCGTCGTCAACGTCGCGCCGAGCACCGCCGGGAACATCCGCTGCGCCATCTCCGCGCGGCCCGACTCGGTGTCCGGCGCGCTGCGCAGCCGCTCGACGATCACCAGTCCGTTCTGCACCAACACGCCGATGCCCATGCCCAGCCCCGCCAGCGTGAGCATGTTCGCCGGGATCTCGAGCAAGTAGAGGCCCAGCGCCGTGCCCGAGATTGCCACCGCCGCGCTGCCCATCACCAGTGCCACCGCGCGCCAGTTCCGCAGCGCGATGATCAACACCACCGTCACCGACGCGAACGCGATGAGTCCACGCAGCATCAAGTCCTTCAGCTGTCGATCCAACTCGCGCGAGTCGTCGCTCGTGATGCGCCATCGCACACCACCGGGCAACTGCGGCCCGAGCGCATGCAGCGTCGCCTTCACCGCCTTCGCCGTCTCAATGGCATCGGCGGTGGGCTCACGGGTGACGACGAACCCCACGGCGGTGCGTCCGTTCACGCGGTAGAAGAATCCGCGGGAGTCTTCCTCAGGACGCACCTGTGCGAGTTCGCCCAGTCGGAAGATGCGATCCCCGCGCCCGCGGATCGGCAAGTCCTCCAGCTCCTCCAGTGCACCGGGTGCATCGCGAAGCACCACCTCACGCTTGGACGCGCCGATGCGTTCGGTCCCCAGCGCAGCCACCACCCGCGACGAGGCCACCGCAGCGTTCAACTCGTTCGGCGAAATACCGAGCTGACGCAGCAGGCTCGCATCGTAGCTCACGGTCGCACCGAAGGTCACGTTGCCGCGCACCGACACGTTGCCGACCCCAGGCACGGCGCTGAGCCGCGGGATGATCTGCTCGGTCGACAACCGCGTCATCGCGCCAGACGTGTACGGACCATCGAGCTGCACGTTCAACAACGGACGTTCGACCAGGTCCTCCGGCACGTAGTTGCCGACGGACGGTGGCGTCACGCCCACCGGATAACTCGAACGCAACAACTCCAACCGCTCGAGGATCGCCAACCGCGTCATCTGCACATTGGCGTCGGGATCGAGCTCGACCGTCAGGCTCGACGAGCTCTCTTGTGACTGGCTGTTCGTGCGGCGCACTCCGCGCACCGACTGCACCGCCGCTTCGATCGGCGACGACAGATACATCTCCACCAACTCCGCCGACGCGCCGTTCCAGCTGGCGTTGATCGACAGGCGCGGCAGCACTACTTCGGTGGCCGTCGCGAGCGAGAGCTGTGCGAAACTCACCGCGCCACCGAGCAACACGATGAACGTCACCGCCCACACCACGGCGGGTCGCGAGACGGCCCAACGGATCACCGCGAACCCTCGGCTACCGCGCCACCCAGTGCGCGCTGCCGCGCGTCACGCTTCGCCTCACGCGCCTCGGTCCACGCCTGCAACCGCGCATACGCCACCGGCAGCAGGAAGAACGTCACGATCTGCGCTGAGATCGCACCGCCGATCACCGCGGCCGCGAGCGGCTGGTAGAGCGCACCACCGCTGCCGATACCGAACACCAGCGGCAACACACCGAAGATGGTGGTGAGCGAGGTCATGGTGATCGCGCGCAGTCGCTGCCGCCCGCCGTGCAGCACCGCGTCATGGATCGAGTAGCCCATCTCGCGGAACCGACGGATGGCGTCGAGCTTCACCACCGCTTCGTTGTCCGCCATGCCGATCATCACCACGATGCCGATGAGCGACACCGCGTTGATGCTCTGCCCCGTGAGCCAGAGCAGCACAAATCCACCCGCCGCCGAGAGTGGCACGGTGATCATGACGACGAGCGGGATGGTGAACGACGCGAACTCGCCGGCGAGCACGAGGAAGACGAGTGCGACCGAGAGCAGGGCGACCAGCGCGAGTTCGTTGGTCGTACGACGCTGCTCGATGTCGGCGCCGGTGATCGCCCACGTGAGCCCGGCCGGCGGCTTGAGCTGCGCCAGCTGCGCGGCCACATCACTTGTCGCGCGCGACGTGCCGCCGCTCTCCACCAAGCCTTCCACGATCGACACCGGGCGCTGATCCACGCGCACGACCTCGATCGGCGCACGGACTTCCTTCCAGCTCACGAGCTGACTCAGCGGCACACCGTTCACCGGTGTCTGCAGCGCGATCTCGAGGTCTTCGTTCGAGTTGCCCGCGAAGCGCACGCGGATCGGCGTGCGGCGATCGGTCTCACGTAGCTCACTCGCCTCCACACCGCCCAAGCCGCCCTGCAACGCACGACGCACCGCCTCCACGCTGATCCCGCGCTCCGCGAGCCGTGCCCGCTCCAGTTCGACTTCGATCTGCGGTTGCGTGGTCGCGTACGCGTCGCGCACGTCGGAGAGCGTGCTGAGCGTCGCCAGGCGACGCCGCACCGAGTCTGCCCAGACCTGCGCTTCACGCAGCGTGCGCGCACTGATCTCCACCCGCACGAGCCGCCCTTCACGACCGATGAGCGATCCGAACTCCGACTGCCCCGCCAGGTCGAGCGCCAACGCACCCGCCGCGAGATCCGGCACCGACTCACGCAGCTTCTGCGCGAAGGCGGCCGCATCCTCGCCGTCCGGTACCGGGATCAGCACTTGTCCCGTCGCCGACGTGCCGGGCTCCGCACCCGCGAGCACTTCTTCGTCCGTCGCGATCCCGATGCGCGAGTAGATCCCCCGCGACCCCATCTGCTTCGCCGCCCCCTCGATCCGCGCCGCCTGCCGCGTCGTCTCTTCGATCGCCGTGCCTTCGGGCAACTTGAGCCCAGCGACCACCATCCCTTCATCGACCTGCGGCAGGATCTCCTTCGGCAACGTGATCATCAAGGCCACCATCACCCCGAAGAGCCCAAGCCCGAGGCCGAGCATCGCAAGCGGCGACTTGAGCGACCACTCCATCCCCATCTCATAGATGTCGGCGCACCGCGCGCCGAATCGGTCGAGGGTCGCAAGAGAGGTGGAAGGTGTGAGGTGTGAGGTGTGAGGAACAGCCGCCACCCCTTCTCCGCCGTTCTCTGTGCCCTCTGTGCCCTCTGTGGTAACCGCCGTTGCCGTTCTCCGCCGCCTCCCGACAATCATCACCGGCATCAACGTCAACGCCAACACCAAACTCCCTCCCACCGACATCACCACCGCCAAACTCAAATCCCGGAACAACGCCGCC
>JADYYN010000137.1 GCA_020853635.1 Gemmatimonadaceae bacterium
CACGAGGCGGAAGCGTTAGAGAAGTAGCGGGTGAGGTGTGAGGAAAGGCCGCCTCGCCCCTCCCATCTGCTCATCGCCGTAAGCCACCATCCACCCTCTTGACATCCACTATCTCACCCCATATTATCTCAGTTCTGAGTTATTAACCAGCAGAGGTAGTTATGCAGGGCCTTTCCACCCTCGGGTTCCACCACATCACCCTCGTCGCCTCGGACGCCCGCCGCACGCTGGCGTTCTACCACGACGTGCTCGGGCTCCGGCTCGTGAAGCAGACGGTCAACTTCGACGATCCGGGTGCCTACCACCTGTACTTCGGCAACGCGACCGGCGAGCCGGGCACCATCGTCACGTTCTTCGAGTGGTCGGCGGCGCCACGTGGTCGCTACGGCGTCGGTGGCGTGCACCATCTCGCGTTCTCGGTGCCCACGTACGAAGCGCTGCTCAAGTGGAAGCGTCGCCTGAACGACCTCGGCATGCCGGCGAGCGGGCCGATGCCGCGCGGCTACTTCACGTCGCTCTACTTCAGAGATCCCGACGGACAGGTGCTGGAGATCGCCACGGCGGGCCCGGGCTACACGCTCGATGAACCGATCGAGGCGCTGGGTCGCGCGGTGATGCAGCAGAAGGACTCGCAGTTGCCCGGTGGGCGCGACGAGGTAGCAATCGCCGCCACGACGCATCCCGAGCCGGTGCCGTCGATCACGCCGGACATGGTCCTCACGGGCCTGCACCACATCACCGGCATGACGGACGACATCGAACGCGCGAGCGACTTCTACGAGCAGGCACTCGGCCTGCGGTTGGTGAAGAAGACGATCAATCAGGACGATCCCGACACGCCGCACTGGTTCTGGGCGAACTACGAAGGCACCCGCGTGCTGCCCGGCAGCGCGTGGACGCTCTTCGGCTGGTCGCCGCGTCACCCCAAGGCGCGCGGCGGCATCGGCCAGACGCATCACGTGGCGTTCCGTGCGAAGGACGCAACGGAACAACTCGCGTGGCGCGACCATCTGCTCTCGATCGGTCTCAACGTCTCGCCGGTGATGGATCGCCAGTACTTCCAGTCGATCTACTTCTCCGCGCCCGACGGACAGTTGCTCGAGATCGCCACCGATGGCCCCGGCTTCGCCGTGGACGAACCGGTCTCGACTCTCGGTGAAGCACTCAAGCTGCCCACCTGGCTCGAGCCGCATCGCGCGGCGATCGAAGGTGAGCTAGGCCCCTTGAAGTAACGCAGTCCCCGTATCGCAGCTACTCACAACTCACCACTCACAACTCACAACAATGCTTTGGACCGTAGATACCACCCACGCCCTCGTCGAGTTCTCCGTCAAGCACATGGCGATCTCCACCGTCAAGGGCCACTTCAACACCTTCACCGCCACCGGTGAGACCAACGACGCCGGCACGCCGACCTCCGTCTCCATGGAGATCGACGCGGCGAGCGTGTTCACCAACAACGAACAGCGCGACGGCCACCTCAAGTCGCCCGACTTCTTCGACATCGCGAACCACCCGACGCTGACGTTCAAGTCGACCAAGATCACCGGCAGCGGCGACGACCTCACGATCGTCGGCGACATGACCATCCGCGGCGTGACCAAGTCGATCACGCTCAAGGGCGAGATGTCGCAGACCGTGACCGATCCCTGGGGCAACAAGCGCACGTCGATCGCCGCGACGGGCAAGCTGTCGCGCGAGCAGTTCGGGCTCGTGTGGAACATGGCGCTCGAGTTCGGCGGCCTCATGGTCTCCGACGAAGTCAAGCTGCACATCGAGGCTGAAGCCGTGGCCGTGGCGCCGGTCGCCGCGTAACGGCAGCGAGTCTCCGCGGGCGTCTGGATGCGGGATGCGGGGAGTGACCCCGCATCCCGCATTTCGCGTCGTTCTGCCTTCCGCCGTCCACCATCTTCCTCTATCCTACCCACTCCACCCTTCGGAGTCCGGGCTTTGCGTCGCTTCCTGTCACTCGCTTCCGCTGGCGCGTTGGTTCTGAGCGCGCCGACCGCCTCTACGCTGTCTGCGCAGGCGACGCCGGTGGCTCAGGCGCCGGCCATCCGCGCGCCGCTCGCCAAGCACAACACCAAGGTCGCGCGACTCGCGATCCGCAATGCCACCATCGTCGATGGCAACGGCACGCCGGCACGTGGCCCGGCCGACATCCTCATCGTCGGTGACACGATCGCGCAGGTGGTGTTCCTCGATCCGGTCGCCGCCGCCTCGGGTCGTGCACGGCGCCCGCAGGCGGACGCGGAGATCGACGCGACGGGCAAGTTCGTGCTGCCGGGACTGATCAACGCGCACGCGCACCTGCAGTCGGAGCGCGCGGGTCGTCCGCAGCCATACGACTACACACTCAAGCTCTGGCTCGCGTCGGGCATCACCAGCGTGCGCGAAGTCGGCGCCGACAACACCGCGCAACTGCTCGCCGCGCGCGCGGCCGAGAAGACCGGTGGCGCGGTGTCGCCGCGCATCTATGCGTACCTGCGCTTCGGTGGCGCGCGTACACCCGCGGCCGCCCGCGAACGCGTTCGCGCGCTCAAGGCACAGGGCGCCGATGGCATCAAGATCACGGGGCTCGACCGTGACATCCTGCTCGCGATGCTCGACGAAGCAAAGAAGGTCGGCCTCCGCGTCGCGCATCACGTGGGCGTCGAAGAGACCAACGTGTGGGATGACATCGCCGGCGGGACGACGACCATCGAACACTGGTACGGCATCCCTGATGCCGCGATCCGCGATAAGCGGCAGCACTTCCCCAGCGACTACAACTACAACGACGAGACCGATCGTTTCCGTTGGGCCGGTCGACTCTGGCGCGAAGCGGACCCGGCGCTGCTCGACACGGTGCTCACGGCGATGATCAAGGCGAACGTCGCGTGGGTTCCGACACTCGACATCTACGAAGCCAGCCGCGACCTGCAGCGCGCGCAGACGCAGCCCTGGTTCAAGGACTATCTGCATCCCTCGCTCGAGGAGTACTTCAAGCCCGATCCGTCCAATCACGGCTCGTACTTCATCGGCTGGAGCTCAACCGACGAGGTGTACTGGAAGGAGAACTACCGGATCTGGATGAGCGCGCTGCGCAGCTTCGAGCAGAAGGGCGGCACCATCGCCTGCGGCGATGACGCGGGCTTCATCTATCAGATGTACGGCTTCGGACTCATCCGCGAGATGGAACTGCACGCCGAGGCGGGGTTCCATCCGCTGAAGATCATCGAGCACTGCACGGGCAACGCCGCGAAGGTGATGGGCGAGGAGCAGCGCCTCGGCCGTGTGCGCGCGGGCTTCATGGCGGACCTCATCGTCGTCGACGGCAATCCGCTCGAGGACCTCAAGGTGTTGTATCCGACCGGCACGACGAAGATCGTCGACGGGAAGGAAGTGCCGACGGGTGGTGTGGAGTGGACGGTGAAGGGAGGGATGCCGTACCACGGGCCGACTTTGCTGAAGGAAGTGAAAGACCTGGTTCGAAAGGCGAGGAACGAGAAGTGAGTTGTGAGTTGTAAGCTGTAAGTCGTTCGAACCCGTTTCCGAGCACTGTGTGAGTCCTGAAATCTTTGCGCCCGGTCTTCTCACGTCGCGTGTCATCCTCATCACAGGTGGCGGCACCGGGCTCGGGCGCGCCATGGGCGAGCGCTTCCTGCAGCTCGGTGCGAAGGTCGTCATCGCGTCGCGGCGGGAAGAACTGCTCAAGACCGCCGCCACCGAGATGATGGCGGCGCATGGTGGCGAAGTGCTGCCGATCGCCTGCGACGTGCGTGACCCCGAGGCGGTCGATCGCATGATCGCGACGGCGTGGGATCACTTCGGTGGTGTCGACGGACTCGTCAACAATGCCGCCGGCAATATCGCATCGCCCACTGAGAAGCTCTCGCATCGCGCGGTGGACTCTGTGCTCGGCATCGTCTTGCATGGGTCGTTCTACTGCACGCTCGCACTCGGCAAACGCTGGCTCGAGGCGCAGCGCAAAGGTCGCGTGCTGAGCATCGTGACGACGTATGCCGAGGGCGGGTCGGCGTACGTGGTGCCCTCGGCGGCGGCGAAAGCTGGCGTGCTCGCGATGACGCGTTCGCTCGCGGTGGAGTGGGGACCGCGCGGGATCACGTGCAACGCGATCGCGCCGGGGCCGTTCCCGACGAAGGGTGCTTGGGAGCGTCTGCTGCCGGATCCATCGCTGCTCGATGAGGCCATTGACCGCATTCCGCTGCGGCGGCCAGGTGAGCTCATCGAGCTCACCAATCTCGCCGCGTTCCTGATGTCCGACGCGGCGCAGTACATCAACGGTGACTGCATCACGATCGATGGCGGCGAGAAGCTGAAGGGGGCCGGGCAGTTCTCGTGG
>JADYYN010000138.1 GCA_020853635.1 Gemmatimonadaceae bacterium
AGTCTCTCGACGACTCGTTCGGAGAAGAAGGTCGCACCGCGCTCCGCTCGATGTACGAGTCCGGAGCGATCCGCAACGAAACCGCACGCACGCTTGTGGAATGGAACTCCCGCGGGCGCGGATGGCGTGCTCCGTAGCCGCCAGCTCACCCCCGCGTCATCGGCCTTGTAAGCCGCAACACCCCCGCCAACGGCCCCAGTATCTCAAAATCATCCGTCGCCCCCAGCTCAATCGTCTCCGCCCCCGGCCGCGGCGCCCGTAACAACATCGTTGTCCCCCGCCGCTCGATCGCCCGCACCAACACCGCACCACCCACTCGCACCACCACCGGCGCATCCTCTTCCACCCGCGCCCCCGGATGCACGAGCAGCAGATCACCTTCCTTCACCCCATGCGCCGGCGCATCCTCGATCAGCGCGCGCACCAGGTACGCCTCCTCACTCGGCACCAATGACCGATCCAGTGTGAGATGCTCTTCTTCTTGAAATCGCCGGTCAGGCCCGAGTCGCACCACCGGCACAGGCAACGTGCCGCCACTGCCCGCATAGCCGATCAACACCACACCACGTGAGCGCCCCGCGGTGCGACGGATGTACCCTTTGCGCTCGAGCACGCCGAGCAGATCGGTGACCGTCTTGGTGGACGGAATGCGGAAGTGTCGCGCGATCTCGCGCACGCTCGGCTGGTACGTGTGCTCCGCGAGATAGTCCAGCAGGTAGCGATAGAGCTTCGCCTCCACCTGCGAGAGCGGCTCGCGCGGCTCGGCCATCAGGTACCGGCCACCATCGTCGCGAGCTTGGACTCGGCGGCACTGATGCGCGCGAGGGTGCGGTCCTTGCCGAGCACGAGCATCACGTCGAAGAGACCCGGCGAGGTGGAGAGGCCGGTGAGTGCGACACGCAGCGGCTGGAACAGCTTGCCGGTGCCCACACCCTTCTGCTCGGCGAGTGCGCGCAGCTCGGACTCCATGAGGGCGGGGTCCCATGCACTCAGGCCCTGCAAGGTCTCACGCGTGGCCGCGAGCAGTGGCTGCAATGCGGCGGGGTCCTTCCACTGCTTGGCCACCGCATCGGGATCATACGTGACGGCATCGCGGAAGTACGTCTCCGCCATGGGCACGATCTCGTCGATGAGCCGCGCACGCACGCGCAGCAGCTCGAGTAGCGTGTGCCACCACGCCGCGTTCTTCTCGAGATGTTCTGCCGTGCTGTAACCCGCCGCGACCACCAGCGGCGTCACACGCGCTGCGACCTCGGCGATGGGCAACCGCGCGAGATGCTGGCCGTTCATCCACTCGAGCTTCTTGGGATCGAACACGGACGCCTTGCGCAGCAGACCATCGGTGGAGAACGACGCGATGAGCTGCTCCATCGTCATCACTTCCTCGAACTCGCCGCCCGGCGACCAGCCGAGTAGGGCGAGGAAGTTCACCATCGCCTGCGGGAGGATGCCCAGGTGCTGGTAGTCGCCGACGGCGGTCGCACCGTGACGCTTGGAGAGTTTCTTCCCGTCGGTGCCGTGGATCATCGGCAAGTGGCCGAAGCGCGGCAGCGCGGCGCCGAGTGCCTCGTAGAGGAGGATCTGCTTAGGCGTGTTGGAGATGTGATCGTCGCCGCGCATCACGAGGGTGATGCCCATGGCGATGTCGTCGGAGACGACGGCGTGATTATAGATGGGCGTGCCGTCGGAGCGCAGGATGACGAAGTCGTCGATGTCCTTGTTGGGGAACGTGATGCGCTCGTGCACGAGGTCATCCCACGACGTGTCGCCCGCGGGGACGCGGAAGCGCACGACGAACGGCATGCCCGCGGCGACGCGGCGATCGATCTCATCCTTGGCGAGGTGATCGCAGCGTCGATCGTACACGAAGGCCCCACCCGCGGCCTCGGCGGCGGCGCGGCGCACCTGCAGTTCATCGGCGGTGCAGAAGCAGCGGTAGGCCTTGCCCGTGGTGAGGAGGCGCTGGGCGTCGGCGCGATGGCGCTCGAGGTTGGCGCCCTGGAACACGACGTCTTCGTCCCAGTCGAGGCCCAGCCAGTTGAGTCCGTCGAAAATGGCGCGGGTGGACTCGTCGGTGGAGCGGGCCTTGTCGGTGTCCTCGATGCGTAGGAGGAACTTGCCGCCGGTTTTGCGGGCGAGGAGCCAGTTGAAGAGGGCCGTGCGAGCGCCGCCGACGTGGAGATAGCCGGTGGGGGATGGGGCGAAGCGGAGGCGCAGGGGTGAGGCGCTCATCGGGCGTGGCGTGGGAGGTACTGCGCGAGGGCCAGCGGGTGGGGCGGAAACGACACGGGCCCACCGGCGGATCACCCCGGCAGGCCCGCGCGACGGAGACGGAGGGATTCGAACCCTCGATACAGGTTTAACCCCGTATAACGGTTTAGCAAACCGCCGCCTTCAGCCTCTCGGCCACGTCTCCTTTCGGGTTGCCCCGAGAGGTAGGAATCTCGCAGGGGGGCAGGGGCTGGGGCAAGGCTGAAACGGGCGGGATCGGGTCGAATTCCGGGCTTGGGGCACGGGCCAAGGCGCGGAACTCGTGCGACGGGCGGTGGCTTTCTTCGTAGCTTTCCGTCCGCAGTCCAACCTTCCCACCCTCGCACTCCCCATGGTCTTCACCAAGTCCGAACTCCTCGCCGCGCTGCAGCACGAGCTCAACATCTGCATCCACCTCGCGGGCAAGATCGACCGCAACCAGCTCGACTACCGCCCGACGCCGAAGCAGCGCAGCACCATCGAACTGCTCCGCTACCTCGTGGTGCAGGGCCCGGCGCTGCTCACCGGCGCCAAGAACGGCGTGTTCGACGGGCCGGGCTGGGGCGCGGCGCAGGCGGTGGCCGACACCAAGGACGTGGACGGCCTGGTCGCCATGTTCGAGGCGCAGAAGGGGCAGTTCGCGACGATCGTGGAGAGCATGAGCGACGCCGATTTCCGCGCGGAGATCGAGATGTTCGGCCGCAAGTCCACGCGGGGCGGCTTCCTCGTGACGAGCCTGCTGGGCAACTACGTCGCGTACCGCACGCAGCTGTTCCTGTACCTCAAGTCCTGCGGGCGTGAGGAGCTCAACACGTCGAACCTGTGGCGCGGGGTGGATCCGGCGCCGAAGGCGTAACGGCAGCGTTTCAATCAGGACCCAGCCGAGCCCAGCGCGCGGCGGGGTCTTGTGCATCAGTGTGAGATAGTTAGTGTCCTAACTATGTCGACTCCGCATCTGCTCAACCTCGCCGCACACGTGGGTGCGGGCGGCCTCGCGATCTTGTTGGGGTTCGCCGTGCTCGGGCGGACCAAGGGCGACGCGACGCACCGGCGATGGGGCCTTTGGCTCGTGGGGATCACGACCATCGTCGTCGCGACGGCCGCACTCGGCCTCGCGGTGTTCCGGTGGATGCCGCTCTTCGCCCTGCTCACGCTGCTGGTGGGCTACCAACTGCTCGGCGGATGGCGCGCGGCGCGCACGCGCGAGGCGGGGCCGCAGCGGATCGATCTCGCGTTCTCCTTGTTGGCCGTGGCCATCGCCGCGGTGATCGTGCCCACGGCCCTCAACGACCCGATGGTCGCGCGTGCGGTGGTGATCGGCTCCTGCAGCGCACTCGGCACGGTGCTGAGCTACGACCTCCTGCGATGGCTGGCGCCCAAGCGCTGGCACGCGGCGGCGTGGCGCTACGAACATCTCTACAAGATGAACGCGGCGCTCTTCGGCATGATCTCGGCGTTCGTGGGCAACACGGTGCGCGCGTGGCAGCCGTGGTCGCAGTTGCTGCCGTCGGCCATCGGCATATTGGCGATCGTGGTTCAGGCGTCGCGGCTCGCGCGCGCGGAGCAGCGGGCGAAGACATGAGCGCCGCGCGCGATCCGGAACTCGCGGGGCGCATCTGCCTCGCGCTCATGCGCATCGGCACGCGATTGGCGTCGGGCTTCGATGCGGGCTTCGCGTCGCACGGACTGACGCAGGGGCAGTTCCGCCTGCTCATCGCGGTGGCCAACTGCGAAGGCAGCACGGGGGCGACGCCGTCGGCGCTGGCGGACTACTTGTTCGTGGAGCGGGCGACGGTGAGTGTGCTCATCAAGCGACCGCTGGCAAAACGGCTGCTCGCGCGGAAACGCGGCACGGATGCGCGGAGTTATCGCGTGAGTCTCACGGCGGCCGGGTGGGAGGCGCTCAAGGCGATCAAGCCGCACGCCACCGCGAGCGCGGACGCGGCGCTCGAGGGGATTCCGACGCGCGAGCTACAGGCCTTGGAGCAGCAGCTCGCCGCCGTAGAGGCGAGTCTCCGTTCGGCGCGAGCGTAGCGCTAGCGACGCAGCATTGCCCAAATCATGGATCCTCAAAGCCGAGCAGCCACGCCGAATACCCGCTGCGAAGACGTAGTGGAGAGACTCGACCATCTACGGGAAGCCGGCCACCGGGCCTGGCGTCGAGCGGCCTGCGAGCTGCGCGTAGATCACGTACGAGAGGAAATCGAGCGACTCGGCGCTCGCGCACCGATCGCCGAGTGTTTTGGTCCGTGCGCTGCCCAACTCCCACGTGTCAGCCAACGTTGAACGACGTTCTTCAACGAGCATGAGCGCCCGACTCACCGGCGGAGGGCCTACGTCGCCGATTTCTCGTGTCCTTCGGCCGCATCACTTCCCGCGTTCGCGCCTCGCCTCGACGCGAGTTGTGCCAGCACGTCCACGGGCGCATAGCGAAGTGCCCAGCGCTCCGAGATGCGTCGGATGGAGAATTTCGACTCTCGAGATGCACTCGATTCCATTGTCGTCAGCTTTCCAGCGGCGGCCCGCGCGAACCGTCGGACGAACATGAGGTTTTCAAATGGGTCCTCGAACGCGTTCGCATTGATTACGTCGTGCAGTGGGGCACGACGCTCGGCCTGGACCGCCGGAAGTAGTGCTCGCGCGATCTCCACGTACCGCCGCTTCGCCGGAGCAGGTCCGTCGAATTGAAGCTCGATCGAGACGTCGTCTCGCCAGGCGACCGACCGGTCCGCCATGGCGAGGAGCAGCAGAAGAGGTGCGTGATCCGTGAAGATCCGCAGCACCGTCTGATACGTCACTCTCTCCATCCCCGCTTCGTGGGCGAAGGCGACGAGAACGCTCAGCCCTGAAAGCATCCGTGCAACCTGATCGAAGTCGATCTCCTTCGGTGTCGGGTTCCCGGTCGCCGGAGCGTCCGGAAAGAGAAGCGCCGCGCGAATCGTGGGAGTCGCGGCCACGAGCGACCGGATCGCGACCCGATCACCGAGGCTCTCCATGCCTGGGAGCGCGCCGAGTAGGCGCCCCATGCAAACGAGGTGCTGCTCAAGTTCAGCGAGCGCGTCGGGCAACGGGGTCGTCGCAGCTCCCGCCCGCCCGATCGTCAACTGTGACGCCGCGTATGGGAGGTAGCGGTCTAAGCCAAGCGCATCATCCGCGCCGGCGACGATGGCGCGCTCGACGGCCAACAGCGCGTCAACATCTGCACGCCGCGGATACGCCTGCGGGACGATCGCCGCGAGCCCGAACTGGGCGAACGACGCGAGCAGTTCCGCGTGAGATGAGCGTTCGCTCCGGGTGCCCGGTGGCGTGACCGCCAACGGACAGAGGCTCGGATGCGGCCGAACGATCAAGGTGGAGCCCACGCGCCGGACGTGATTGAAGGGGAAGAGGCGGCAGGTCTCCGGCTTGGCGCCGTACCCGTGCTCGGCGTGTATTCGGCACCGCAGGTCCTCTTGCAGGAAGAAGCATCCTGGCGGGCAGTTCTTCATCTGAAAAGCTCGCGGCCCGCGGTCCGAGGCGTCCACCATGAACATACGACTCGCCGGATGCGCGCGCAGCTGCGCGTTCAGTTCCCGGCCGATCTGCACGAGATAGCCATGTCCGCGGCAACAGGTCGCGCCGCAACTCTGACAGTCATAGTCCAGATGACCGTCAGGGAACGCGAAGTAGACATCCTCGGTACGAACATCAACCCTGGCGCTCCCAGCGTGGAGCTGGATACTGCCTTTCCGACGCTCTTCGCTCATGGATAGGCTGTCCGATTTGGGGGTAGAAGCGGGCGGTCAAGCGGTCCGCGTCCCTGCCGCCCTGCACGATGTGCCATAATATGGCATAATTTGACGGCAACTGGATTCAATTGTAGACTTTTCAAGGAGTTCGGAGATTGCTCGCCGCCCGGGTGAGTTCCCCAAACTCCGCGACGTCAAACCCAAAGCGGAGGTCGTATGATGAACAGGGTCAGAGTACTGGCGGCGATGGTGGTTGCGATGGGAGCATTCGCACTGGCCAAGCCCGCGCATGCCGAAGGTGCCGTGAGCAACGCGTGCTGCACGTCTGGCGATGGCAAGGAGACCTGCTGTGGCGAGACCTGCTGGGCCAGCAAGGACAGCTGTGGCGCGAAGTGCGAGACCGATCCGAAGCAGTGCCTGCCGGATCAGTAGAAGTCTAGGGAAGCCGATGGCGCCGGGGTCGGTGTATTGCATCCGTGCACGCCGACTCCGTCGTCATCTCCGACCTTCCACCAGGATGAGCATGCGAACCCACAGGATTTCGGACGACTTCAAGCCGCCCGTCGCGATGAGCGCCAGGTTGCTCCTTCTCCCGTTGCTTCTGGGTGCTGCGCTGGCCGCGACACCCTGCAACGCCCAGCAGCGCCCACAGATCCGCCTTGAACAGGATCTCGTCATCGGGGAAGCGACCGGCGCGACGTTTGGAGAGCTCCTGCGCGTGGGGGTGAGTAGCCGAGGGACGATCTACGTCGGTGACTGGTCGAATGCATCCGTCATCATCTTCTCCGCGAGAGGGGCCGCCTTGGACACGATCGGGCGACGCGGGCGCGGCCCGGGCGAGTTTACGGCGGTTCACGACCTTACGGTCGGCCGCGGCGACTCGCTCTACGTATTCGACGCGAACGCCATGCGACTGTCGGTGTTCGGGGGGGCGGATGACACCCACAGGCTCGCGTACTCCGTGATGCCGGAGACAGGGGAGTTTGGACGGCCGTTCCGGGTGCTGATCCCCAACGACGCCCGCGCGCCGCACCTCTTCGTATTCCGCAACGCCGCGACTGGCACGATCTCCGTGCATAGCGTACTCGCTGGCGGCTCCGTGGAATCCCGGCCGGTGCTCCAGGGCGCTGCGGCTCAGTCGCGCGTCGATTACCGCACTTCCGGAGGGGGTGCTGAGATCGTCCGGACGTCACCCCTGTTCGGACGGGGCCCGGTGGTCGGCATCACCAAGCGGAATGAGGTCTACTATGGATGGACGGAAAAGGTCGACTTGACGTTTTTCAGCCTCACTGGAAAGCAGGAGAGCATCTTCCGAGCGGAATCTCGCGAGATCCCTGTCACATCGCGCGAGGTCGGGCACGCGCTTCGCGAAGCATCCGAGGCGCGCCGGCGGGCGCTCGCGCAGGCCGAGCATCCGAAGACGATGCCGGCGTTCCACACCGCAATCGTGGATGACGAGTCACGCATCTGGACGGGGCGCTACACCTCAGATCCCGACCGCCACGAGTGGTGGGTGACGCTCGACTATGGCCGTGGCGAGACGGCGATCCTGTCGCTGCCGAGCAACATCGACTTGCAGGTCGTTCGGAACGGCTACGCCTATGCAGCGTCCGTCGATGGTGACGGAGCACCTACGGTGGTCCGCTTTCGGGTCACTGTCCTCCCGAGGAAATAATCCGTGAAGAAAAGGTCGGCGGGTGACTGGTTCAATCTGGCGAGCACCGTGGTGCTGGTCGTATGCGCGCTCGCAGTGACGGGGATGGTCGCCCGTCGCGAACTGCTTCCGCCTCCTGCGCCGCCTCTCGTGACCACGTTCTATGAGGACTGGAGAGAGCTTACCGAGCGTGGGCATCGTATGGGGAAGGAATCGGCGCCGGTACAGATCGTCGTATTTTCTGACTACCAGTGTCCGTACTGCCGCAGCGTCACTCCGACGATCGAGCAACTGCTGGCGAAGTACCCCGAGACGGTCGCCGTTACCTATCGCCATTTTCTGCTTGAGGACATCCACCCGCAGGCCCGTGACGCGGCCATCAGTGTCGAGTGCGCAGCCGAACAGGGCCGGTTCGCGACGATGCACCGGGTGCTCTTCGACAGCGTGAAGACCCTGGGCAAGACGCCATGGGAGAATCTCGCCGCGATCGCGGGAGTTGTTGATCGAGCAGCATTCACCCAGTGCATGAAGGCACCACGCCACAACGACGCGATCGCTGCGGACCTGACAGCCGTAGTTGATGTGGGTATCGGTGCGGTCCCCGCCCTCGTCATCAACGGAACGCTCGTCATGGGTGCGAAGTCCTTCGAGGTCGTGGACGGACTGGTGAAGCAGGCCCTCGAGGGGGCTGGCGACCGGCGTTAGGAGCGCCGGTCGCAACGGCGGCTACGTTGGTTGGCGGTGAAGCGTGAGCCGTCGAAGCCGCTCACGGCGCGTCTTGATGGGTCGTTGTGGTTTCGACTTGAGCGTGTGAGATCGCCGGTCGATGGCGCGATCTGTGTGGGGGTGGCGTCGCGAACACCAACGCCATGGGGTTCAAGGCACCGACGATGACCAGCCCGACTCGCGCCTTCTTGTCGACGAGGTCGAGGGCGTCCGGAATCCCATTCGCACCCGTGGGCGTCCCCATCGCGTCGAGCGTGACAGCAGGTTCAGCGACGCAACATCGCCCAGGTCTTGGGATCCTCGAGCCCAAGCAACCACGCCGAGTAGCCGCGCAGCTTGTGCTTGTTCACGAGCGAAAGCTTGGCCTTGAACGCCCGCGCGTCCTCGAGCCACGCGTGCTCGAACACACCGTGCGCCTCCCACATCGCGTACCAGGCCTTCTGCTTGTCGTCCCACACGGGCTTGGCGCCGGCCTTGGTGATGATGTCCATGAGCGGCACGTAGCCGATGTCGTCGCCACGCACGCGCGCGTCTTCGCCGACGCCGTTGCGCGGGGGGCGATACGTCGGGAACCAGTGATCGGAGTAGGCCGGAATGCCGAGCGAGATCTTCTCGGGCGGGACACCCTGCGCGAGGATGTAGTCGAGCGACTCGACCATCCACGGGAAACCGGCGACGGGGCCGGGAGTGGAGCCACCCGCGTGCTGCGCGTACGTCATGTACGACAAGAAGTCGAGCGACTCGGCGAGCGCCTTGTAGTCGAACGCGCCGCGCCAGTAGTCGTACATCCAGTGGTGATAGGGGCGGACGCCGCGGTCGTCGCTGGTGCGGGGGACGACGGCGGCGGAGAGTTGGCAGCCGGCGCGGTGGACACTGTCCGCGGCCTCGCGCGCGAACGCGGTGAAGGCGTCGCGGTCGCTGACGTGCAGGTTCTCGAAGTCGAGTTGGATGCCGTGGAGCTGCTCTTTGCGGCAGAGGGCGGCGAGGTTCTTCGCCGAGGCGGTGCGTGCGGTGGTGTTGGTGACGATGTGGTGGAGGATGTTGAGGTCGAAACCCGGGTTCATCACTAAGGGCATGAGCTTGACGCCGTGCTCTTTCGCGGCAGCGACGATGCGGGGGTCGGTGCCGCCGCGGATCGTGCCGGCGCTATCGATGGAGTAGACCTGGGGGGCGATCACCGTGATGCGCTTCGCGTTGGCCAAGAAGCTGGTTATGCCCTCGGCGTTGTTGCGGACGTACCAGATCGCTTCCTGAGATGGGGCGGGCGAGGGGAACAGGAGGGCGGCGACTAGCAGGGTCTGGAGGCGCACTTTGGGCTCGGTGAATTAAAGGCGACGGCGTAGTGAGCGGGGCTCACAACTCACCACGCCGTTCATCAGTTGTGAGATGCAAGGAACTGAAGAAGACGGGCGAGTACCTCGCCTGCTTTCTCCATGTGGGGCAGATGCCCGGCCGAGTCCACCGGGAAGAACTCCGTCTGCGGAATCGCGGAGCGCACCACATCCGCCAACGCGATGGGGACCGTGGTATCCTGCTTCCCCCAAATGAGCAGCGTCGGCTTCCCCGTCTTTCCTGCGTTCCGATACAGCGCCGCGATGTCGAACTCGCTTCCGTAGATCGCCGTGCGCAGGATCGCGCGCCCGAATCCGCGGTATTTCATCTGCGGGCGGTAGCGGTCGGCCCAGTCGGGGAACTGCTCGGGGTGCAGGAAGTCGGACGCCTGTCCGTCTGCCATTCCCGGGACCGCAGTGGTCTGGAAGAACCACGGGCCGAGCACGGGGAGCTTGAGGATGGCGGGCAGTGTGCGCGAGGAGGCGACGGGGTCGAGCAGGGTCCACGTGCGCACGCGCGCGGGATGCGTCGCGATGTAGTGCGCGGTGATGGCGCCGCCGAAGGAGAGGCCCATGAGATCGACCGGGCCGTTCACTTTGAGCGAGTCGAGCAGTTCATCGAGCTGCGTGCTGAACAGCGTGCTGTCGTACTGCGTGTCGGGGCGATCGGACCAACCGCGGCCCATCACGTCGTAGCGGATCACGCGGAAGCCCGCCGCGCTCAGCGCCACCGACGTGGAATCCCAGATGTACGCGGGCACGGAGAAGCCGTGCACGAGCACCACGGTGCGGCCGGTATCGGGGCCCGCGATCTCGTAGTGGGTCGTACCGCGCGACGAGCCAACGAAGCGGCCGGGGGCGGATGCACGCGCGGCGGTGTCGAGATCCATGGTCTCGGGGTTCACCCGAAGTCCATAGAAGACACCGCCGCCGATGACGACAAGAATGACGAGCAGTAGAACAACGATGATGCGGCGCATGGGGTCGGTCCGAGGGGAGAGACCGAGAACTTACGCCGCGCAGGCACTCCGCGCACCGGTGGCCTTGGCGATCTCGGTCCACGAGAACGCCGAGATGGCGGCATCGAAGTGCGCCGTGAAGAACACGCCGTCGGTGTACGGACCCACCGCGCGCTGCGTGAGAGCGACGCCGTCGGTGGTGTTGGTGACCTTGCCGCGGAATGCACCCACGTGCGTGAGCGTCTCGCGGTCGAACAGATGGAACGTGTTCACCACGGGGCCTTGGTCGGTCACGACCCAGTAGCCGCGCGTGCCGCACTGCCAGAGTGCGATGCCCTCGGCCTGCTGCGTGATCAAGCCCTTGCCGAACGTGCGACCGGTGAACCTTCCGTCGAGCGTGTATTCCTTGACCTGTGTGTCGGTCTCGTCTTCTTCGGCGATGACGAGAAGCTTGTTGGCCGGGTCAAGCTGAATGCTCTCGGTGATACGAATCGCGCCCGCAGCCGTGGTGTCACCGAAGCTGTTCACGAGTGAGGAGCTCAACTTGCCGCTGCGCACCGCGACATCGTACACACGCACGCGACGGCCGAGCTCGCTGAGCGGCGGGACGCTGTCTTCGGGCTGTTCGTAGTTGTCGGTCACATAAACGCGCAGGGTGCCGGTGTTGGGCGCGTAGGCGGCGAGACCGTAGGGGTTCTTGAGGTCCGCGTCGCCGAAGGTGCCGAGCGGCGTGAACGCCGGCAGCGAGAACGCCTGCACGCGGTGGTTGTCGCGCTCCACCACGAGCAGCATGGAGTCGCCCACCACGAGCACGCCGTTGGGCCGATCGAGTTCGCCGGTGCCTTTGCCCTTCTTGCCCACGCGACGGATGGTCGCGCCGGTGACGGCATCGTACACGATCAGCACATCGGTGGCCTTGGCCGACGCGATCACACGCGGGCCCTCGGCGGAGAACCAAATCGCCGGGCCATCGACGTTGTCGAGTGTGTCGACGGCGGAGACCCAGGCTTCGGCAATGACGGGAACCGAGTCCGAGGTCGCGAGTACCTTGGGCGCCGCGGCGGTGCGCTTGTCCGCGGCGTCTTCGGAGTCCACCTGCGACTTGTCGCCGCACGCCACGAGGGCGGCGGCGACAAGCGCGCAGACGGTAGAGGTGAGGTGTCTGGTTGAGTGCATCAGAAGTCGAATTTCACACCGGTCTGGAGACGACGGCCGTAGTACTCATCCTGCGCGAGGCGGCCGCGGACTCCCTGATAATAACGCAGCGGGCGGTTGTTGAGGTTGTTCACCTCGAGGAACCAACGCGCCTTGGACGTCACCTGCCAGTTGGCGTTGAAGTCGATGTCGAGACGCTTGTCGGCCCAACGATCGAAGAAGGCCTCTTCGTTGTAGCCGCCTTCACCGGCGTCGAGCGACTCGCTCTGATAGTTGAACGCGAGACGCACCGAGCCCTTGGGCGGATCGTACGAGAGCGAGAGGTTGCCCGAGTGCTCCGCGGTGCCGAGCAGCGGCAGGCCGGAGATGTCGCGACCGGCGAGGGTCACGCCCTCGACGCTGGAGCTGTTGTAGGTGTAGTTCGCATACACGCCGAACCAGCGGAGAGCACCCGGGAGCATGTCGAGCTGACGCTGCACGGCGAACTCCACACCGGTGAGCGACGCACCGGCACCGTTCTCGGGACGCGAGATCTGCGAGAAGGTGAGGCCGGTGACCGGATCGACTTCGTTGAAGCGCGTGAAGTTGAAGATGAAGTCCGTGATGTCCTTGTAGAGCACACCCACGGAGACAAGACCCACCGACTCGAAGTAGCGCTCGGCCATCACGTCGATGTTCATCGAACGCGTGGTCTTGAGGTCGGGGTTGCCGGTGGCGAGTTCGTTGTCGTCGATCGAGATCTCGCGATACGGCACGAGGTCGAAGTAGTTGGGGCGGGCGAGCGTGTTGGTCCAGGCGGCGCGGATGACGGTGCGCGCGTCCCAGTCGTAGCGCAGGTTGATGCTGGGCAGCACGTCGCTGTAGGACTGACCGCCGGCGGTCGGCGTGACGGCGTCGTTGTCGATGTCGTACTCGAAGCCGTTGTAGTCGACCTTGGTCTGCTCCATGCGGACGCCGACGATGGCGCTCAGGCGCGGCGAGAAACGCTGCGTGAGCTGGGCGTAGCCGGCGGTGATGCGCTCGGTGGCGTCGAAGTTGCCGGCGGCGAACTCGTCGAGGCGTTCGTCGAGCGTGAACTGTGCCGGGTCGAACACGTCAAGGTCGGCGAGGTAGCCCGGCCGGGTGAACGTGCCGTAGTCGTAGGGACCGGCGTAGTTGCGGTTGTACGTGAAGTCGGCGGCGCCGTTGAGCGTCATGTTGGCGAAGTTCGCCGGGGTCACGGGCACGGCGCGCGAGAAGGTGTTGTTGCGGGCCTTGTCCTTGTCGCGGAGCCGCAGACCGACCTTCACCGTGGAGTTGCCGTCGCGGAACGGCAGGGCGAGGTCGATGCGGCCGTTCATGTCCTCGTCCTTGGTGTAGCTGTCGAGCAGTTCCATGCGGCGGAACGTGAAAGCCGACGGAGCGACCTGAGCCGGGGTGACCGGCGTGAACTGGGGCGTCTGCTCGTCGGAGTAGTTGGGCGTGAGCGCGACGTTCTGCGCGCGCCACTCGATGTAGCGCTCGTCGGGGCGCGTCTCCGACGCACGACCGATCTGTGCCGACCAATCGAGCTGGGCGAAGCCGTTCAGCAGGTGCTCACCGGCGAGCTGATGGCTCTGCGTGCGCTGGTCCTCGAGGCGCGCATTGCGGAGCCGCGAGCCCGGTCCACCACCCTTGGTCTGCCGACGGATCTCGGCTTCCTGATTCCCGGAGACATCGGGCTCGTCGAGGATGTAGCGCGCGCGGAAGCGGTTCTCCCAGTCATCGCGGCTGTTGTATAACGAACGGAAGTACAGCGTGCTGGTGGGATTGAGACGATAGTCGAGCGAGGCCGAGATGGAGCGACGCACACGCTGCACGTCGTAACGACGCACGTCGAACTCGTTCATGTAGGCCTGACCACCGGCGGTGCGATCCCACACGCCTTCCTTGTTGTCGGAGCCGTAGTCCTGATTGTTGTACGAGGCGCTCACGATCGCGCCCAGGCGGTCGCTGAAGAATCGATTGCCGACGAGCGCGGAGCCGAGCACGATGTGCTGGCCGCGGATGATGTTCTGCCCCGAGCCGGCGGTGGTGGAGAATCGGAAACCCGACGGGGCGGCGCGCGTCACCACGTTCACCGAGCCGCCGATCGCGTCGGCGTCCATTTCGGGTGTGAGCGTCTTGTTCACCTCGAGCGCCTGCACCATGTCGGCGGGGATCAGGTCGAGCTGCACCTGACGCACCTCGGCCTCGGCCGAGGGCACGCGTTCGCCGTTGACCATCACGCTGTTGAACCGCGGCTCGGTGCCGCGGATGGAGCCGAAGCGGGCCTCACCCTGGTCGAGCGCGACGGTGACGCCGGGGATGCGCTTGAGCGCGTCGCCCACGTTGGCGTCTGGGAAACGACCGATCTGGTCAGCCGCGACGACGTTGGTGACGTTGGGGGCGTTCAGCTGCTGCGAGAGTGCGGCGGCCTGACCCGTGCGTGCCTCGGTGACGACCACCGTGCCGAGCGTGGTGGTGGCGGGCGTGATCTTCACGACGACGCTGGTCTTGCCGCCGTTGGTGATCGCGACTTCCTGCGAGACCGGCGTGTAGCCGAGGTAGCGGACGCGGATGGTGTGCGTGCCGGCGGGCAGTCCGGCGAGTGTGAAGCGGCCGGTGCGGTCGGTGGCGATCTCGCGCTGGAGCGCGTCGATGCGGACCAAGGCGCCGGTGATGTTGAGGCCGTTGGAGGCGTCGAGGACCGAGCCGGTGAGGGTGCCCTGCGCGAGGGCGGCGCTGGCGGAGAGTGGGAGGGCGAGTGCGAGCGCGAAGAGCGAGGCGGCGAATCGCCGCGGGGCGCGGAGTGCGGACATGGTCGCGTGACGGAGGTGAGAGAGTCCGGTGTTGAGCCGGTGAATCTCTCGGCGCATTGTCACGGCGCCCGGCACGGATTGTCACACGCGGGTCACACTGTGTTGCGGAACGGAGGGCCTGGGATTCGAACCCAGAAGTCCTTGCGGACGGCGGTTTTCAAGACCGCTGCAATAGCCATTCTGCCAACCCTCCATGTTGGATGGTGGAAAGTGGATGGGGGATGGTGGAGACGGCGGCTGGGCGCCCACCTCACCTTCCATCTGCCTTCCGTCATCCGCACCATCCGGGCCCGAGGCCGGGCCTGATGGTACGGGGGACGCTAACGGTGTCGGGGGCTGGGGGGTAGGGTCTGTCTGTTGATAGGTGCTTCTGCACCTATCAGCGCGCCTGCGGGGTGCTTTTTGTGAGCGTTTCGGGTGGCGAAAGCGTATACTCTGCCGACACTATAGAACACGCCGTCCTGCGTCGCCTTTGCTCCACCATCGCTTCACCTTTGCCGTTTCCTGCCGTGGTCCTCACGCCTTCTGAAGCGCTCCCTGCGATCGACGAACTTCGCCTGATCGGCGGGGATGAGTTGGTCCAGGAGATGACGAAGACCTTCCTGCGGTTCGGTCGGACGCAGGTGTCGCGGCTGGACGAGGCGGCGGCGACCGGGGAGCTCGAGCAGGGGGCGGTTCTCGCGCACACGTTCAAGTCGAGTGCGCGGCAGCTTGGGGCGGTCACGTTGGGGGATGCCTGCTCGCGGGCGGAGTGGGCGGCTCGTGGCGGGGATCCGGCCGGGTTCGTGCATGCCGCCAACGACGTGGGGCGCGCCTTCCACGAAGCGCGCCCCTGGCTCGAAGCCCTGTCGAAGCCCTGACCTTCTGGTTCGCTGTTACGGTTGTGGGGGGACCGCGGTGCGGAGCTGGGTGTCGCTGAGCGGCGTCGGCGGCGGCGAGACCAGCTGGTTCACGATCTGGCCGAATCGCATGGCGGTCGCGACGTTGCGGCTGCGATCGAGGACGGCGTTGGCTTCTTCCTGCCGGCCGGCGCGCAGGAGGGCCTCGGCGGTGGCGACACCCGTCGAGACGATCAGGAAGGGGATGCCCTTGGACGGCGCATCGACCCAATCACCCTTCTTGATGAGTGACTCGGGCGTCTTCATCTCCTTCCAGAGCGCGACGGAGCGCTCCACGTCCACATAGCCCTCGCCCGGGATGCGTACGATGTTGGAGGACTCCACGACGGGGGCCATGACGACCTTGCGCGTGTGGCCCTGCATCACGGAGTACTCGCCCAAGCCGAGCTGTTCGGCAAGGCTGCCTGAGGTACGGCTGAAGTGGATGGCGCGGTCATCGTTGTCGAGCAGCATGCGCAGCACAAGGATGTCAGCGCGCGCGAGCACCCGCGGCTGGATCACCGTCTGCAGCTGGCCCTTGCCGAACCGCTGCGGGGTGGTGACTTCCTGATACGGCGGGAGTCGATCGGCCTCATCCATCGTCATCTTGATCGCCGGGCCGTCGGGCTTCTTCCACTGCTTGCCGCGGAAGATGGCGGGGCCGTTGGCTTCGTCGTACTCGAACACCGGACGGCGGATGATCTGGCGCGTGTACCAGTCGGTGTTGAGCAGCGAGGTGTTGGCGACGGTGACGTCCTTGCGGACGCCGAGCACTTCCTGCGCGTACCAGAGCGGGAACGTGTCGTTGTCGCCGACGGTGACGAGGATGCCGTAGGGTTCGACGGAGTTGAGCAGGTCGATGGCGAAGTCGGCGGTGTCGGTCTCACCCGCACGCGAGCTGGCCTGCCAGTTGCCGACCATCGGCACGAACGCGATGGCGAGCAGCGGTGACGTGAGCAACCAACTGCGCTTGGTGGGCAGGTCGAAGGTGTCGGTGCCCACGCGCACCTTCTCGCTGCCGAGCACGACAGCGAGCGACTCCCAGAGATACACGAGGCCGAGCGCGGCCCACACGCTCCACGCCGAGAAACTCCAGAGATAGAAGTAGTCTCGGTCGCGGACTTCGCGGTCGACCGAGTCCGCGAGTTCCGGTGCCTGTGAGGCGCCGTACTTGAAGTTCAGGTAATAGATGAGGACGATGGTGAGTGTCGCCATGAGCGGCCCGAAGAACGCGAAACTTCGGGGGTCGCGGCGATAGTGCACCCATCCACCGAGGATGCCGAGCACCAGGAACAGTGCGGCGAGACCGCCCTGCAGGCCCGGCTTCTTATTATGTGCGTCGCGCAGCCACTGCCACTTGAAGTACAACCACCACATGCCGATCTGCGCCGAGAACGGCGCCTGACGGTCGGCGAGCGGGGGCTTGGCGTACTGGCCGCGATCGAAGTTGTACTTGAACGCGTCGTAGGTGCCCTTGGAGAACGTGCAGGAGACGGTGAGGCCGTCGCGGCACGCGGTGGGTTCACCTTCGTTGATGGCCGGGAAGTGCGCCGCGCGGATTGGCTGCGTGGCGAACGAGCTGCCGCCAAGGAACACGGCGGCGGCACAGGCAAGGATGAGCTTCCAGCGGAGCAGCGTGGCCGGCTTGCGGATGAGCACCGCGATGCCGACGGCGGGCACGGCGAGCATACCGGCCATGTGATTGGCATATCCCAGGCCGCAGAGGTACGCGACCAGCACGAGCAGACGATCGGCCTTGGGCGCGTCGGGCTCATCGCACCAGCGCACCGTGAGCCACGCGCAAATGGCCAAGCCCACGAGCGAGACGGTGTAGACCTTCTCGTTGACGACCGACTGGCTCCACACGGTGAACGCCGTGGCGCCGATGAGCACCGCAAGCGAGCCACCGACGATGCGCTGCCAGCGCTGGTCGAGCCAGCCCACGAGCACACGTTCGGTGATGAGGAACCACATGCCCGCGCTGACGGCGCTGGAGATGGCGGCGAGCAGGTTGATGCGCATCGCCACGGAGGGCGCGATGGGGAGCACGGCGAAGACTCGACCGATGAGCACGAAGAACGGGTTGCCCGGGGGGTGGGGCAAGCCGAGCGTGTAGGCCGCCGTGATGTACTCACTCGTATCCCACATCGCGGTCTCGGGGGAGAGCGTGATGAGGTAGAGGAGGAGCGTCAGCAATCCCGCGATGGTGGCGGCGAGGTAGGACGGGCGGTAGTCGAGATCTTGGGACATGCTAAGGGATCAGGGAAGCTGGAAAGGTATGAGTTGGGGATGGGAGATGGGAGATGGGAGATGGGAGATGTGAGGAACGGCGATGCGGGGGCTCTCACTTCTCCCCTCTCCCCTCTGCCGTTCGATCAGTGCCTGAACGTCCGTTGCCCCGTGAACACCATCGCGATCCCGTGCTCATCCGCCGCCGCGATGACCTCCTCATCTCGCACCGACCCCCCGGGCTGGACGATCGTCTTTACCCCTGCCTGTGCGGCTTGGTCCACGCCGTCGCGGAAGGGGAAAAAGGCGTCCGAACCCAAGGCCGAACCCTCGGTCGCGTGGCCGGCGGCGCGGGCTTTGTGGACGGCCAAAAATGCCGCGTCCACGCGGGACATCTGGCCGGCGCCGATGCCGATCGTCGCGCTGTCGCGGGCGAGGACGATGGCGTTGGACTTCACACTCGCCACGGCGCGCCAGGCGAAGAGCAGGTCCTTCAACTCGGCGCTGGTGGGCTGGCGCTTGGTCACGACCTTCCAGCTGCTCTCATCGAGAGAGAGCGTGGCGCGTTCCTGTACCAGGATGCCGCCGCGCACGCCCTTCACGTCGAGTGCCCGACCGGCTTCGCGGGCGCTGCCGTCGAGGACGCGCAGGTTCTTCTTGGCGCTCAGCGCCACGATGGCTTCGTCGGAGAAGCTCGGCGCGACCACACACTCCACGAACAGTGAGGCCACGGCCTGGGCGCAGGCTTCGTCCACCGGCACGCTGAAGGCGATCACGGAGCCGAACGCGGACACGGGGTCGCAGGCGAGCGCTTTCTGATACGCCTCGAGCGGCGTGCTGCCGGTCGCGAGGCCGCACGGCGTGGTGTGCTTCACGATCGCGCAGGCCGTCTCGCCATGG
>JADYYN010000139.1 GCA_020853635.1 Gemmatimonadaceae bacterium
CGCTGCGTGATGATGCAGTTCTTGTTCTCGTGCACGAACTCGATCGGGTCCTCGATCGTGATCACGTGGTCCGAGCGGGAGCGGTTCACGAGGTCCACGAGTGCGCAGAGCGTGGTCGACTTGCCCGAGCCCGTGGGGCCGGTGACGAGCACAAGTCCCTGGGTAAGGTAGCAGAGGTTCTGCACCTCCTGCGACACACCGAGCTGGTCGGCGGTGACGATCGCGCTCGGGATCACGCGGAACACCGCAGCGACGCCCTTGCGGTCGCGGAGCACGTTGGCGCGGAAGCGGGCGACGCCGGCGATCTCGTAGGCGAAGTCCGTGTCGTTGGTCTCGGCGAACTCCTTTCTGTTGCGCTCCGGCATGATCGCCTGGAGCAGCGCTTCGGTGGTGGCCGGGTCGAGCTTCGACTGGCCCTCCACGCGCTCCATCTCGCCGCTCTTGCGGAGGATGGGCGGTTCGCCGACGCGCATGTGCAGGTCGGAGCCGCCGGCTTCGACGAGCATGCGGAGCAGCTTCTCCATCGCCTCGCGCGCCTGCGACGGATCGCCAGCGGATTCCTTGACGTCGGGCACCGGCGGCGGCGATGCGCTCGGGCCTTCGGTGATCACGCGCGCGAACATGCCGGTGGAGCGCTGGAACTCGCCTTCGTCGTCCACGACGATGGTGACACTGAGCAGATCGCCCTGCAGCATCGCCCGCACCGCGAAGACGGAGTCCTCGCTGGTGTAGCGGAACTTGGTGGGCTGTTTGGCGTCGAGCGCGAGGGCGGCAGCGGGGGTCGCGATCTCCTTGAGCAACGCGACCACCTGCGCGCCCGTGAGCGGTTTGGTGACCGGGCGCGAGTTCCCCTCCACCAGCAGCACGGCAGCATCGCCTTCCTTGATGACGAGCGAGTCGGCGCGATTGGAGATCATCACCGAGAGGAGGCGGTCGAGTTGCGCCATCAGGCAAGGGCCTTCGAAAGAGGGACGGAGTGCAGCGGGGGACAACATTCTTCGAGGGGTTCGCCCTCGATCTGGATCGTCGCGTGGTGGATGCGGAACGCGCCCACGGCGCGATGCAGCTCGCGTAGCACACGCGCGTGGTCGGCACTCGGCGGTGCGACCGCGTGCGCGCTCATCGCGACGACACCGGAGGTGAGGGTCCAGACATGCAGGTCGTGCACTTCGGTCACCCCAGGCACGGCGCCCATGGCGGCACGCAGTGCCGCGACGTCGATATGCGCCGGGGTGGCTTCGAGCAGGACATCCACGGCCTCGCGCACCAAGCGCCAGGCGCCGCGGATGATCAGGCCCGTCATGAGTATCGACGCGATGGGGTCGGCGATGAGCCAGCCCTGCCAGCGGACCAGCAGCGCTGCGGCGATGGCCGCCACGGAGCCCAACAGGTCCGAGAGTACGTGCAGATAGGCCCCGCGCATGTTCAGCGACTGGTGCGCCGCCCCATGCAGCAGCCAAGCCGAGAGGGCGTTCACCGCGAGGCCCAGCACGGCGACGGTGAGCATGAGTCCGCCCTCGACCGCCTCGGGCGCGGCCAGCCTCGCGAACGACTCCCAGAGGATGAAGCCCGACGCCATGAGCAACACGGCCCCGTTGATCAGCGCAGCGAGGATCTCCCAGCGCAGGTAGCCGAACGACTTCTGTGGCGTGGCGGGCTGACGCGCGAACCACGCGACGAACAGCGAGAGCGCGAGCGCACCCACGTCGGTGAGCATGTGGCCGGCGTCGGCCAGCAGCGCCAGCGAGTTGCTGAGCCAGCCACCCACGACCTCGGCCACGAGGAACAGCGCCGTGATGACGAGCGCGAAGGCGAGGCGGCGGGTGGAGGTCTGGTGGTCGTGATCGCAGTGGTCATGCGCATGGTCGTGCGCAAGGCCCTGCGTGACGTCCGCCGACTGGCGGCCCATCACACAGTCCCCATAGGTTTCGCGGGTGATCTCGCGCCTGCTCGCCATCGTCGCCCTGTTGGTCCTCAACGCGTTCTTCGTCGCGGTGGAGTTCGCCTTAGTGCGGGCTCGTCGCTCGCGACTGGAAGCGATGGTCCGTGCTGGAGACCAGTTCGCCCGCTTCGCCGTCACAGCGACCTCCCGTAGCAATCTCACACGGGTACTCTCGGCGGGCCAGTTGGGGATCACTTTGGCATCACTCGGACTGGGCTGGGTGGCCGAGGGGACGCTGGGGCACTATCTCGAAACGGTGTTCGTGGCGCTGCCGCTGCCGTTCGAGGTGCCGGTCCGGATCGGCATCGCGGCGGCGATCGCCATCACGGTGGTGACCTACCTCCACGTGGTGTTCGGCGAGCTCGCCCCGCGGGCGCTTTCGCTCAACTATCCGGAACAGTTCGCCAAATGGCTCTCGCCGCCCATCCTGGCGTTCACGTGGCTGGTCTGGCCGTTCATCTGGGTGCTGAACGGGTCGAGCAACCTGCTGCTGCGCGCGTTCGGGCAGAAGGAAGTGAGCGAAGAAGAGACGCCGCACTCGCCCGACGAACTGCGACTGCTGGTGGAGCGCGCCTCGGAAGGCGGCCTGCTCCCCACCACGGACGCCGAGATCCTGGGCGGCGTGTTCGAGTTCTCGGAGAAGAACGCCCGCGAGGTGATGACGCCGCGCACGGCGATGGTGGCGATGCCGATCGAAGCCACACTGGACGAAGCGATCGAGACGGTCGAAGAGGCCGGATTCTCGCGTTACCCGGTGTACCGCGAGACGATGGACGAGATCGTGGGCATGGTGCACACGAAGGACCTGCTCAAGGCCCTGCACCGCCCGCAGCCGGACTTCTCACTCGAGAAACTCATGCGCCCGGTGCATCACGTGCCCGGCTCGCGCGAGGTCGAAGAAGTGCTCGCCGACTTCAAGCGTCGCAAGGAGCACCTCGCGATCGTGCTCGACGAGTACGGCGGCACGGCGGGCATGGTCACGATGGAAGACCTGCTCGAGGAGATCGTGGGTGAGATCCTCGACGAGTACGATGAGACACCCGCGGTGACACCGGAGCCGGCCGCCAACGGCGCGCAGGTGGGGCCGGGGGATGCGCACCTCTCCGAGAGCACTGCGGAGTATGCGCTGACGATTCCGGAGGAGGACGAGACCACCG
>JADYYN010000140.1 GCA_020853635.1 Gemmatimonadaceae bacterium
GAGAGCTGTGAGAGGGGAGAGGTGAGAAGCGGGCGACGCGGATTCTTCCCGCATCGCCCGCTTCTCCTTTCTCCCCTCTCCCCTCTCCCCTCTCGCGATTCAGCGCACCCGCAGCTTCTGCCCGATCCGGATCCGGTCACTCTTCAGCCCGTTCATCCGCTTGATCGCGGCGACGCTGGTCCCATTGCGCTTGGCGATCACGCTCAACGACTCGCCCTTCTTCACCACGTGCGTGCCGCTCGCGGAGGTCCCGTAGCGCTCGATCTTGGGATCAGGCACATCACGGGCAGCGCGAACGACGTCGAGGCGCGGGACGAGGATCCGCTGGCCGGCCGTGAGATTGCCGTTCTTCAGACGCGTCGCCTGCGGGTTGTACATGTTGATCTGCTTCGCCGTCAGCCCGTTGGCCTTGGCGATCTTGGTCATGTAATCGCCCGACTTCGTCACCACGCGCTTCACCGCAGTCCGCTCGGCCTCGGGCAGCGCGGCGAATCGTGCGGGGAAGTCCGCCGCGGCATCAGCCGGTACGCGGAGATACACGTCCGCACCCACCGGGGGCGTCATGCCGCGGAGCACGTGGGGGTTGTAGTCCTTCACCGTATCGAGCGGGACATCGAGGGCCTTGGCGACAGCGGCGAGCGGCGTCGCCGGCGGCACGAGCACAGAGTCCCACGCGAAGGGCGCGACCGGCGCGATCGTCACGCCGTAGCGCACCGGATCCTTCCCGACGAGTGCCGCCGCGATGAGCTTCGGCACGTAGTCGGCCGTCTCGGCGCGGAGCGCTTTCTCGTCGGCGAGCGCGAAGAACAGATCCTCGCCTTCCACACCCTGGAGTTGACTCGCGTGTTTCGCGAGACCTCGCGACACGCGGCCTGAGCCGCCGTTATAGGCCGCTGCGGCCAAGTACATCGACCCGAAGCTGTCGCGCAGTTCGACAAGGTGCGCCACCGCGCCGTCCGTCGCACGCACCGGGTCGCGCCGTTCGTCCATCCACCAATCGACCCGCAGGCCGACGCCCTTCGCCGTGGTCGTCATGAACTGCCACATCCCCACCGCGGCGGCGCGCGAGTACGCGTGCGGATCGTACCAGCTCTCGATGAGCGGCAGGTAGATCATGTCCTCGGGCAAGCCCGCGGCGCGGAGCTTGGCGTGGATCATCGGCGCGTAGCGCGTCTGCCGTGCGAGCGCGACCTCGAACGTCGGTCGCATCGGCCCACTGAACCGCGAGACGAAGTAGGCCACGCGAGCGTTCGATTCGTACGGCGCGACCTCGATGTCCCATGCGGGCGGAGCGGGCGTGGACTCGACCAGGGGCGTCGCGACGTCATCGGCAGCCTCGGCGGCCACGACCGGCTCGGCCGGTGCCGGTGCCACTTCCATCGCCGGCTCCGCGACCACGGCCGGGGCGGGCACAGGCGCCACCGCTGGAACCGCTGCGACCATCGGCGCCGGCTTCCGACCGCCCTTGAACGGGAGCGATCCGAAACCACCACACGCGGTCGTCGCGAGCGACGCGAGCAACACACCGACCATCAGACGCTTCCCAGCCACGCACTCCCCCTGGACCATGGGTCAGCCCGCAGAGCGTATATTCGGCCCATGCGAGTCCTCAAACTATCGCTTTTGGCTGCCGCTGTCGCCGCCTGTGGTTCGACACAGACCGCGGCCCGACAGTTCCCTCAGACCGTCAACCTCGAGCAGGCCCTGCGCGCACGGATCGCACAGGTCCCAGGCGCCCAGGTGGGCTTCTGGTTCGAGGACTTCGCCACGGGCGACACACTGGGCATCGCCGACACCGTGAGCTTCCACGCCGCGAGCACCATGAAGGTGCCCGTGATGTTCGAACTCTTCCGACAGGCCGACGCGGGCACCCTCGACCTCGACTCCCGCGTCCTGCTCAACAACCGCTTCCTTTCGATCGTCGACCGCTCACCCTATAGTCTCGACCCTGGCGACGACTCCGACAGCAGCCTCTACCACATGGTCGGGTCCGAGGTCTCGCTCCGCGAACTCAACCGCCGGATGATCGTCCGGTCCAGCAATCTGGCGACGAACGTGTTGATCGAACGACTCGATCCCACGCGCGTGACATCCTTCGCCCGCAGCCTCGGAGGCTCAGGCGTGGTCGTCCGACGTGGGGTCGAGGACATCCCGGCATTCCGCGCCGGCCTCAATAACACGACGACCGCGCGGGGACTGGGGAAACTCATGGCCGCACTCGAACGCGGCCAGGTCGCCTCGCCCAAGGCTACGGAGGCGATGCGCGAGACGTTGATGGGTCAGGAGTTCAATGAGGAGATCCCGGCGGGCCTGCCGCCCGGCACGCGGGTCGCACACAAGACCGGCTGGATCACCGCGACCACGCACGACGCGGCGGTCGTTTACCCGCCGGGGCGCGCGCCGTTCGTGCTGGTCATACTGACGCGCGAGATCCCCGACCGCGCGGAAGCGCAGCGACTGATGTCGGACTGCGCTCGACTGGTGTGGGCGTCGTACGTGGGGCCATCGACCACCGAGTGGTAGTCGCTCATGAGCCGGTCCCACACCGCGTCCCAGCCGCGCAACTTGGCGGCGGCCACGGCCGACTGCTGCAACCGCGCACGTTTCACCGGGTCATCGAGCAGTGCATGCACTGACGCCGCGAGCGCCGCCGGATTCCCGGTGGGACACGTCAGCGCCGTGCCCTCGTGCGCGAACTCGGTCGTCGGGCCAGCGTCCGGCGCGATCACCGCGAGCCCGGACGCCATCGCCTCCAGCACGACATTGCCGAACGTCTCCGTCGCCGACGGGAACACGAACACATCCGCCGACGCATAGAACGCCGAGAGTTCGTCACCCGAGAGCGAACCAGCGAACCAGGTGCCCTCGGGCGCCATCGCGCGGCACCGCGCTTCGTCCGGTCCGTCCCCCGCGAGCACGAAGCGCACTGTGTGCCCGCGCGCCGTCATCACCTGCCGCATCGCCTCGATCGCGGTGTGCACGCCCTTCTCCGGCGCGAGCCGCCCCACGTACGCGACGACCACGGTGCCGTCCGTCGCGCCCATGCGCTGCCGCATCTCCGCCGACCGGAACCGCGGTGAGAACCGCGCGGTGTCGACGCCGCGGGTCCAGACACGCACGTCGTGGAACCGCTGCTGCTCGAGTTCGTCCCGCACCGCTTCCGACGGGGCGAACGTCACCCGTCCGCTGTTGTGGAACCAGCGCAGATACGGCCACGCGATGCCGTCGAGCCCACTCAGCTTGTAGTGCTTGAGGTACGCGCTGAACGACGTGTGATACGAGGTCACCAGCGGCAGACCGAGCTGTCGCGCAGCCCGACGGCCGGCGAGGCCCACACCGAACGGGGTGGTGGCGTGCACGAGCGTGGGGCGCCAACGCGAGAGCCGCTCCACCGCCCGACGCACCGATGGCGCAGCGATCCGCAGCTGCGGATACGCCCAGAACGGGACGCTGCGGGCACGTGAGACGCGCGCATCCCACGCAACGTCGGGGACATCCACCGTCTCGACATGAACCGATCCACCGCGGTGCTCGACCGCGTTGACAAGGCGTTCCAACGTCCGCGCGACACCGTTGACCTGCGGCGTGAACGTATCCGTGAACAGCGCGAGACGCAGCACGCGGCGCTTAGACGAGGGCGCGGACGAGCAGCACCGTCAGGATCGCGATGCCCTGTCCCGCCAGAACGTCACCGGGATAGTGCACGCCGAGCCGCACGCGCGAGACGCCCGTGAGCGTCGCAAGACCGATCAACGGCGCAGCGAGCGACGGGAACGCGAGGCTGTACGTGAACGCCACCGTCAGCGCCGCCGACGAGTGCCCCGACGGGAAGGAGAACTGATCCGGTGCGGTCACCTTGAGCGCGCTGGCCGGCACCGCGGGTCGCGCCCGCAGCACCGAACGCTTCATCAAGTGCACGATCCCGTGCGAGATGGCCAGCGCGATGCAGGCCTGCGCCGCGGCAGCCCGCAGCGACCCGGCGCCGAACAGAAACGGCAGCAACGCCCCCATGATGGTCACCCGCGCGCCGCCGGCATGCGTGAGCAGGTGCCAGAAGCGCGCCTGACGCGCCGGCGCGGTGGCGTCAAGCACCCAGCGCACGAACAGCGCACGATCACGCGCATCCAAGAGAGCGATCAGTCGGAGATTCGTCATCGGATCAGGCCGCGACCAGACTCGGCAGCCCCAACGCAGCGGTCAAAGCCACGCCGGGATAACTCTCCGGCTGCGGCACCCCGAGTGCCGCGAGAACAGTCGGCGGGACGTCGAGCAGTGATGTCCCGTTGGGCAAAGCCTCGCGACGGACCGCGCCACCGGCCAGGATCACCGGGATGGTTCTATCGAGCGGATGGTCGCTGTTGTGATGGTCGCTGCGCGCGCCACCACCACCGTGGTCCGCCAACGCGATGATCAGCGTGGAGGGATCATCCGTACGGACCTCGGTGACCACGCGGCCCAGCGCCGCATCCATGTCACGTGCGGCAGCGGCGTACGCATCCGACATCCAACCGCGCTCGTGCCCGATGCGGTCGGCATCCGGGAAGTGAAGGAGGATGAGGCCCTCCCGCTGCGCGCGCAGCGTCTTCTGCGCGACCGTCACGATGTCCTGCGCGCTGCGGCCCGCGAAGCGTGCCTTCGTCCCCACGTGTGCGGCGATCCGGTGCCCGATCGGGATGAACATCAGCGGCAGACGCGCGAGGAACGCGGTCGACGGCAATCCGTGCTCGGCGAGCACACGCGGCAGCGGGTGCAGCGGGCCGGTCGCGCGCGGGATGTGGAACCGATCGCCCTGCAACCCGTGCCGCTCGGGCGACGCGCCGGTCAGCAGCGACGCCATCGCACAGGCGGTCACACTGGGATTGACCGTGCGACCGAACATCGTGCTCGCGCCCTGCTTGGCCAGCGCGGCCGTGTGCACGAGGTCGAATCGCGGGATCGCGTCGGGGCGAAGGCCATCGAGCACGACGAGGACGACGCGGCGGACGTTCGGAGTCGGGAGCATAGGCTCGGGCGGGAGTGAGAGACCAGCGGTGCTCATCTTCACGCGATGCAAGCTCGGGCCATCGCGTTGCGGCCGAACGACAAAGCGGTATCTCTCGCGTAACGCTGCGCGGCCTGACAGACCGCCGAGCATCACACAAGCGTGACGCGTTCGTCATCGCCCGTTGACCGGACCCCCGCACGTTGCGTCGATGCGTATCCTCTTCTGCACCGACAGTTATCCGCCCCAAGTCAACGGCGTGAGCGTCGTCACCGCACTGAGCGTCGAGGGATTGCGCGCCCGCGGTTGGGACTGTGAGGTCGTCGCGCCGCGGTATCCGGCGGGCACCGGCCCCGCCGATCAACAGGTCATCGCCGACGACCCGCGCACCACCAGCCTGCCGTCCGCGCCGCTGCCGTGTTATCGCGAGATCCGCCTCGCACTCCCGCGTCGCGATGTCGTGCGCCACGTCGTCGATCGGTTCACCCCTGACCTCATCCACGCCTCGACCGAGTTCGTCATCGGACGACTCGGTGCGTCGATCGGTGCGCGGCGCGGCATCCCCCTCTGCACGTCGTATCACACGGACTTCGCCAAGTACACGGACGCCTACGGCGTCGGGTTCCTGCGCGAGCGTGTGCGCGCCTCCATCGCGCGCTTCCATCAGGGCGCCGAACGCATCTATACCCCATCCGAGAGCGCGAAGGCCGACCTCCTCGCGCTCGGCCTGCGCGACATCGAAGTCTGGGGCCGAGGCGTCGATACCGTGCTGTTCAATCCCGGCCGGCGTTCGTTGGTCGCCCGCGAACGCATCCATGTCGGACACGGCTTCACCTTCCTCTACGTCGGTCGCCTCGCGCCGGAGAAACACGTGCCGCTCCTGCTGGCCGCGTTCGCGTCACTCGCGCGATCGATGCCGGAAGGCACGGTGCGGCTCATCGTCGCCGGCGCCGGCCCCAGCACGTCCGAACTCCGTGAACGCGCGGGTCCGAGTGTGAGTTTTCTCGGGACACTCGATCGGCAGCGCGAACTGCCCGCGCTTTACGCCAGCGCCGATGCCTTCGTGTTCGCGTCGACCACCGAGACGTTGGGCCTGGTGGTGCTCGAAGCCATGGCCTCCGGGCTCCCGGTCATCGCGACACCGGCGGGCGGGGTGGCAGAACTCCTCCGCGACGAACAGAACGGGCTCGCGTTCGCGCCCGGCGACGTCGCGGCCTGCGCGGCGCAGATGCGACGGCTCGTAGAGGACCGCGCGTTGGTCTGCCGGCTGCGCGAGGGGGCGATCACCACCGCCCGCGAACACTCGTGGGAGGCCGAGCTCGACCGACTCGATGCCAGCTACCGCGAAGTGCTCACGCGACCACGCGCACGGTGAAGCGGAAGGTGCTGCCCTTCCCCACCTCGGAGTCGGCCCAGAGCCGCCCGCCGAGCGCCTCGATGATGCCGCGCGCGATCGCGAGCCCGAGCCCCGTTCCGCCCTTGGGCGCGTTGCCGCGAACGGTCCAGTAGCGCTCGAAGATCAGTGGCATCGCCGCGGATGGGATGCCGCTCCCGGTGTCTTCGACCGAGATCTCCACTTCGTCGGCGACGCGAACCGCGCGCAGCGTGATGGCCCCGTCGCGCTCGGTGTACCGGAGCGCGTTGCCGATGAGGTTCGACAGCACCTGCACGAGCCGCTCGGCGTCGCCGACCACCAGCGGCATCGGTGCGGGTGGTTCCAGGCGGAGCGTGACGCCCCGGTCGTGTGCCTCCTGCTGGAACAGCGACACGGCGCGCTCCATGATCGGTAGCACGTCCTCGTTCCGCCGCTCCACGGAGAGGCGACCCACTTCGATGTTCGCGACATCGAGCAGATCGCGGATCATGCGCTGCGTGAGGTCCTGACTCTGCAGGATGTTCGTCACCAGCGAGCGCCGGTCACCGTCGTCCGACGGCAACGACGTCATGAGCGCGCGCGCACTCATGCCGATCGCCGAGATGGGATTACGGAGGTCATGTGACACCACGCCCAGCGCGTGGTCGCGCGCGTGTGTCGCCTGGCGCGCCGTGGCGTAGAGCCGTGAATTGTCGAGCGCGAATGCCGCGCGAAGCGCCAGTTCCTCCGCAACCGCACGCTCCGCGGTGGTGCACACCGGGCGCCCCTCGCGCCGATAGATCTGCAGCACCCCCAGCACATGTTCGCGCGCGATCAACGGCAGCAAAATCAGCGAATGCATCTTGAGCGCCCGCATCCGCTCGAACTCGCCGAGGTCGGCGGTGCGCGCTTCGAGCCAATCGTCCGTGATCAACGGCACCATCTCCGCGCGGGCGAGGCGGAGCACGTCCACCACGCGGGACGGCGAGTCGAGGTCGAGACGATGTCCACCGACCGCGCGCAATGCGGCCGCATGCTCAGGGTCCGCGGACGTGGAGACCACGCGGTGGAAGTCGCCCGCGCTGCCCATCACGTCGAGGATCGCTCCGTCGGCGAGCCACGGCACGGGCAACTGCACGATCGACTGTTCCGTCGCGTCCACCTCGAGGGTCTCCCCGAGCACGGCGACCGCTTGTGTGAGATGGCGACTGGCCTCTTCGCGCAGCTTCCGCTCCGTCACATCGCGCAGCAACACGGTGAAGACCTGCTTGCCGTCGACCATCGAGAGCTTGGAGATCGACGCCTCTGCCGGGAACTCCGTGCCGTCCTTGTGCAGCCCGAAGATCTCGCGGCGATCTCCCATCTGTCGCGCGGTGTCCCGTGCCTGTCCGAATCCGCGGAGATGCCCGTCGTGACCGCCGCGATACCGCGCCGGCATCAGCATGCCGAGATGCTGGCCGATCGCTTCGCTTGCGGCGTAGCCGAAGATGCGCTCGGCCCCGCGATTGAAGTGCAGGATCCGCTGCTGCTCGTCCACGGAGATGATCGCGTCGGCCGCGATCTCCAGGATCCCGGCGAACTTCGCCTCCGAGGACCGCACCGCGATCTCGTCGCGCGTGCGTCGGGTGAGGTCATCCTGCAGGCTCGCGTAGGCGAACCACGCGAGCACGCACCCCAGCATGAGCATCACCGCGAGCAGCGCCTGCACCGTGCGCAGTTCGACCGTCGAGCCCGCCGCCTCGGCGACACGATCCGTCCACACGATCGCGATCATCCCGATGAACAGCAGCGCGAGCACACCGCTGATGACGACGAGGCGGAGCTTGGTCGAGGTCGAGATCATGCGGGTGAAACTAACTACGCGTGCAGCAATCCGAGTCGGAGGGCGAACTGGACGTACTCATGGCGGTGCGACAGCCCGAGCTTGTCCTGGATGCGCTGCTTGTACGTGTCGACGGTCTTGGGCGAGATGAAGAGGCGCTCCCCGATCTCCGGCGCCGAGTAGCCCTGTGCAGTCAGTCGCAGCACATCGCGCTCGCGCTCCGTGAGACGCTCGTACCGCGAGCGATCCTCGGCCATCGGATCCTTGCGCTGGTATCCCTTGGCGAGGATACGCGCCGCTTCGGCGCGCACGAAGATGTCGCCGCGCGCCACGGTGCGGACGGCGTCGAGCAGCTCGCGGTCGGCGGCCGTCTTCGGCAGGAACCCGGAGGCTCCCGCTTCGAGCATCGGCACGAGATAGTCCTCCTCGGGATGCATCGTGAGGATGAGCACCTTCGACGGGATGCCCTTCTCGATCAGCATCTTGGTCGCCTGCCCGCCGTCGACCTCGCCGATGGAGAGGTCCATGATCACGACTTGAGGCTTGAGGCGCTCTGCCAGGGCCACCGCCTCGGGGCCACTGGAAGCCTCGCCGACCACCAACATGTCCTTCGCCGAGCCGATCACGGCTTTCAGACCGGCTCGAACGACGGCATGGTCGTCGGCGAGTATCACGCGGATTAGGTCGTCGCTCATGGACCGTACGCTACCGGCATGGGGATTCCCCGACAGTAAGGAGTCGCTGGAAATCTACTCAGGGAATCCCCTACCCGCTTCATAAGGATGATTCAGTGGTCGTGATGCCCCCCGATCATGTTGCCGTCCTTGTCGTGCTTCATGACGGCGCCCCGGGCCATGGTCGGCGTCGGCAACGGCGGCAGGAACCCCACCGACGGCCCGCCCTGGTTCTCGATCCCCATCGCCAGCGACATCTTCCGCCACCCCGCGACGGTCATCACTTCGGTCGTGTCGTCACGGTAGGCCGCGGCCGCTTTGAGGATCAGCGCTCGCTTTCCGCTGCGCGGCACCTCGGGGTTCGCGAGGATGTCCGAGATCACGTCGTGCATCGAGTGCAGGTTGTCGAACACGATCGCCAAAGTGGGCCAACGTGAAGCGAAAGTGGGGGCGATGGCCGCAGTCATGGGCATCACCGTCGGGTATCCCTCGGGCGCGCCGGGCAACATCTGACGGAACCGCGCCACCGTGCCGGCCACCAGCGCCTGGCGCTCCGCGCTCGTCTGTCCCACCACCAACGGCTCGTAGAGTCCCACCTGCAGCCAGTGGTACGCCCAGATGAGTCCGTTGAACTTGGGATACCGTTGACGGAACGCGAGCGAATACGGCTGCTCTTGCATCAATGACATGTTCTTCGGCTGCGCACTGAACGCGAGATCGCGCCGCGTGAAGTAGTAGCGCTCCAGCCGCGTCAACTCGGCGTGCTTCGCGGCGTCGGAGAGCCGCTCATCGGCCAGCACGTCGTACACTTGGCGATGCAGGAGATGCGCCCATTCGAACATCGCCTTGGCCTCTGGCGCGAGCCGCGCGTACATCGGCTCGATGGCTTCTTCGACGAGCGGCAGCTTGGGCGGATGGTTGAGCAGGCGCGTCGTGAGGAACTCGTACTCACGCGTCTCCAACAACGAGGTCGGCGCGTCGGGACGCGTCCACAGCTTCTCGTAGAGGATCGCGTGACCGTAGTCGAACGCGTTGAACAGACGATCGGCTGCCGGATAGTCGCGCCGGAACACGAAGTTGTGCTCGGCCGGCATGTAGAACTGGTCGTAGACGCGCGACCACTGCGCCTGTACGCGCAGCGGGAACAGCTGCGCGAGCAGCAGCGCGCAGAGCAGCAGGAACCGTTTCATCGGGCCTCCCCGCGCGACGGCATCGCGAACGCGTAGGCAGCACCGGCGGTCACCGTCCACTGCGATTCCCCCGCGCTTAGCGTGCGTCGCACACCGAAATCGCCCGCCAGTCGCGGATTGAGCTGATGCCGGATCCCCACACCAGCCTGCCACGCGACGCGCTGACCAGAACCGGGCGCGACTGCCGCGCGAGCCACATCGCGTGCGACGACTTCCGCGCCCACCAGCAGCGAGCGGAACACGAAGGTGCGGTCGACCGCGAGCCCGGCCGACCACTGCGGGTCGAGCGCGTCATCCGCGCTGCCGAGTCGCGAACTCCCGTTGAGATGCATGCGGCCCCACGCGAACGTGCGTGTGGCGAGTGCGCGCAGTACGCCGGTGGCGCGCTCGGGGCCGGCACCGCCGGCGGGCAGATGGACGCCCGCGCCGACCGCCAACGCCGGGAGCGACATCGTCTCCGCGTTCAGCGAGTGGAGCATCTCCACTTCCACACCGGCGAGTGCCGTACTCGCACCGGTCGCAGGGGCTTCGATGGTGGCGATGGGCAGTGAGACTTCCAGTTGGGTACGCGGCGCGAGTCCCCATGCCAGCTCCGGGGCGACGGTCCACGCGGTGACACCGCGCGTCACGCGGGTGCGTGTGAGTGGTGCGAGTTGCAGCTCGAACGCACTCCGTTCGATCACGAGGGCGTCCTCGGTCTCGAGCGGTCGGCCGCGGTCGGTGTTGTAGAAGTCGGTCTGTGCGTGCGCTGCGCTCACCGCCAGTGCGGAGCACACGCC
This sequence comes from Gemmatimonadaceae bacterium, assembly GCA_020853635.1. Taxonomy (GTDB): domain Bacteria; phylum Gemmatimonadota; class Gemmatimonadetes; order Gemmatimonadales; family Gemmatimonadaceae; genus Pseudogemmatithrix. Next base: position 10,801 of record JADYYN010000140.1, read on the forward strand.
GAGTAGCGAGGCGCTACGGAGCGCCCCGAACGAACGTCGGGCCATGGGGGATCATCCGAGTGGGGTCGTGCAGGCACACGCGCGGAATGCGCGGGCGCGTGACGACATCCATGTGATGGAGCGGATGATCAGCCGCGCGGAGGGGGCGGCTCGAGGAGACGCGCCGGGGCGTCATCGTGCGTCACGAGGGACGCGGTCACGCGGTGCTCGGGCACGGCAGCGAGCGGCACCGTCACGCAGGCGCCCAAGGCGACAACGCTGGCACAGGCGGAGAGATCGTCGCAGTGCGTGGGCATCTGCTCGACCGGAGCAGGCGCGTGTTCATGTGCACCGGCGGACGCGTGTCCGTCCGGGTGCGCCGTCGTGTGCTCAGGCGTGTGCTCAGTCGTGTGGAACGTTGCCAGCGCACCATCGTCCGTGTGACACGCCGGCTCTTGCTCCACATGCGGCATCTCGCACAGCACGATCCCACGCAGCGGCGACGCGAGCAGCGCGACCGCGGAGAGGATCGAAGCAAGACGGCGAAAACGGAGGAGCACGCGAGGGGGAGTGGAGAGGAATGACCCGGGCGGGGATCGAACCCGCGACCTACAGATTAAAAGTCCGTTGCTCTACCAACTGAGCTACCGGGTCGTCAGCGCCGTCGGCGCTGCACGGAATATAGTCAGGGCATCCCCACAGCGACCCCCGGACCCAGCGGCCAGCCGGCCAGCATCCAGCCCACCAACAAGAGCGGCCACACCAGCAGATTCACCAACGAGTACGGCAGCATCGTCGCCGTCAGCGTTCCGATCCCCGCCTCCGGCTGGTACCGCTGCGCGAACAACAGCACCAACGGGAAGTTGCTCGCCAGCGGCGTGATGATGTTGGTGATGCTGTCGCCCACGCGATACGCCGCTTGCGTCAGCTCCGGCGGGCTGCCCAGCAGCATCAGCATCGGAACAAGGATCGGCCCCAGCATCGCCCACTTCGCCGACGCCGAGCCCAGCACCAGATCGATCGCGGCGGTGAGCAGCACGAGCGCGAGCAGCAAGGCCACCGGCCCGAGCGAGAGCGACTGCAGCGCGCCCGCACCGCGCACAGCGAGCACCACGCCGAGGTTCGTCCAGTTGAACAGGTTCACGAACTGCGCGATGAAGAAGATCACCACGATGTAGCTCGCGAGCACCTCGATGTTCTGCTCCATGCCCTTGTACACGTCGCGGTCGCGCCTGATGGTCCCCGCGCGCCAGCCGTACGCGAGCCCAGGCAGCAGACCGAACGCGAACAGGAAGAACACCAACCCGCGGATCAGGACCGAATCGATGAGCCCAGGTTTGGCGGGGTCGCGGAGCACGCCGTCCGCCGGCGCGAGCCCGAGCACGAGCAACACGACCATGCCGACCATCGTCGCCGCGGCCCAGCGCAGCCCGGCGCGTTCGTCGGCACTGAGCGGCTCGAACGTCGCCGCGTCGGCATTTCCTTCGTACCGACCGAGCCGCGGGGCCACGATCCGCTCCGTCACGAGCGTGCCCGTCACGGTCACGAACGCGACCGACGCCGCGAGGAAGAAATAGTTCGCCATCGGGCTCACCACATACGCGGCGTCCACCAGCCGCGCCGACTCCTGCGTCAGTCCGGCGAGCACCACATCCGTCGGAGAGAGCAGCAGGTTCGCGGCGAACCCACCCGACACGCCGTAGTACGCCGCCGCGAGCCCGGCCAGCGGGTGCCGCCCAAGCGAGTGGAACAGTGCGGCACCCAACGGCAAGAGCAACACGTAGCCCACATCGCCCACCGTGTGCGACATCGCCCCGCAGAACACGAGCACCGCCGTCAGCACGCGCGCCGGCGCCGCCGCGACGATCATCCGCACCACGGCCCCCAACAATCCGCTGCGCTCAGCCACCGAGAGTCCCAGCAGACTCACCAGCACCGGCCCAAGAGGCGCGAAGTTGACGAAGTTCGGCACGAGGTTGAGTGCGAGCCGACGCAGCCCGGCGGCCGACAGCAGATTCACGACCTGCACATCATCGCCCGAGAGCGGATGCCGCACCGACACCCCCAACGCCGCACAGGCCGCTGACAACAGCACCACCGACACGCTGAGCAGGATGAACAGCGTCGCCGGATGCGGCAGCGCGTTGCCCACGCGCTCGACGCGGTCGAGGAATCGTTTCATCGCGACGTCCCGCGCGCGGCTCGGGCATCCCGTGCCCACGCACACAGAGCCGCCGCGAACGCCGTCAACTCCTCCTGAAGCGCCTCGAAGCCTTCATGCGGCTCTGCCGTCGCCTCATCCATGTACAGTGCGCGATTCAGTTCGATCTGCACGCTCTGCACACCGACCGACGGCGCGCCGAACGCACGCACCAGGTCCCCGCCCTGATATGGATCGTTCACGGCCGCACGATACCCACGCAGCGCGAACCACTCGGCGATGCGCGCCGTCAACGCGGGATCGGCAGTGCTGCCACGGCCGTCGCTCACCACGATATCCGGCCGTGCGGCACCCGCGTCGACGTTCATCGCGTTGCCCACGCTCTTCATCGAATGACAGTTCACGTGCCACACGAAACCGTCCGCCGCGCGCGCCTCGTCGAGTAAGGCTCGCAGCGCCGCGCGATACGGGCGGTAGTACCACACGATCCGCTCCTCCACATCGCGTACCGACAACGGCGCCGCATACATCGGGACATCCGGCAGCGCGAGTCGACGGATCAGTCCCATGCCGCGCTGCGAGTAGGCGGTGGGACGCAGCGGTGTGGGCCACGGCGCGTCGAGCACCGCGGGATCCAGATCGTCTTCAGCGCGGTTCACGTCGCAGAACGCCCGCGGGAACTCCGCCGCGAGCAACATCGCACCATGCTCCGACGCGTGCGCCCAGAGCCGATCGACGTGTGCGTCCCATGTGCTGCGGAGCGCGGCGAGCGGTGCACTCGGCGCCCAATCCGACGGGAACGTGAACCCGCTGTGCGGCGAGTCGAACACCACAGGAGCAGGGCGTCCGATCGCCGGTGACACGACGTAGGGCGCAGCATGGCGCGCCGCGCGTGCGGGTTCCGCCTCGCCGTCGCGCCTCACCCCGTGGCGCTCGTCTCGTATCGCCATAGACCGAACGCCGCGACCGCGAGCACCCCGGCCGCCACCACCGTGACCCCCGTTTGCCCGAGCGTGACGTAGCCGGCGAGGAAACCCGTAGAGAGCAGCAGCGTGAACACCGTCACCTTCACGCCCGTCCGAGCGAACTCGGCGAACGAGATCCGGATCCCCATGCGTTCGGCGAGGCCAAGCGTCGTCACGTTCGCCGAGGCGCCGATCGGTGTGCCATTGCCACCAAGACACGCGCCCAGTGGGAGCGCCCACCACAGAACGCTGGTGTCTCCCGGAAGCGCCCTGGTGAGCGTTGCGATGATCGGGATGCTCACCGCGACGAACGGGATGTTGTCCATCACCGCGGAGAGGAACCCGGCCACCCACAGCACGAGGACCGCGGCGAAGATCAAGGTCCCGCCCTCGCTCAGGCCCATCGCGTCGCGCCCGCCGGTGATGGTGCGTTCGAGTATCCCTGCCAACGTACCGATGAGCCCCGTCTCCACCGCCGCACCGACGATGATGAACAGGAACGCGAAGAACGTCAGCGTCGGCCACTCGATCTCCTTCTCCAACACATGCAGGATGCCGTGCTGTCGCTCCTCATGTGTGGGCTGATGCCGCTTCAGGTAGCGGAAGTCCTGCACGAGCAATGCGACGGCGGCGCCGATGATCGCGGGGACCGCGGCGGGCATCCCGGTGATGCCGTGCGTGACGAAACCGACGAGCACGAACAGGCTGATCCATCCCAGCCATTTGAGCAGTCCGGGATCGGTGATCGCCGGCCCTGACCCAGGCTCGTCCGCCTGTGCGGGGGCGTCGGCGCGGGAGCCCATCGCCGCGCGCAGCCGACGAGCCGCCCACCAATGCAGCGCACACAACATCACCAGTACCGGGACCGCCAACGCCTCGATGAACTGCACGAACGTGATCCCCGCGCCCGACCCGATCATGATGTTGGGCGGGTCACCGATGAGCGTCGCCGTCCCACCGATGTTCGCGGCCATCACCACCGGGATCAGGACCAACGCCGGTGGCGCCTTGAGGCGCTGCACCGTGGCCAGCACCACCGGCGTCACGAAGATCACCGTCGTCACATTGTCGAGGAACGCCGACGAGATCGCGGTGAACCACCACAACACCGCGATCGCGCGGGCCGGATTCCCCCCGAAGCGCTCGAGCAGGCGCTCCACCGTCCACCCGAACACCCCGGTCTCCTTCAGTACGCCCACCAACGCCATCATCGCGGCGAGCAGCAGCAGCACATTGAGATCGAGCGCGGCCGCCGTCTGTTCGAGTGAGAGCAGGTGGTACGGTGTCAGATACGTGATCGCCCACAGCAGCGCCACGGCCGAGAGCACGACGAGGACGCGGTGCGCTTTCTCGATACTGAGCATCGCGAACATCGCAACGAGCAGCACGGCGACCAGCAGCTGCGAGACGGGATCGGTGGAACTGGTGACGACTTCTGCGTGCACGGGGCTTGGGGTTCGGGAACGTCGAAAGGTGACCTGCTCAGGTGCCTCTCGTCAGGGGGTAGGCCGCCGTGTTTCTCGGCGGTTCCTGTGGCATGTCGGACCACCGCGAGGGAACCTCCCCGCCGGTGTCCGGTAGCACCATCACAGCGGTTGCCTCCGGGGTCGGTCCCCACCAGCTTCCGTGTCCGCGTAGCCCCTATTGGAGTCGAGGTCCCGATGTTATCCGTGCGCCGGTACGTTGCACACCCGCTCGCGGCGGCCCTGCTCGCCGTGGCCATCCCCATGCTCATCGAGGCGCAGTCACTGCGCCCCGGTCTGCTCGTGGGGCGCGTACTCGACAACGCCGGTGAACCCGTGGGCAACGCCGTCCTGCGCGCCAGCCAAGGGCCCCGCACGATCCTCGCCTACTCCGAGGACGATGGGGACTTCCGGTTGGGTGGTCTCGGTACCGGGGCCTGGACCGTGTCCGTCCGCCGGCTGGGCTACGCCCCTGCGCTCTTCGACGTGGTGCTGCCGGAGGCGGGCCTGCGCCGCGACTTCGTGGTCCAGCAGACGAGCAAGTCGCTCGACCCCGTCCTCGTCGCCGCTAAGTGGACCGGCGTCCGCGGAGTGGTCGGTGATGCGCGCAAGCTCAGTCCCCTCGGCGGCGCGACCGTGCGCATCATGGGCGGCGACGCCAGCGTCGGCACGGATATGGAGGGCAACTTCTCCATGCCGCTACCGGGGGGACGCGAGTTCCTGATCCGAATCGAGCGCGCGGGCTACGAGACGCGGCTGGTGAGCGCCACCGTGCCCGCCGAGGGATACATCGAGATCGACGTCGGCATGGATACCGCCACCAAGGCGCAGAAGGACTACTGGGTCTGGCGTGACCTCGACCAGCGGTTGAAGTACGCGACGCCGCGGGCCGCGCTCGTGCACCGCGAGGAGCTCGAAGCCACCGACGCGATCAACCTGGTCGACGCCCTTCGTTCGTCGCCCACCGTCACGCAGATGAACCTCGGCTTCACCGTTGGGGGATGCCTGTACGTGAACGGCATCGCACGACCGGGTTTCCCGGTCGCATCGATCATGGCTGGTGATGTCGAGTTCGTCGAACTCTACCCTGCCGGCACCGACCTCACCCGAACGCTCGCGCTCAAGTGGCCGCCCCGCGGCACGTGCGGCAACGGTGTGTCCACCGTGAGTGGCAGCCGGAACTCGCAGACGGTCCAGTTCGTCTCGGTCTGGCTCAAGGCGCCCTGAGCGCGGTCGCGCAGAAGCTCACGCGATGGTGCGCCGTGAGCCCTGCCCGTCGTAGCCCGTCGATGTGCGCCGGCGTCCCGTAGCCGGCATTGGACGCCCAGCCGTAGGCATCGTGGCGTGCATGGAGCTTGGTCATGAGCCGGTCGCGCACGACCTTCGCGACGATACTCGCACAGGCGATGCTGTAGCAGCTCCCGTCGCCTTTCACGATCGCATGATGCGGCCGCCCCAACGTCTTGATCGGCTTGCCGTCGACAAGGATCTCGTCGGGCTCGTGGCCGAGCGTATTGGCGAGGCGGTCCAAGGCGCGGCCCATCGCCCGCGCGGTCGCCTGATAGATGTTGTATCGGGCGATCTCCGCCACTGGCGCAGCGGCCACCGCGAGCGCGAGGGCGTCCAAACGGATCGCTGCGGCGAGTCGCTCGCGTGCGGGCGCGTCGAGCTTCTTCGAGTCGTCCACCCCGGCGATCGCCCGGCGGTCGAACGGCATCACGAGGGCACAAACGACGACGGGGCCCGCAAGCGGGCCCCGACCGACTTCATCAACCCCAGCGATGGTCGTGGCACCGGCGTCGCGGAACGACCGCTCGAGTGCGCTCCATCCGCCGGCCATGGTGCTGAGGGTTACGCCTCGCCCGAGGCGGGAACCTGCACGCGCACCTTCTTCTCGGCGATGCGGGCAGCCTTTCCGGTCACTTCGCGGAGGTAGAAGAGCTTTGCGCGGCGCACGCGGCCACGACGCACGACCTTGATCTCGGCGAGCATGGGCGAGTGGAGCGGGAAGATGCGCTCGACGCCGACGCCGTTGGAGATCTTGCGCACGGCGAAGGTCGCGCCGACGCCCGTGCCCTTGCGGGCGATGCAGACGCCTTCGAAGGCCTGCAGACGCTCCTTCTCACCTTCCTTGACTCGGACGTTCACGCGGAGCGTGTCGCCGGCACGGAACGGGGGCACCTGCTTGAGATATTCCTTCTCGGTTTCGGCGAACGGATGCATATGCGGCTCCGGACCTGCAGGCGGTCCGTTGAGGGTGTCGTGTTGAGCCTTGTAAGCTACTGTCGCGGCTGGCCTTGCGCAACGGGTCCCTGACGGTCGCGGGTCCGGCGCTCCCCCTCCTCCCGACGCCACTTCTCAATGGCCGCATGGTTCCCACTGAGCAGCACCTCCGGGACCCCGAACCCCCGGTACTCCGCCGGACGCGTATAGCTCGGGGCCGAGAGCCCGCGGTCGTAGAAAGAGTCCGTCCGGGCGCTCTCGAGGTCGCTCATGGCGCCCGGGAGCAGACGCACCACGGCGTCGACGATGGCGAGAGCCGCCGGTTCCCCACCGGAGAGCACGAAATCGCCGAGCGAGATCTCTTCGGTGGCCAGGTGGTCCGCCACGCGCTGATCCACGTCCTTGTAGTGGCCGCAGAGCAGCGTGAGCTCGGTGCCCGCCGCGAAGCGCACCGCATCGGCGTGCGAGAACACCTTCCCCCGCGGCGAGAGCAGCACGATGGGCGCCTTGGCGCCCACGGACTCCACCGCGTCGAAGAACGGCTGGGGCTTCATCACCATGCCCGGCCCACCGCCGAACGGTGCGTCATCGACCGTCTTGTGCTTGTCCGTCGCGAAGTCCCGCAGGTCGATCGCCCGGTACGACACCAGCCCGGCCTCTGCCGCTCGCTTCGGGATGCTGAGCGAGAGCGGGCCGGTGAAGAAGTCCGGGAAGATCGAGATGAGGTTGACGGTAAGCACAGAAGGGAGATGGGAGATGGGAGGGAAGTGAGCAGCCTCAGGACACCAGCCCATCCGGCAGCCGCACCACGATTCTGCGGCCTTCGCGATCGACCTCCTCCACGAACTCGTCGACGAACGGCAGGCTGTGTACTCCCTTCTCGCCGCGGAACTCCAGCAGCAGACCCTGCGGCAGTTCGTAGAACTCGATCACCTCGCCCAGCGTCTCCTCGGACTCGGCGTCGACCAACGTCATGCCGACAAGTTCGTGCGCGAACACCTCGCCTTCGTCGGGCTCGGAGAGCTCCTCGACCGGGACCATCAGATGCCGGCCGTTCCAGCGCTCGGCTTCGTTGCGGTCGGCGACGGCGTCGATGGTGAGCAGCCAGCCGTCTTTGAATGGACGGAGGCCCGTCACATGCACCTCGCGCGGGGTGCGCGCCTTGGGGTCGAGCCACAAGACGCCGTCATGCGTGCCCTGAAAAAGCCGACGGCCGGGCGCGAGGATCGCGTCCGGCTCGTCGGTGAACGATTCCACTACCAACTCCCCTCGCACGCCATGCGGCCGGCGCACCCGCGCGACGATCGCGCAGTCGGGGAGCGTCACGGACTCAGTCCTTCACCGGCACGGCCTTGGCCGCGAGCTTGGTGGCGAGACGCGTCTCGTGACGGGCCTTGAGCACGCCGGCCTTGCGGAGCAGCGAGCGGACGGTGTCCGACGGCTGCGCGCCGTTGTCGAGCCAGTAGTTCGCGCGGTCGACCTTGAGCTGCAGCGCCTGCTCGCCGGTGCGCGGCGCGTACTGCCCGATGATCTCGAGGAACTTGCCATCGCGCGGCGAACGGCCATCGGCGACGACGATACGATAGGTGGGCGACTTGGTGCGGCCCTGACGACGGAGACGGATACGAACGGCCATGGAAATAACCTCGAGCAACGGGTAACGGGTCCTGCGAACCTGGCTCATCGCGCTCACCGGCGTTTCCGGGGCGCACCAGGGAACTGCACTATCGACGAGCGCTTCCCATCTTCTTCATCATCTTCTGCATCTCCCGGAATTGCTCCAGGAGCTTGTTCACTTCACTCACCGGCCGACCGCTGCCCTTCGCCACCCGGGCGCGACGCGAGCCGTTCAGGATCGTGTGGTCCTTGCGCTCGGCAGGCGTCATCGAGAGCACGATCGCCTCGAGATGCTTCATGCGCTTCGGGTCCACCTGACTCGCCTGCTTCATCATCTTGCTGTTCACACCCGGCAACATCTTCAGGATGTTCTGGATGCTGCCGAGCTTCTCCATCTGCTTCATCGCGCCGAGGAAGTCCTGCAGGTCCATGCCTTCCTTGCGGACCTTCTTCTCCAGCCGCTTCGCCTCGTCGGCGTCGAACGACTCTTGCGCCTTCTCCACCAGCGTGAGCACGTCGCCCTGCTGGAGGATCCGGCCCGCCATACGGTCGGGATGGAACTCCTCGAGCGCGTCCGACTTCTCACCGACGCCGATGTACTTGATCGGCTTCTTGGTGACTCCGTAGATCGACAGCGCCGCACCACCGCGGGCATCGCCGTCCATCTTGGTGAGGATCACACCTGTCACACCCAACGCGTCGTTGAAGCCCTGCGCGATGCGCACAGCGTCCTGACCGGTCATGCCGTCGGCGACGAGCAGGATCTCATCGGGCTGCACCGCGTCCTTCACGCGGCGCAGCTCGTCCATCATCGATTCGTCGATCTGCAACCGACCCGCGGTGTCGAGGATGACCACCCGGTCGCGTTCCTTGCGCGCGAGTTCCACACCAGCGCGCACGATCTTCACCACGTCGTTCGTCGAACGGTCGGCATACACCGGCACGTCGAGGTCGCGCCCCAACGTCTCCAGCTGATCGATCGCGGCCGGGCGGTACACGTCCGCCGCCACCAGTCGCACCGGCCGTCCTTCGGCCTTCAGTCGCCGCGCGAGCTTCGCGGACGACGTCGTCTTACCCGAACCCTGCAAGCCGACCATCATGATCACGGTCGGCGGTAGCGTCGAATGCTTGATCCCTTCGCGACGCTCGCCGAGCATGAGGGTGAGTTCGTCGTAGACGATCTTCACCAACTGCTGGGCGGGCGAGATGGTCTTGAGCTGCGCCACACCCACGGCGCGCTTCTCGACCCGCTCGAGGAACTCCCGCGTCAACTGGAAACTGACGTCGGCTTCGAGCAGGACCCGGCGCACCTCGCGCAGGCCCTCCTTGATGTCGGCTTCGGTCAGGACGCCACGGCCGCGGAGCTTCGCGAATGTGGCTTCGAGTTTTTCGGAGAGTTCAGCGAACATAGAGCCTTGAAACATATCCGTTTCGTCTGCTGCTTCCAAGGGCACGGCGGTGCGGGATTCGGGGGGTTTTGGTGCCCGGGGGGGGGGGCC